>JALOAS010000086.1 GCA_023228705.1 Ottowia sp. | reverse complement strand
CCCGACCGACGGTTTCGCGTCAATTACCTGAGGCAGGAGCCCGGTGCGCGAATCGCGCTCGCCGGGATCTGTGCGGGGGGTGCTCAGTAATGGGCATTCCTACCGCGAACATGCCCGCTTTGACCGCCCAAACCCGCCCACTCGGCGTTGCAAATGCTCGCCATAGCCCAAGCTATGCCTGCGCTTTGCGTCTTGATTGGACGGGCTTTGGCGATCCTCTCGGGCGCGATCAATTCATTCTCAAGCTCTGAGCCCTCCTTTTCCTCCCTGAATGCACCATGACACTGAAAGCACAGATCACCGACGACATGAAAGCGGCCATGCGCGCGCGCCAGAGCGAGCGGCTCGGGACCATCCGCATGCTGCTGGCCGCCATCAAGCAGCAGGAGGTGGACCAGCGCGTGGAGCTGGACGATGCCGCCATCCTGGCCACCGTGGGCAAGCTCATCAAGCAGCGCAGGGACAGCGTGGCTGCATACACCGAGGGCGGCCGCCAGGACCTGGCCGACAAGGAGGCTGCGGAGATCGAGGTGCTGCAGGCCTACCTGCCCGAGCAGCTGCCTGCCGAAGCCGTGGCCGCCGCCGTGGCGGAAATCATCGCCCAGACCGGCGCCACCGGCCCGCGCGACATGGGCAAGGTCATGGGCGCAGCGCGCGAGCGCCTGGCCGGCCGTGCCGACATGGGCGTGGTGAGCAAGCTGGCCCGGCAGGCGCTGGCTGCCAACTGATCCGTACGGGAAGCCGGATCAGTTGCCGGCCACGGTCATCCTGTCCACCAGCACCGGGCCGGTGGTCTTGGCGCCCCACGTATAGGCATCGGCGCCAATGGCGACGATGCCGCCAAACATGTCGCGCAGGTTGCCGGCAATGGTGACTTCCTGCACCGGATACGCCAGCTTGCCATCTTCGACCCAGAAGCCGCTGGCGCCGCGCGAATAATCGCCGGTGATCGGGTTGACGCCCTGCCCCATCAGCTCGGTCACGAAAAGCCCGGTGCCCAGCTTGCGCAGCATGGCGTCCAGGTCATCGCCCGCCGCAGTCAGGCTGGAAGACAGGGTGAGGTTGTGCGAACCGCCGGCGTTGCCGGTGGTCTTCAGGCCCAGCTTGCGCGCCGAGTACGTGCTCAGGAAGTAGCCCTGCACCACGCCATCGGCCACCACGTGCCGCGGCTTCACGCGCACGCCCTCGTCGTCAAACGGGGACGAGCCCTTGCCGCGCGGAACAAAGGGATCCTCGGCCACCTGCACGTGCTCCGGAAAGACCTGCTGCCCCACCGAGTCAAGCAGGAACGACGTGCGCCGGTACAGCGCACCACCACTGAGCGCGCGCACGAGGCTGCCCAGCAGCCCGGCGGCCAGCAACGAGTCAAACAGCACCGGGCACTGCGCGGTTCCCGTCTTGCGCGCGCCCAGCCGCCGCAGTGCGCGCTCGGCCGCGCGCCGCCCCACGGCCTCTGGCGTCTCCAGCTCCGACGCACTGCGCATGGAGCTGAACCAGAAATCCCGCTGCATGTCGCCGCCCTGCCCCGGCTCCTGCGCTATGGGCGTGGCCGAGATCGAGTGCCGCGAGCTCGCGTAGCCGCCACGGAATTTATGCGTGTGTGCGGAAAAAAAATGGACCTGCTGCGCCGTGACGCTGGCGCCCTCGCTGTTGCTGATGCGCGGGTCCACGGCAAACGCCGCCTGCTCGCAGCGCTGCGCAATTTCGGTCGCCTGCTCGGCGCTGACCTGCCAGGGGTGAAACAGGTCCAGGTCGCGCTGCTCGGTGGCAATATCGGCTTCGTCAGGCAGGCCGGAAGCGGGGTCTTCCGCCGTGAACCGCGCAATGTCGTACGCCGCGCGCACCGTGCGCCGGATCGCTTCGGGCGCGAAGTCGCTGGTGCTGGCGTTGCCGCGCCGTTGATCCAGGTAGACGGTGATTCCCAGCGACTTGTCGCGGTTGCGCTTGACCGACTCCAGCTCGCCCTTGCGCACCGTCACCGACAGGCCGGCGCCCTCGGTCGCGCCCGCGCTGACGTCGGTCGCGCCCAGCTTTCGGGCCTCGGCGATGGCCTGGTCAACCAGCTCCTCGAAAAAGACGCGTGAATAAGAAAACCCGGTCAACGGTCTGGATGCATCTGCCATAGTGACCGCTATCATACTGGTGCCGAACCGGCCAGCCCGCCGGCACGGCCAAAAACGCGGCGTGCGCCGCCTGCCCATTGCATTGCATGCCCGTGAAACCCGATTCCAGCCCGCCAACGCCCAGCAAGACCGCCCGCAAGGCGCAAAGCGCGGCGCTGCAGGACCTGGGCGAGCAGCTCCTGCGGCTGCCGCAACCGCTGCGGGCGCGCCTGGCGCTGCCTGAACGTCTGGTGGACGCACTGGACATGCTGGCCGGCATACACGCATTTGGAGGCCGACGCCGGCAGAGTCTGTACGTCGGCAAGCTCATGCGCAAGCTCAGCGCAGAGCAGATCGCCGCCATAGAGCACGCTGTCCAGGAACAGCACCACGGCTCGGCCGCCAGCGTGCTGCGCCTGCACGCGCTGGAGCGCTGGCGTGACCGCCTGCTCGCCAGCGACGACGCCGTCACCGAGTGGGTGGCCGAATTCCCCCGGACCGACGTGCAGCAACTGCGCGCGCTCGTCCGCCAGGCGCGCAAGGACGTGGCGCTGGATGCCGCCAGTGATGCGCCCCGGCAGCCAGGCGCCGCACCCCGCAAGAACCGCAGCTGGCGCCTGCTGTTCCAGTTCCTCGACACCCTGTACGACAACCCGGCCGGCGACGCGACCTCGCCGCAAGAGAGCCCGCCGCCGGCACAACCCGGCTGAATTGCACATGACCGCCCACTTTGAACCCGCCACCATCGGCATCGTCTCCATCAGCGACCGCGCAGCCAGCGGCACCTACGAGGACCAGGGCTTGCCCACGCTCAAGGACTGGCTGCACCGTGCGCTCAGGAACCCGCTCACCTTCCAGGAACGCCTCATCCCCGACGACCAGGACGGCATCAGCAACACGCTCATCGAGCTGGTGGACGCGGGCTGCAACCTGGTCCTCACCACCGGCGGCACCGGCCCCGCGCCGCGCGACGTCACGCCGGAAGCCACGCTGGCCGTCGCAGACCGCGTCATGCCCGGCTTTGGCGAGCAGATGCGCCAGATCAGCCTCGCCTTTGTCCCCACCGCCATCCTCTCGCGCCAGGTCGCCGTCATCCGCGGCCAATGCCTCATCATCAACCTGCCGGGGCAGCCCAAGGCCATAGCCGAGACGCTGGAAGGACTGAAAGACGCCGATGGCAAGCCCCGCGTGCACGGTATCTTTGCCGCCGTCCCTTACTGCGTGGACCTCATCGGCGGGCCATATCTGGAAACGGACCCAGCCGTCTGCAACGCGTTCCGGCCGAAAAGCGCGAGACGCCCGAAACCCACCTCTGGCTAACCGCCGGCGCGCCATACCCTTGTGAGTCGCTCCCAGATCGACGCGGTAGGTTTGCTGAGAAAAGCCATCTACGCAAAGCGTCATGCCGCAAGGTGCCAAGAACGCATGCTTCAATACGCAATCAAGGTTCTTATAACAGCAGTCGTTGTTGTGGCCGTCTCTGAGCTTGGTAAGCGCAGTTCACTCTGGGGTGCGGTGTTGGCGTCGTTGCCGCTCACATCGTTGCTCGCATTCGTCTGGCTGTACCACGATAGTGGCGACGTCGAGGCAATCGCGTCGCTGTCGCATGGCATCTTCTGGTTGGTTCTGGCCTCGTTGCCGCTATTTCTTATTCTGCCGACCTTGCTCAAAAACGGCGTGGGCTTCTGGCCAGCGTTCAGCGTATCATGCGTCGTAACGGTTGGGTTGTATTTTGGCTTGGTTTGGGTGCTCGGTCGGTTTGGCGTTCGGTTGTAGCCTTGGCACCTAACTGTTCGGCCAAGCAGACGCTCTGCCGCCGCGCAGGTGAGCGTCGGTGTGTGACCTCAAGCGTCAGACGTCAGAGGAAGGCATGGTGCTTGCTGCGACCACGCTGAAATCGTTAGCAGTCTGGGCCGCTATCCTGGCATTGGCCATCGTCAATGGCGGACTGCGCGAGGCTATCCTTGTTCCAACGCTGGGCAACACAATCGGCCTCGCACTCAGCGGACTACTGCTGTCGGCGCTCATCATCGCGGTCAGCTTCGCGACACTGCCCTGGCTGGGTGTCCGGCGGATTGCCCAGCTCCTGGCGGTCGGCATGGGCTGGGCTGCGCTCACGATGGTTTTCGAATTCACGTTCGGCCTGTGGCAGGGCAAGACTTGGGCAGTACTCTTTGACGCCTACAAGTTCAAAGGCGGCAACATGTGGCCGTTGGTTCTTTTGGTCACGGCGCTTGCGCCTTGCATCGGCGCCAAGCTCAGGGGTTGGGCATAGTGCAGCAAAGTGATGTGACCGGTTGGGTTGTGACGCCGCGCGTCGGCGTCACCTCGACGCGCGCAGCGCCGAGGGAGGGTTCGTCGGAGTAGACCGTCTTGCCGTCGACAACGCACTTGTACACGCTGCTGGCCGGGGGCGGGAGCGTTTGCGCCAGCGCCGAGGCGGACGCGCATCCCATCAATACAGAAACGGCGAGGATGGACTGGTTCCTGAGCATGCACAAAGTGTATCGGCGCGCGGCTGGCCATTGATGATGGCTACCCCCTTGGATGATGCTGCAGCACGATGTCCTTGAGCCGCTCACGCGCCACGTGTGTGTAGATGGTGGTGGTTGAGATGTCGGCGTGACCCAGCAGCATCTGCACGGCGCGCAGGTCGGCGCCGTGGTTGAGCAGGTGCGTGGCAAAGGCGTGGCGCAGCGTGTGCGGCGACAGCGGCGTGCTGATCCCGGCGCGGGCCGCATAGCGCTTGACCAGGTTCCAGAACATCACGCGCGACATGGCCGAGCCGCGCTTGCGGCCGGCGCTGGTGACGAACAGGTCCTCGCTCTGGCGCGGCCCCAGCAGCGCCGGGCGCCCGTCGTCCAGGTAGCGCTGCAGCCGGTCTCCGGCGACTTCCCCAAAGGGAACCAGGCGCTCCTTGCCGCCCTTGCCGAGCACGCGCACGACGCCGTCGGCCAGGCTGACGTGAAAGGTCTTGAGCGCAACCAGCTCGCTCACGCGCAGGCCGCTGGCGTACATGAGCTCGAGCATGGCACCGTCGCGCTGGCCCAGCGGCGTGCTGGCGTCCGGCGCGGCCAGCAGCGCCTCGACCTGCGCCTCGCTCAGCGTCATGGGCATGCGCGCATGGGCAAAGATAAGATAAGGGACACCCGCTTCTTGCGGTGGTGGCGCTGGATTATCTGCTCACCAACCCGATTTTCAGCAACAGTCGCCTTACTCCCAGCGCTGGCACCCCTCCCGACACTGCCAGCCGGTTCACCAGGCTGCTGCTGAAGGAGGGCTTGCTTGAGACGGTGCGGGACGCACCCGGACGCTCATCGGCCGCCTACCACTTTGAACCGTTAATGACAATCGTGCGGGGCTGATGATTGGCGCACCAGCTTGCCTTGGCGATCACACCAATTATCTCGCTTCTTGCCAAGGTTAATAATTATCATGCAAACATCAAAGGGAAACATCTCCGACTCCACCATCCACGAGCGCAAACTTAAAACGCGAATCACTCTCGTGGGCGCGATGCTAAATCTTTTGCTTGCCGGTCTCAAGATAGTAGTCGGAATAATTGGGCATTCTCAAGCTTTGGTCGTGGATGGGGTCCATTCACTGTCGGATTTGCTCAGTGATGGGCTGGTACTGGTGGTCAACCACACTGGCAGCAAGGCCGCGGACAGGGACCATCCGTACGGACATGCACGGTTTGAGACTGCCGCAACTGTTTTTATCGGCGTGATACTGATGATCGTTGCCGCCGGGTTCATTTACGATGCCATGTTGAGACTGCTTGAACCCGAAAGCCTGCGGACCCCCGGCTGGATAGTATTATATGCTGCGGTTGCGTCTGTACTGATCAAAGAGTGGTTATATCACTATACGATCCGAGTGGGGCGCAAGGTCAAGTCCAAAATGATAGAGGCAAATGCCTGGCATCATCGCTCTGATGCGCTCTCTTCTCTGGTCGTCATCGGCGCATTTTTCGGCAGCCTCATTGGTTATGTCTGGCTCGACGCAGTGGCCGCTGTGATCGTAGCCATAATAGTTGGTATTATGGGTTGGCAGTTTGCCTGGCATTCCACGCGCGAACTCGTCGACACAGGAGTCGAGCCGGAAACTCTGGAAAAATTAGCAGAAGTCATCACGACGGTGGATGGTGTGCGCTCATATCACGATCTGCGTACACGGTTGATGGCTGGTCGTGTTCTGATCGATGTCCACCTATTGGTGGAGCCAGGAATCAGCGTCTCTGAAGGGCATCGAATCGGTGAGGAAGTTCGCCGCCGCGTGCTTGAACAAAAATCTCAGGTGAGCGACATTTTGGTACACGTTGATACCGATATGCATGACAAACTCGATCTCACGACCCCTCTTGCACCGTTGCGCAATCGGGTCCTGGCCGACTTGAAAGTCGCCTGGATGGACTTTCCTGAAGTACAGGATGCGTCACGCTTCACTCTGTATTATCATGATGAAAAGGTGGCCGTGGTGCTAGAACTTCCAGCAGACCGCATTGACCCAAGCCGCTTGAGTGAACTCGAACAAAACCTCCAGGAAGTGGCATCACAGCTGGGTTATATAGACACCGTACGCTGCTTGCTATCGGCTTCGGGTGCGCCAGAATACGATTAGAAGTGTTGTTGATGTTGTGGAGGGACACCCACATCTTGAAGGCCCCGGCTCCACGCTGGTCCAGGGCAATCTCGACGGCATCGTGCGCGCGCGCAAGCTGTCGCTGGCGACCATGCGCAACATCAGGCAGAACCTGTTCTTCGCGTTGATCTACAACGCGGCTGGTGTACCGATCGCGGCCGGGATCCTCTATCCATTCTTCGGCATCCTGATCGGGCCGATGTTCGCCGCGTTCGCGATGACCGCCTCCTCATTGTCGGTGGTCTTGAATGCGCTGCGCCTGCGTAGCGTGAAGATTTGATCACGACGGACGACAGGCGCGAGGTGCCTGGTGGGCCTGACCGCGGCAAAAGCGTATGCCTGTTCACATGATTGAAAGACAGAAGCTTTCAGCAAACGCGGGAAACCCGCGCGAAGTCTTCATGGCGTTCCTGAAACTCGGCTTGACGTCATTCGGCGGGCCCATCGCGCATCTGGGGTATTTCAGGGCTGAGCTCGTGGAGAGGCGCCGCTGGGTCAACGATGATCAGTTCGGACAGCTTTTGGCCATCTGTCAATTCTTGCCGGGTCCGGCCAGCAGCCAGCTGGGGTTTGGCCTGGGTCTGTTGCGTGCGGGCTGGCTTGGGGCGCTCGCCGCTTTCGTCGCCTTTACACTCCCTTCGGCGCTCCTGCTCGTGGCATTTGCGGCTGCGTTGCCTCTGCTGTCCGGCCCGATCGGGCAAGCTGCCGTTCACGGGCTGAAGCTGGTGGCGTGTGCCGTGGTGGCGGATGCGGTGCTGCGCATGTCCAGGAAGCTTTGCCCTGACGTGCCGAGGCAAACCATTGCCGTGTTGTCCGCAGCGACTCTGCTCATGGTGGCGTCACCTGTGGCGCAGCTGGCGGTTGCGGCGTCAGCAGCCATTTTTGGCGTATTTGTCCTCCACGGCAGAGTTGCGATCCATGACGGCCACGCGCTTCAGGTTTCCTTCAGCACGCGTGCCGGCGGGCTTCTCATTGTGGCCTTCGTTGCTTTCCTGGCGGGATTGCCAATACTCGCAGCGTCCGTTGACGGCTTGGCTTCCGTGGCTGAGGCATTTTATCGAGCTGGCGCCCTGGTTTTTGGCGGCGGCCACGTTGTCTTGCCACTACTTCAGGATTCGGTGGTTTCTTCAGGCGCAGTGTCCCCTGATCAGTTCCTGGCCGGCTATGGTGCGTCCCAGGCCATTCCAGGCCCCATGTTTGCGTTCTCGGCGTATCTTGGGATGCTGCTGTCACCCGCAGGAAGCACCTATCTCTGGGCAGCAACTGCGCTGATTTTCATATTCCTTCCGGGATTTTTGCTCGTCTCCGGAGTTCTCCCTTTTTGGCGCGCCGTATCTGGAAACCATGTCGCTGGCAACGCCATTGCGGGAGTCAATGCAGCGATTGTGGGATTGCTTGGAGCTGCTTTATATGACCCGATCTTCATATCAGGAATATCGGGTCCCATTGATCTGGCGATTGCGCTGGTTGGATTTGGGTTGCTTGTGACGTGGCGAATTTCTCCACTTGTCGTCGTGCTATGGTGCGTTGCGGCAAGTGTTTCACAGGTGCTGGTGTAGCTGCAGGGATCCTTGCATGGACGTCACCGCGCCATGAAAATCGCGCCACGATCACATCTGACCGAAGCGCGGCGGTACGGATCCATGCGTGGCAGCATGGATTTCTGGCTGCTGATGGCAGTCCTCAAGCGCCCCAGTGGCGTACCCGTCCGGTATCGACATGGATGAACCGGTCGCGCGGATAGAAGCCGACGCCGCCCGCCTTCAACGACAGCGCCGCGTCGCGCAATTCAGCCAGCGGCACGCCCGGCAGGCGAATGTCGATCGCCTTGCCGTCCATGTGCAGGCTGCGTTTGGCGACGCCGCCGCCACCCGTCTTGCGCAGCCTGCCATTGGTTGCAGCAGAGCGGTATCCTGAGATCACCTGGAACGGCTGTCGTGCATCCAGCGTCAACAGGATGCGGTGCAGGATGTCAAACAGACTTGGATCCATGGTGCCGACCGTGCCGGTGTAGTGGTCGCGCAGAAAGTGATTCAAACGATCGAGCGCAGTCGGCATGTACTGGCCGTCCATCGCATAGATCAGGGAAATCTTTTCATGCGTGTGCGTGTGATCGAAGGCGAGCTCGCTGGCTTGTGTGTGTCCTGCAAAGGCTCTCGGTGCAAATGAAACACTGGTTCCCGCCAGGGAAATGCCGGCGGAATATCGAAGAAGCTGACGGCGGGAAGGCCTGAACGAGTTTGTCATGGTCATGGTCATGGTCATTGACAGGGTCCGGGACGGGTCTTTTCGTCCGTTGGTTGCCGGGGCTCAAGCAACGGAGCGGCACGAACGCGTTGTTGCAACGCCTGGTCGAGCACGGAATCCAGACCGTACAGGTCGGGGAAAAAATGCACCTTATCATTTTTCACGACAACCGTGCTGTAGCTGATCAGTATCGGCACGGGATGTATCAGGCGAATGGTCTGCGAGGTGCCGCGCGTCATGGCCTGCCGGATGCGGGCCGGCGTCCACCCGGCGTCGTCACGAAGAATGAATTGAGCCAGCCCCAGCGGGTCTTCCACCCGGATGCAGCCATGGCTGAAGTCCCGCCGGTATCGGTCGAACAGCGCCACCGCGGGCGTGTGATGCAGAAAAATATTCTGACCATTCGGGAAGATGAACTTGATGTCACCCAGCGCATTGTTGGGGCTGGGCCGTTGCCGGATTCGCAGCTCGCCGCGTTCCAGCGCCTGGATGTTGGCGGCTGACGGCGTTGCAAGCACGGCCCCGTCCGGCGTGACGAACTCGAACCCCTGCTGGTGGAAATACGCGGGGTCGCGCCGCAGCCGCGGCAGCGTTTCGGACCGCACGATGGAACGCGGCACGTTCCAGTAGGGGCTGAATTCGATGTGCTGTATTTCACCGTCCATCACCGGTGTTGGCGTGCGTTGCGCACGCCCGACGATGACCTTCATCTGCAACTGCACGTCGGCTTGCCGGTTCCTGACCTCGTAGGCGCGCAACACGAATTCCGGAATGTTGACCACGATCATGCGCGGCGCCTCGAGCAATGGGGTCCAGCGCAAGCGCTCGAGCGCCAGTTCAATCTGCCGCACGCGGCGGGCCGGGCGGGTCTGGAGCTGCTGCATCGTGTCACGGCCGATCACGCCATCAACCAGCAGCCCATGGCGCTGCTGAAAGGCCCGCACACCTTCGACGAGCACGCCTTCGTATTGCTCCGGTATCAGCGCGTCCGCGGGCAGATCACCCAGCGCGATCAGCCGCTGTGCCAGGCGGAAGACGCCCTGATAGGGCTGGCCGGCCGCCACCATGCCCCCGGGCAAGGGGGGCAGTTCATTTTCCCAGGCCCAGTGATCCGAGAGCGTGCGATACCGGGCCAGGGCACGGCGCAAATCGGCGTAGAGCACGCCATCGGGCCTGGCCTCGCGCACCGCCTGGGGCAGGCGGTCTTGCGCCAGCGCGGTGGACAGATACGCTACCGGATCGAAAGGAGCCGGTACCAGACCCTTGACGTCCTGGCGGATTTGTTGCGGATCGATCCGGCCGCGGTGCAGGTCCATGAGGTAGTGCTGCATGGACGCGGTCAATTCGGCATCCAGGCGGTCCACGGCGGCAGCGGGCAGTTCGGGCCCTTCGCGCGCGCGTTCCAGTGCATCGCGCAGGCTATCTGCGCGGTAGTCCCCGGGCTCCAGCCCGTCGGCCGCGGCGGCATTCAGGACGGCGCTGGCCTGAAAGGCCTGTGCGGTCGGCCGGCCCTGATCGAACCATTGCCAGGTACTCTGCGCCGATGAAGGCATCGGAAAAAGTCCGATGAGCACGCTGGCGAGTGCCACCAGGATGCTTTTTGTCAGCCAGTCGCCCCGGCGTGCCGCTTCTGTGCCCCTGCGGAAACGGAGACAAGGGGTACTTCCGGAAAGAATGCCGAAGTCCGGGCCTGGGTCGGATGATTGGGCACGGTTGGAGATGGCGTTGGCCTCGCTGCTGTGGATGCACGACATGATAGATCACCGGCAAGGCATGCCCCGCAAGACGGGGCGCCGCCTGAATTGGGCGATGCAGGCGCTGCGCCAGCCACTCCAGGGGCCTTCGCCCGCCTCGCCGATGCGATTTTCTACCGGCGCGCGGCTTGATTTGTGATGTGCACGATGGTTGGACGGCGAGCAAAACACGCGGCCGAACCAGCCCAACTTGTCGCTCTGCTCAGTGTGCACCCGAAACGGGTGCAGCAGGTCGACCAGCGCGGTCACCCCGAATACCTGCAGCGGGTAACCGGGCACCGGCCATCGGCAGGTAGAAGCTCCAACCGGACAGGCCGCCGGTGCTGGTCTGGCGCAGCACGGTGCCGAGGTTGTATTCCTCGCGCGGGCGGTGGAGCACGTGCGCGGCCCCAGGTTGTTCACCTCGTGCCACCTGGCCGCATCGCAGCCGCCTCGATTGAGCCCTCGTCCTGCGCCACCGAACGGGCGATGAACCACACGGCAGCGTAATAACTCCCGAGCACCCACAGCGTGGCCAGCGGCAAGGCCAGGTGGAAGCGGTTCCACGCCAGCAGGCTGTCGCTGAGCATGAACAACAGGCTGCCAACCGCCGCACGCCGCGCCGGCCGGGCCAGTGCATCGCCAGCATGGAACCAGGCCCGTCCCAACGCCTGCGCGCCCATGCTGGACAGCACCAGAGCGTAGACCGCCACCGCCGGGCGCAGCGCTGGCGGAATGGAAGGCCACAACAGTACCGTGATCACGCCACCCACCAGCAGGCAGGCCAGCCAGGCCAGCGGGCGGGTCCCGAAGCGGCTGTCACCCAGGAAAGCGGTGATGAAGCAAAGATGCCCGCCCAGGAACGCCACCAGCCCGGCCACGAACAGGTCGGCCGGCAGCATCAGCAGCACATCGCCGGTCAAAGAGAAAACCAGCCCCGCCACGATCCAGAACCGGTAGCGCGGAGATACCGGCCGCCAGGCCAACGCCGCCGCCACAAGAATCAGCAGCGTGGTCAGCGGCTTGGCAATCCAGCGCAGCCATTGCCAGGCCGACCCGGCATCGCCACCGGCCAGCACGCCGCCGAGGATGGCGGCCGCGGCAGCGCAGGACACGGCCAGCGCGATCATCCGGGTGCGCGATGACGAGGCGGCAGAAGAAGACATGGCGACCATGGTTGGATCATAGCGATCTTTCGCGTGCTGGAAAGCAGATAAGCAGCAGGTCAGATAACACAGATAAGCAGATAAGGGACACCTGCATCTCTGCCCTGCCAGCCTTGACACAAGAAAGTCAGAGAAAAGTCAGGGAACTTATGAAACTGGCAGAGGATGATGGGTGAAGACGGGCCCGCATGACAGGAAGCCATCGCCAGTTCAGGCATCCTTCCAAACCAGGCACTGCCACGACTGCAGGAAAACCGGGTGTTGATGTGCCCCAGGGTACCCCAAGCAGCATTCTGAAGCAGGCCGGGCTAAAGAAATAGGTATCCATCATGAAATACATGGTTGTGACCGAAAAGCGCATTAACATCTGGGGAGCGTATGTACCGGATATTCCGGACTGTGTCGCCGCCGGAGAGACACGCACCGAAGCATCAAAGTTTATCGAGTAAGCAATAGAATTCCACTTCGAAATCATGAAAACATATGGCGAACCCGTTCCTGAACCGCTTTCAAGCACCGAGCTGGTTGAGATAACCATGGCATGACATGGCCCTGCAGTCGACCGCGATTCCGCTACGCGGGCTGCGGGCAACACCCCGAACAAGAAGCACCCCTTGCCCAGCTCCGCCCTCGTCAGCCTGGCTGGCACCTGCTGGCTGCCATTGCGTCTCCCGCTGCAGCTACCGCCCGTTTTTTTCCTCGGTTGGAAACGTGTGTTCGTCCGCTACGCCGTGCACATCCGCGCCGCCGTTATACGCCTGCCGACAAGACTTGCGCTTGACGCGCGTCGCCAATGCGCATAGCATGGACGCCCCGTTCGACGTTCAGGCACCCAAGAAGGCGACCAACGTCAGCATCAACACTGACCTGCTGGCCAAGGCGCGGGCGCTGAAGATCAACCTGTCGGCGACTTTGGAAACTGCCGTGGCGGAGCGCGTGAGCGAGAGCGAGCGCTGGAAGCGGGAAAATGCGGCCGCCATCGCAGCGTACAACCGCTGGGTACAGGAGCACGGCAGCCTGGGTGACGCGCTCAAGCGGTTCTGACGGCGCAGTTTCACGCTTACGAGAATCCAGAAAAGGCGACCCGAAGCGCCTCCCCTTATCTGCTGGACATCCAGTCCGGCCTGCTGGACGAACTCCGCACCACGGTGGTTGTACCGCTCTGTCCCGAGCGCTTGGCCGCTCCTGCCGCCATTGCCCGGCTCAACCCGGTGCTGGAACTGGAAGGCGATCGTTTGTGACTTTGGTCCCACAAATGGCCGGCGTTGACCGCAAGCACTTGGGTCGGCGCGTGGCCGATCTTTCGGGACGGCGCGCTCAAATCATGGCAGCGCTGGACGTGCTGGTCTCCGGTATTTAAAAAGCGGGCAATATAAAATTAAGATAACAACAAGACAGACGAGACAGGGGCTGCCCAATTCTTGGGACAGATAATTGACACCAACTTGTTGAGTATGCGAATAACCTCTTGAACACTTTAAGTGTACCAACTCAACGTGCACGTTTTTGTCAATCCATTTCTTGCATACCATTCAATCAATACAAGCCTACATATACCATCACCGGAACAATTCATATGCACATCCAAGTAAACACCGACAAGAATATCTCCGGACATGATTCCAGGGCGCAAAATGTGAGGGAAATCCTCGAGCGCATCCTGGATCGCTTCGCCGATCAGATCACAAGGCTGGAAGTTCACCTGAGTGACCAGAACAGCGCCTCCAAGCCGGGAGTCATCGACAAGCGATGC
>JALOAS010000085.1 GCA_023228705.1 Ottowia sp. | reverse complement strand
GGTGGGCAGGAGCAGCGCAGCATGCTCCTGCATCGTCCTCATGCTCACTGTGGTTGTTTGAGCGCAGCGTTTGCGCGAGCAAACGAGAAGCGAGTTCCACCGTGCCACCGCAGGACCGAGCATCGCAGGTTGCCCCAATGCGCAGCATTGGGGACACGGGCAGCGGGGACGCCTTCTTTTGCCTCCTTTTCTTGGCGCCAAGAAAAGGATGTGCGCCGCCGGGCGCACATCCCGGCTGAGCCCCTTTTTCCCGCGCGGCAGGTGGATGCGTTTACACCCTTCAGACACCTCACCCGCGATCAGCCTTCGCCGGGCGCAGCGCGCGCTGCGCGGTCGACGTCGTGTCGAACCACGCGTCGGCCGGCGGGCCGCAGGGCGGGTCGGCCACGCCAAAAACCATGTGCGCACCCCTGCCGTAGCGCGCGGGAACGGTCTCGTGCAAGGGCCGCGACATGTCCACCGGCGGCGTCGAGGTTTGCGACAGAACCACGCCCTGTGTATCCATGACCGTGTAGCAGGCCGCCTGCGCCGCGCCGGCCAGCACCGCGCCGGCCCCCAGCAGGACCCCGAATCTCAGACGAGCAACCATGGCTTTTCCCTTTTTGCATGCGCGCTTTGCGGTGCCAACCTTCATGGTGCCATTTTGGCCGCAGAAAGCTGTTGAATCAAGCGATGGTAAAAACGGATGGCGTCGGCATACCCTGCCACGCTCAGCCGTTCGTTGGTGCCGTGGAAGCGCGCCAGGTCCCCGCTGCTGGCGCGTATGGGTGAAAACTTGTAGATGTGCTTGCTGATCGCGCCATAGTGCACCGAATCGGTTCCGGCCACCATCAGCCCGGGCGCAACGACTGCGTCGGGAAAGACTTCCCGGATGGTGCGACTCAGCACGTCGAACTGCGGGGTATCGGTGCGCGCCACGGCAGACGCCTCGCGCGCGCCGGGCAGGACCTCCAGCGCGAACTGCTCTGCAGGCACCACCCGGGCAACCACCGTGCGCACGTGCTCGAGCACGTCGTCCAGACTGTCATCGGGCGCCAAGCGGAAGTTGATGATGGCTTGCGCCCGGCCCGGCAGCACGTTGTCCTTGTTGCCGGCCTGCACGACCGCAAGTGCCGTCGTCGTGCGCAGCGCCGCGTTGGTTCCGGGGCTGGCCTCCAGCTGCCTTTTCACCAGTGGGCCGAACAGCCAGAGGTTGGACAGCACCAGCCGGGACAGCCCCTGCATCTCCGGCGCCAGCGTCTCAAACATGGCACCGGCCACGCCGTCCAGGCGCGCTGGCATGGGGTGGTCCTCCAGCTGCGTCAGCGCCCGGCTGAGCAGCGCAATGGCGCTGCTGCCAACTGGCGGCGGCATGGACGAATGGCCCGGCTGCGCGCGCACGACCAGGCGAACCGACGCGTAGCCCTTCTCGGCCACGCCAACAAGCGCCGTGGGGCTGCGCACGCCCGGCACCACGCCCTGAAGCACCAGCAGGCCCTCGTCGATGACAAAGGCCGGACGCACGCCGCGCTGGCCAAGCAGCTCGGCCACAAGCGCTGCACCGCGCAAGCCGCCAACCTCCTCGTCGGCACCGTAGGCCAGGTACACGCTGCGCTCGGGCTGCCAGCCGGCCACCAGCAGCATCTCCACCGCTTCCAGCTGCGCCAGCAGGTTGCCCTTGTCGTCCCAGGCGCCGCGGCCCCAGATGTAGCCATCCCGCACGGCGCCTGAATAAGGCGGCTGCTCCCAATCGCTCTCGGTGCCGGGAGCCACGGGCACCACGTCCTGGTGCGCCAGCAGCAGGATGGGCGCCGCGTCCGGATCGCTGCCTGGCCAGGTGTAGAGCAAGCTGAGCCCGTTCACCGCCTCGCGTTCCAGCTGCGCATGCACCTGCGGGAACTGCTGCGCAAGCAGCGCGTGCAGGCGCTGGAATTCATCGGCATTGAGATCCGCATCCTCGGCAGAGGACACCGTTTGCAGGCGCACGGCCTGACCCAGGCGGGCGGCAGCGGCATCCGCGTTGACCGCCAGCGGCTGCAGCGGCGGCACCGCATGCTGGCGCGACCCCCGGGTCCATACGCCAACATACAGCACGGCCAGCAACGCAAGCAGCACCAGAAGCAGGGCTGCGGTCCCTTTTTTCAGCATCATTCCTCCCTCTTCACCACGAATACGGCCGCCGCATCCGGCCACGGCCGGCCAGCTGGCCAAAGGCGCGTTTTCTGCCCGCATAATAAGCGCCATGACAACACCGGAATTCAAGACCGTGGGCATCGTCGGCTGCGGCGCGATGGGACAGGGCATTGCGCAGCTGGTTGCACAGGCCGGCGCACGCGTGCGCCTGTTTGACGCCGCGCCCGACGCTGCCGGGCGGGCGCGCGACGCCATCGCCGCGCTCTGGGACAGGCTGGAGCGCAAGGGCAAGGACCCTTACAGCGCGGACCAGGTTGCAGCGTACAAGCAGCGGCTGCTGCCGGCAGCGGCGCTGGCCGACCTGGCCGACTGCGAACTGGTGGTCGAGGCCATCGTCGAGCGCCTGGACGTCAAGCAACAAGTCCTGGCCGAGCTTGAAGGCCTGCTGGCTGCCGATGCCGTGCTCGCCACCAACACCTCGTCGCTGTCGGTCACGGCGATTGCTGCCGCGCTGCAGGACCCGGCGCGGCTGGCCGGCTATCATTTCTTCAATCCGGCGCCGCTCATGAAAGTGGTCGAGGTGGTGGCCGGGCTGAAGACGCGCGAGGCTGTGTGCGACCGCCTGGCCACATTTGCGCAGCAGATGGGACACACGCCGGTGCGCGCCGGCGACACGCCCGGCTTCATCGTCAACCACGCCGGGCGCGGCTACAGCACCGAGGCGCTGCAGGTCGTCGGCGAAGGCGTGGCCGACTTTGCCACCGTGGACCGCATCCTCACCGACCAGATCGGCTTTCGCCTGGGTCCGTTCGCGCTGTTTGACCTGACGGCGCTGGATGTTTCGCACCCGGCCATGGAAGCCATCTTCAGGCAGTACTACGGCGATCCGCGCTACCGCCCCAGCGTCATCACGGCGCAACGCCTGGCCGCTGGCGTGCTGGGGCGAAAGACCGGCGCCGGCTTTTATGAGTACGTTGACGGCGTGCAGCAGGTGCCGCCCGAGCCACCGGTGCCGCAACTGGCTTCCCTGCTGCCGGTCTGGGTCTCGCCGCAGGCCGAGCGCCACGCCGAGCTGCGCAAGCTGCTGCAGGACCTGGATGCCGACGTGGAGGCCGGGCCCCGGCCATCGGCCGACGCGCTCATCCTCGTCGCGCCGCTGGGCACCGACATCACCACGACGGCGCTTGCCGAAAGACTGGATCCGGCGCGCACCGTGGGGGTGGACCTGCTGGCAGCCGATGCCGACACCCGGCGCCGCGTCCTGGCTACCAGCCCGGCCACCGCCGTCGCAACGCGCGATGCAGCGCATGCGCTGCTTGCCGCTGACGGCAAGCCGGTCAGCGTCATCAACGACTCCTTCGGGTTTGTCACCCAGCGCGTGATTGCCACCATCGTCAACATTGCATCTGAGATGTGCCAGCAGCGCGTGTGCTCGCCCGAAGACCTGGACACGGCGGTGCGGCTGGGGCTGGGCTACCCCATGGGTCCGCTGGCCATGGGCGACCACTTCGGCGCCGCCCGAATCCTGCGTATCCTGGACCAGATGCTGGCCGGATCCGGCGACCCCCGCTACCGCGCCAGCCCCTGGCTGCGCCGGCGCGCGGCGCTGGGCATGAGCCTGAAGGCCGGGCAGTAGCCCCGGGTCCACGCCGCACTGCCGCACGATCGGCAACGCGCAGTTGCTGCCGCGATCCGGTCAGGGTTGCTCGGCCGAGCGGAGCAGGAACGCCTGCAGCTGCCCGGCCACCGCGTCACACGCTGCGGCACGGGTGGCGCTGTCGTCAAAGCGGGAGCTGCCGCGCTCCCACGCCGGGTGCGCGCGTGCCGGCGCCAGCGCCCGTGCCAGTATGGCCAGGTCGCGCCCGGGCCCATCGTCGCCGGGCTGCGCGTCGCGATCCGGGGCCAGCATCAGCTGCTGCTCTGCGGCGTGGCCGCGCCGCGCCAGCGCCAGCGCCAGCGTACACAGCCGGTCGGCCAGCAGGACGAGAACGGCGTCTTCCACGGTCACCTCGCGCACCCCGGTCAGCCGGTTTTGCAGCTTGCGCCAGAGTGGCCGCCAGCCGCCGGACGCGGCGCTGCCCAGCGCGGCGCCCATGCCCGTGGCCGCGCCCAGGGACAGCCCGGCCAGCGCCAGGTCAACCACCGCGCCGGCACCGGCGCCGACCAGCGCACCCCAACCCAGGCGCAGGCTGACCTGCTTGAGCAGCGCGGGATTGAACAGGTCGCTGGCCCAGCGGCCGTCGGTTGCGGGCAATCCATCCAGCTCGGCGTCGCCCGGGCGAAAACCGTACAGGTCCAGCAGTTGCGCCACGCCCCTGCGCACGTGCCCCTCGACCTCCTGCTGGAAAGCCGCAACAAATGCCTGCCGGCGCAAGGCATCGGCCAGGTCCACGGCGGGCGCCGTGCGGCGCATGGCCGCCACGCTGACCAGCACGTCGGCGGCAACGCGGGCTGCAGCGCGCAGCCTGTCCCTTGCCTGCAGTGCCAGGCGTTCGACGATGTGCAGCAGGTGCGCACGCCGCGCCGGCAGCAGCGCTGCCAGGTCGTTGTACAGCTGCTGCTCGGCGCCGTGCAGAGGCGCCACCGCATCAAATTCGACGCGTGCATGCAGTCCGGCTTCGCGCAGCAGCTGGTGCCACTCGGCGCTGCGGGCGCGCTGGCTGCGCACGAAGTTCAGTACCGGCATGACCGGGCGCGCGCAGGCGACCAGCAGCTCCAGCTCGGCGCGGTACTTGGGCAGTACCGGCTCGCGCACGTCGAGCACCAGCATGGCCGCGTCGGCCCGTTCCAGCAGCGTGCGCAGGACCTTGGCCTCCTGCTCGAACGCACCCCCGCGTGCTTCCGGGCCGCGCAGAAACGCTTCGATCCGCTGCAGGCGCGTGTCGCCGGCCTGCTGTTGCAGGAACTCGCCCAGCGCCACGGCATCCTCCAGCCCCGGCGTGTCGACAAAGCGGATCTGCTCCTGCCCGCCAAGCCGCAACGCCACGGCCTCGGCATGCCGCGTGGTGCCGGGCCGGTCGGAGACGCGGCCGAAGTCAACCTGCCGCGTCAGCGTGCGCAGCAGCGACGTCTTGCCCGCGTTGGTGTGCCCGACCACGGCAATGCAGGGCAAGCGATCAGGCACGGTCCGACTCCAGCCAGCGTGCTGCTTCGGCCATGTGCGGCAACAGCGCAACGTGGGACAGGCCCTGCGCCTGCAACCAGTTTCGCCAGCGCTCGGCCGACCCCGCATCGGCTGCGCCGCTGTCCGGGCCGACCAGCAGCACGGCACAGCGCGCGACAAGCGCGGCCACGTCGCGCAGGAAGCGCGCCGTGCCACGGTCCGGGCTGGCTGGTGCATGCAGCACCACCAGCACCGCCGCCGGTGGCGCCACCGCCAGCTGCTGCAACGCCTGCCGGACGTCCCCGGCACTGCCATCGACGCGCAGCAGGTCCGCAAACGCAGCGTCCAGTCCCGGCGCGGGCCAGGGCAACTCGTCCGGCAGCTCAAAGCCAATGGTCGCGAGCGTGCCCGCGGCAGTTCCCGCGCCAGCCCGGGCGCCGGCTGCCGGCACGTGGGCATGGGCGTGCTCGGGATCGACCACCTGCGAGGCGGGCGCCAGCGCGTCAAGCCGTCGGGCCAGGCGCTGGTTGTAGGGGTCCGACATGTCCACCGCGACGATGCGGCGCATGCCGGCGCGCCAACGCCAGCCACTCAGTACCAGCAGCAGCGCCCGTGGCAGCAGGCCGTAGATGCTGATGCAGCCAATGACCCACCAGGCCCAGGCGCGCTGGCTGAGCGGATCCGCCACGGACGCGGCCTGGCCCACCTGCATGACCGCGGCGGCGTCAGGGACGGGAAATCCCAGCAGCTGCGGCAGCCAGCCACTGAGCGCGACAAACTGCTGGAAGAATGCGGTGCTCAGGATGGTTGTTTCCCAGGAAAGGCGGTACGCCTGGAACGAAAACCCGAAGATCAGCAAGAGCAGCGTCAGCAGCAGCGCCAAGAGCCAGACGGCGTGGCTGACCAGCCCCGAAAACCAGGGCCACAGGCGCTGCCGCTGCATGACTTCCAGCAGCGCCTGCAACAGTTCCGGTCGGTGCACCCCACGGCCCGATGGCATCCGGGCAGCCAGCGACAGCAGCAGGCGGCCGAACGACCAGTCCCCGCTTCCCGTGCTCCGGCCGCCCGCCAGCAGCGCGACCAGCCAGGCCAGCAGCGTCAGCGTCGGCAAGACAAGCACGCCGACAACCGCCGCCACGGCATTGATGCCGCGATCGGGCGCGAGCACGCTGCGTGCCGCGGCCAGGCCGGCAAGCGCCATCAGCACGGCCAGCACCAGGACCAGGAGCAGACCCAGCTGCCGCCACCGCGCCAGCTCCTGGCGCATACCCAGCCGCTCGCCCAGCCAGGCGTTGCGCTGCCGGATCTGCCCGGCCCGGCTGCCGCCGGCAGCAGCGGCCCGTACCAGCAACGCCTGGTCGTCCAGCGGCCCCGACGCTTCGATCCGGCGCAGCGCACTGCCCAGCACCGCGGCCGCCAGACGGCCAGGGGCGGTGGCGGGCAGCGGTGAAAACGGACGGGAAGCAGCCATGCACAGGCATTATCAACAGAGCGGGCGCCGCGGCCCAAAGCAGGCCTGTGTCGCAGGCGAACGCGGGGTGGTTTTGCCAGGCCGGCAACGCCGCCCACCCCGCTGTCAAGACAGGCCCCGGCATCGCTCCAAGCTACGCCGTATCGATGCAGCGCGTGGCGTTCTGCATTGTGGCACCGTCATGCGTCCGATTGGCAGGATGCGCTGCACAAGGGGACATCCGGCGCAGCATGGCCAGGCGCCAGCGCTTAGACTCGGAACACGGGCGGCGCGCGTGCGTCCATGCCGCTGGCAACGGACGGCTTGCGGCGCCGCATGATCTCGCTCAAACAAGGAATGTCCATGACCAACCCTCCCGTTTGCGCCATCGTCGGCGTGGGGCCCGGCAACGGCGCCGCGCTGGCGCGACGCTTCGCTGCCGAAGGCCACGCGCTGGCCCTGCTGTCGCGCAGCACCGGGTTTTCCGAGCAGCTGGCGCGTGAGCTGGGGCAGGCGCGTGCGTACGCCTGCGACGCCGGCCAGCCGGAACAGGTGGCACAGGCGTTTGACGCCATCGCGCAGGATCTGGGCGCGCCGGACACGCTCGTCTACAACGCCGGCGCCGGCGTCTGGGGCCACATCGAGGCGGTGCAGGCCGCCGACCTGGAATCGGCCTGGCGCGTCAACGTGCTGGGTGCGTTTGCCGCCACCCGCGCCGTGCTTCCAGCCATGAAGCAGCGCGGCAGGGGCAACATCGTCTTCATCGGTGCCACCGCATCGCTGCGCGGTGCCGCCGGAGCGGCTGCATTCGCGCAGGCCAAGGCCGCGCAGCGCACGTTGGCCGAATCCATGGCGCGACATCTGTGGCCGGCCGGAATCCACGTCGCACTCATCGTCATCGACGGTGTCGTCGACCTGCCGCGCACGCGCCAGCGCATGCCCGAGCAGCCCGACAGCTTCTTCGTGCAGCCGGACGGGGTGGCCGCCACGGCCTGGTGGCTCACGCAGCAGGACCGCTCGGCCTGGTCGTTCGAGGTGCAGGCGCGCCCGTTTGCCGAAAAATGGTAGCGTCCACCCGCCCGGGAGCGTGACCGCGCATGTCGTGGCGCCTGTTTGTCGTCATGGCCGTGGCCTGGATGTACGTCGCGCTGCGCTTTGGCCGCTACCTGCCCGGCGGCCCCGGGCTGCGCATCGCGGCCATCATCGCCCTGCTGCTCATCGCGCAGCACCATCAAATCACCAGCCGCTTCTTTGGCAGCCTGGCCTCGCCCGAGCTGCCGCGGTGGCTGCTGGTGGCGCTGGGCTGGGCCTTTGGCTCGTTCCTGCTGCTGGCGCTGCTGCTGGTGCTGCGCGACGTGGCCGGCGGCCTGCTCTTCGTGCTGTCGCGGCGCGCCGGTGGCATCGTGCTCGGCCCCGGCGCCGCCATGGGCACCGGCGTTGCCGCGGCGGTGCTGGGCCTCGTCGGCACCTGGCAGGGACTGAAGGTCCCGGCGGTCCGGACCGTGCACGTCACCCTGCCGGGCCTGCCGCCCGCTTTCAACGGCTACCGGCTCGTGCAGCTGAGCGACCTGCACGCGCAGCGCCTGCTGCCCGCGCGCTGGCAGCGCCGCGTGGTGGACCGGACCAACGGGCTGGGCGCCGACCTCATCGTCATCACCGGCGACCTGCAGGACGGCACGCCGGCAGCGCGTGCCGCCGACGTGGCGCCGCTGGCCGACCTCAAGGCGCGCGACGGCGTGCTTGCGGTTCCCGGCAACCATGAATACTATGCCGACTACCGGGCCTGGATGGCCGCATTCAAGCGCCTTGGGCTGCTCATGCTCGTCAACCGGCACGTGCGCATTGAGCGCGACGGCCAGGCCATCGCCGTGGCCGGCCTGGCCGACCACCAGGCACGCGCGTTTGGCATGCCGGTGCCCGACATCGGCGCCGCGCTGGCCGGCATCCCCGCAGGCATGCCCATCATCCTGCTGCAGCACCAGCCGCGCAGCGCGCGCGACAACGCGCAGGCCGGCGTTGCGCTGCAACTGTCCGGCCATGCCCACGGCGGCCAGATCTGGGGCGTTTCGCTGCTTGCGCGGCGCGCCAACAACGGCTTTCTGGCCGGCCTGTACCAGGTCGGCAGCATGCAGCTTTACGTGAGCCGGGGTACCGGCCTGTGGAACGGCCTGATCCTGCGCCTGGGCGTGCCCTCGGAAATCACCGAGCTGGTGCTGCGCCCGGGCTGATGCACCGGGCCGGGCGGTGCCGCAGCGCGGCATCAACAGGCCGCCCTGGCCCACTTGCCGGCCGCGCGTCGCTCAGGCGTCACGCAGCCGCCGGCCCCAGCGGGTTTGCGGGCGCGTCAGCGCCGCCAGCGCCATCAGGAGCAGCAGCACCACGACGCCGCGCAGCACCAGGATGATCCAGACGTTGGCGCCCAGCGCCGCGATCAGCAGCGTGTCCTCCAGCACCGCGTGATACAGCGACAGCCAGGTCAGCGCCAGCAGCAGCGTGCGCCGGCTGTACTGCTCGCGCTCGCTGGCGTCGATGATGAGCGCGCCGCCGTACGCCAGCCCCATCAGCATCCCGATGGTGGTCAGCGGCGCCGCGCGCTCTTCCAGCCCGGACAGGCGCAGCACCGGCGCCAGCGCCCACGTCAGCAGGCGCGTGGCGCCCAGCCGCTCCAGGATGTCCAGCAGCACGACCAGCACCACGATCACCGCCCAGATCAGCAGCAGCGACTGCGCGGTAGCCAGCAGCCAGGGCAGGAAATCCAGCGTCCCCGGCGCCGCGTCGCTGGTGCCCCGCAACCAGGCAAACGACACCGGGTCCTGAAGCCAGCCGCCCAGGCGGCAGATCCAGGCCACGGCAGCCCCGTACGCCACGCCCACCACGATGCGCAGCGAGCCTGTGAACAGCGCGCTGGCACCGGCGCGGCGCACCACGGCCTGCTCGGTCGGCAGGTTGTGCGCGAACAGCATCATGGCGCCCAGCGCGCTGACCTGCGCCACCGTCAACTGCAGGTCGCCCGACAACGCGGCAATGATGGCGATGCCACCGTATATGTTGGTCAGGATGGTGGTGGCCCAGATGATGCCCGCCTCCGCCGGCAGGTCCATGAACGCCATGGCCGGCGCCAGCGCATGGCCCGCCATCTGCACCAGGCCCAGCCGCTCGGCAATGTACATGACCAGCATCACCGGCGCCATGATTCCCGCCACCACGCGGAACATGCGCGTGGCGCGCCAGCCGATGTCGCGCAGGTAGCGCAGCAGCCAGCGTGCCGTGGACTTCAGGAATTCAGGCAAAAAACGAGCCGTCTCAGGCTTCCACCGCCACCGCTGCTGCCCTGGGCCGCATCGGGGTCGGCAGCAGCGTTGTATGGTTGCGCGCCAGCCGCAACTCACGAAAGCCGCTGCGCCGCACCCTGCGCCAGACAATTCCGGCCGCACGCTGGCAACGGTTGGAGCGGATGGTAATGATGACGCGCTGGCGTCTGGCTTGCGTGAGCATGGCAGGGATTTTAGGCAGCTTTGCGCCGGCGCCGCACTGCCGGTCCTTTTGATGCGGCGGCTGCAACCCGAACCAGTCGGCCCTGCGGGGCGATTTCCGGCTGCCCCCTGGACACACTGGCGTGCATTGCGTCGGGCTGCCCAGCTGTCAATCGCGGTCTTTCTTCAGCGTATTTCCGCATTCCTGCAGCATCTGCGCGCATGCCTGTCGCTTCTCATCCATGAAGGACATGGGACTGACTGCCGCGAGGATGCACGCCACCCGGGATCGCTGGCTTTGAATCAATGAGCGACCGGACGTGCGCACACAGGATGCCGACCGCTGGGCGCAACCTGCGCGCCGCACCGCGCGTGCCCGCGCTCAGATGCGCACGCGCAATCCCATGTCGACGATCTTGTCCACCGGGATCTGGTACCCTTGCGTGGGGTCCATGGAATTGCGCAGCAGGAACCCGAACAGGCGGTCTCGCCACGACGCCATGCCGTCTCCGCGGCCGTGCCGGCTCACCGGCGCCTGGTGCTCGACGTAGTACGTCGCGCGCTCCAGGTCCACGGGCACGTCCTGCTCCTTGCACGCCGCCAGCTCGGACGGCACGTTCGGGTGCTGCAGGTAGCTGTAGCGCAGCACCACGCGGACAAAGCCCTCGCCCAGCGTTTCCAGCTCGACCCGCTCCTTGCCGGACGTGTAGGGGACGTCTTCGGTGAGTACAGTGAGCAGCACCACCTGTTGCTGCAGCGCGTGGTTGCGCTCGACGTGGTGGATCAGCGCCGCCGGCACGTTGCGGCGATGCAGCGTGACAAAAATGGCACTGCCCGGCACGCGGGCAACCGGTGCGCCGCTGGTGTCCAGCCCGCCCTGCAGCGCCTTGATCAGGTCGCTCACCGGCTGCCTGTCCTCGGCGTCGCGTCGCGCAACCAGCTCCAGGCCCCGCCGCCAGGTCGTCATCACGGTCAGGAAGGCGGCCGCCACCAGCACCGGAAACCAGCCGCCGTAAGGGATGCGCAGCAGGTTGGACGCCCAGTACGGCAGGTCGACCGCCAGGAACCCCAGCAGGAACAGCACTGCCGCCCAGCCGCGCCAGTGGCCGCGCTCGCGCACGACGAAAAACGCGAGGATGGTCGTCACGACCATGGTGCTGCTCACGCTGACGCCGTACGTGCTGGCGAGCCGGTCCGAGCTCTGGAACAGCAGCACCAGCACGATGGCAGCAAACATCAGCAGCCAGTTCATCAGCGGCACGTAGATCTGGCCCGCGTGCTCCTCCGACGTCTGCACGACGCGGGAACGTGGCAGCATGCCCAGCCGGCCGGCCTGGCGCGTGAGCGAAAACGCGCCGGTGATCGCTGCCTGCGACGCAATGATCGTGGCGGCCGTGGCCAGGATCACCATGGGGTACAGCAGCAGCGGCGGCACCAGCCCGAAGAACGGCTGCGTGCTGGCGCCTGCGTTGTGCAGGAGCATGGCGCCCTGGCCCAGGTAGTTGAGCATCAGCGCAGGCAGCACGAACAGAAACCAGAGCTGGCGTATGGGCCGCCGGCCAAAATGGCCGATGTCCGCGTACACGGCCTCGGCACCGGTGGTGACCAGGAACACGGCAAAAAGCACCAGGAACGCAACCAGCCCGTTGCGCTGGAAAAAGGCCATGGCGTGCAGCGGGTTGACCGCTGCCAGCACCTGCGGCGCATGCGCGATTCCGTAAATGCCCAGCGCAGCGATGGCGACGAACCACAACACCATGACCGGCCCGAACGCGGCGCCCACGCGCGCGCTGCCAAAGCGCTGCACGGCAAAGAGCAGGACCAGGATGGTCACGGTGAGCGGCAGCACAAAGTGCGCGAGCTCGGGCGACGCCACGCCCAGCCCCTCAACCGCGCTGAGGATGGAAATGGCCGGCGTGATCATGATGCCGGCATAGAGCATGGACGCGCCGGCCAGCCCGAGCAGGATGAGCAGGCGCCGTCCGCGCCGGTCCAGGTGGCGCCAGGGCCGCAGCAGCCCGATCAGGGCAAATATTCCGCCCTCGCCGTCGTTGTCCGCGCGCAGCACGAACACCATGTACTTGAGCGAGACGACGATGAGCAGCGTCCAGACCACCAACGACAGGACACCCAGCACATTGGCGTGGTCGGGCGCCAGTCGGGCGCCGCCGGTGAAGACCGCGTGCAGCGCGTAGATGGCGCTGGTACCCAGGTCGCCGTACGCCACGCCAAGCACCGCCAGGCCCAGCTTGCTCGCCGTGCCCTCGCGCACCGCCAGTTCGTCCGGGGAAAGGCCATGCTTGCGATCCGGGCGCGTCTCTATGCGCACCTCCAGCGGTTCTGCCATGCGTGCTCCAGCGGCTGCAGACGTCCAGTGTAGCGCCGCCAGCGAGCTGCCGCAGTCTCTTTTTTTCCGGGCGGAAGCAAGGCGGCAGCGGGAGAAGTTGCCGCGGTCCGGCCCGCTGTGCTGGATCGCCGCCAGGCTTCTTCCGCGTCAGCGCGCCTGGCCTGGTCCTCCGCTGCACGGCCCGGGCAACCACGGCAAGGCAGCACCACGGAGCACCGGGCGCGGGACACGGGCACCAGCGGCCGCACCGCCTGGCCGCGCCAGCAACGCGATCGGGCGCCGGCGTCCTGTGTCGGTCGCGTCCGGCGCCGGCCTGCCCCGCTCAGAGGCTGCGGTCCAGCCCCATCTGCCAGAAATCGATCTCCAGCCGCGTCGCGTCCTCGAAGATCGTCGCCAGCTGCGCAAACCGGGCGTCGGAGACCTCGACCAGCTGTGCATCCAGCCAGCGCTCCTCAGCCTGCGCGGCGCGCTGGAACGCGTCGCTCTCGTACATCTGCAGCCACGCCTCGTAGGGGTTGGCGTCGCCGCGCACGGTGTCCGCCTGCCGCGCAAGGAACCGCGACACCTCGGCGTAGCCGACCAGGCAGGGTGCCAGCGCCACGTGCATGTCCAGCAGGTCACCGCGGTTGCCGGTATCGAGCACGTACCGCGTGTACGCCATGGTGGCGCGCGCCTCCGGCAGCTTGCCCAACTCCGCCTCGCTGATGCCCCACTGCGCGCAGTAATCCACGTGCAGGCGCAGCTCGACGTCGATGATGGTCCTGAGTCCGTCCAGCGCATGCCGCAGCTCGGTGATGTCGCGGCTCTTGTACACAGCCAGCGCATACGCGCGCCCGAAGTGGATCAAAAAACGGTAGTCCTGCTTGAGGTAGTGGCGGAACGATTCGGCCGCCAGCGTCCCGGCGCCCAGCTGGCGCACGAAGTCGTGCTCGACGTAGGCGCGCCAGCTGTCGCTGCAGCGGTCCCGGAGTGCCTGGAAGGAATGGCTCATGGCTAGGTCCCCAAAAGTCGGCGCCCACGTTGCGGGCCGGTGGCAGCAGCGCACCGTCGCGCCAGGCGGTGCAAGCCCCGGGGTTGCGGGGTCGCGATCGCCTCGCGTCCGCCGCGAGCGCTTGAGTCTACAGCGCAGGTGGGCGGGCCAGCGCCCGCGGGGTTTTCCGCAAGCCGGGCCGGCGCCGTCCACGCCG
>JALOAS010000084.1 GCA_023228705.1 Ottowia sp. | reverse complement strand
CCAAACCCGCCCACTCCGCGTTGCAAATGCTCGCCATGGCACGGGCCATGCCTGCGCTTTGCGTCTTGATTGGACGGGTTTGGGCGATCCTCTCGGGCGCGATCAATTCATTCTCAAGCTCTGAGCCCAGGAACATGGCCGGGTTCGCGATGTCCTGCGTGGTCCCCATGCGCCCCAGTGGCACCATGGCGCGCACCTGCGCGTCGCCGTCCGCGCCCTGCGGCGCAAGGCGACGCATGCCCTCGGTGTCGGCGATCGGGCCTGGCGAGATGGCGTTGACGCGCACGCCCGCACTGCTCCATTCCAGCGCGAGCACGCGGGTGAACTGATCAATGCCTGCCTTGGCCGCGCACACGTGCGCCTGATAGGGCACCGGCACCACGCCCTGGGGCGCGCTGATGAAAATGACGCTGGCACCGGGCTTGCGCAGGTGCTCGTACGCCTGGCGCGCCACGTGAAAGCTGCCGACAAGGTCTATGTCTATGACCACCTTGAACGCATTGGACGACATGCTGTTGACGTCGGCCAGGAAGTTGCCCGCGGCCCCGGAGACAAGCACATCTATGGGCCCGTGCCTGGCCACCGCCTGCGCCAGCGCGGCTGCCACGCTCCGGTCGTCACGCACATCGGCGGTCATGCCAAAAGCGCCGTCACCCAGCTCGGCCACCGCGGCATCGACGTTGGCCTGCTTGCGACTGGCAACGCTGACATTGGCGCCGGCTGCGGCATAACCCCGCGCAATGCCCAGGTTGATGCCGGTGGTGCCGCCAAACACCATGACGTGGCGGCCGGAAAAATCAAATTGAACGTTCATTGTTTCCATTTCATGGGTTGGCCTTGTAACTTTGGCGCAAGACCGCCTTGGCGATCTTGCCGGCGGGCGTGGTCGGCAACTCGTCGGCCAGCACGATCTGCCGCGGCACCTTGTAATCAGCAAGCTTTTGCTTGCAAAACTCAATCAGCGCCTCGGCGGTGACCTCGTGGCCGGACCGCAAGGTGATGTAGTAGCGTCCCACCTCGCCCAGCACCGGGTCGGGCACGCCTATGCCCGCGGCCATGGCCACGGCCGGATGCGAGGTCAGGACGTTTTCCACCTCGACCGGATAGACGTTGTAGCCGCCTTGCAGGAACATCTCCTTCTTGCGCCCCAGAAGCACGACGTGGCCGTCGGCCTCCTGCTTGACCATGTCGCCCGTGGCAAGCCAGCCGTCGGCCTGGAAGGTCTCTGCCGTTTGCTCGGGCATGTCCCAGTAGCCGGCCGCCACGCTTTCACCGCGCAGTTGCAGCTCGCCTTCTTCTCCCGCCGCGAGCACGCTGCCACCGGGTCCAACCACTCGTGCTTGCACGCCCTGCAGCGGCAGGCCGATGCTGCGCGCAATGTTCTCCAGCGAGTCGGTGGTGGGCGAGATGACCGTGGCGCCCGAGGCTTCGGACTGCCCATACAGGTTGGTCAGCGCGGCGTTTGGGAAGGTGGCGGCAATCTGGCGCGCCAGCGTGGGCTCGACGTTGGAGCCGCCGATAATGATGTAACGCACAACGTCTTTGGCCACATCCTTGATCAGCGGATCGGCAAGCATGAGCATCCACATGGTGGGCACGCCCGCAAACAGCGTGACGCCATGCGCATCCAGCGCCCGCAGCGCGCCCGACGGTGAAAACGCCTGCTGCAAGACCACCTTGGCGCCCGTCAGCATGGCCGACGTGATGGTGCAGGTGAGGCCTCCCACGTGGTTCATCGGCATGAGGCCGAGGTACACGTCGTTTTCCGACAGGCCCGGGTAGTTGGCCACCTGCGCGCGGCCCGAAGCCAGCAGGCTGCGATGCGTGAGCGTTGCGCCCTTGGGCTGGCCGGTGGTACCGCTGGTGTAGAGGATGACGGCCGGGTCGCTTGGCCTGACCGCCTGCTCGCGCCGTGTGATATCGACGTCGCTGTCTTGGGCAGGCAAGCGCTCGAAATCGTCTTCCGGCCGGGTTGCGTCCAGGAAAATGAAATGCTCGGCCGTCGGAATCCGCTCGCGAAAACCTGCATAAAAAGCTTCAAAATCAAAGCCCGGCAAACGGGCCGAGCTGACCACCATGCGTGCGCCCGACTGGTTGATCATGTAGTCCAGCTCGCTTTCCCGGTAGCGCGGATTGAGCGTGACGACAATGAGCCCGACGCGGACGGCGCCAAAGAAGAGCTCTATCCACTCGACCATGTTGGGCGCAGCAATCGCGATGCGGTCGCCGTGCTGCAGCCCGAGCTTGAGCAGGCCGGCAGCCACCTGGCGGCTGCGCCGCTCCAGGTCGGCAAACGTGACTTCGATCTCGCCACGCGTTGCTGATGTGGCGTGCAGAAAACCCCGCGTGCCATGGTCTGTGCAAACGTCCTGGAGCAAAGCGGGATACGTGGAACTGCTGTACATGGCGAGGTCTCCTCAAGTGGTGTCTGAACGCAACGCCCGCGTCACCCGTCGGGTGTATTTGCAAACCAGCGCACGGGCACCGTCACCGGCATCGCCAGCAGGATCTGCCCCATGCCCTTGCCCAGCGGGTCGTTGCGCAGCGAGGCCATGCCGCCCCCATCCAGCGCTTGACTGCAGACAAAGTTGAACGCATGGATGCCAGGCACTTCATGGCGCACCACGCCACCCTTGACCAGATGCGCCAGGTGTTTCCTGACTGCCTCGGGCGTGAGCTGCGCGCGCAGCAGCGGCAGCCATTCGGGCTTGCGGGCAATGACGCCGATGTTGGAGATGTCGCCCTTGTCGCCCGAGCGCGCCCAGGCCAGGCGGATGAGCGGCACCGTGACGGTCTCGCCGGTCGGCTCTTCGGTGGGCTGCGCCGGTACGGGCGCAGGTGCCGTTGCAGGCGCGGGCACGGCTGTGCCGGCATCGGGAACCGCTATGGCCTGGCCATCGAGCTGCACGCTGGGCGTGAGCTGCGTCTTGTCGATCAGGAACGCGTACTGGCGGATGAGCGGCGCGGGGCGTGCGCGGCCACCGGCGCCGGTTGTGCCCGGCGACCAGGAGGTGCCGGCCGGCGCCACTTCGCGCGCCAGCAGTTGCAGCGCCGCCCTGTCCGGGTGGCAGGCGGTCAGGCGCAGGATGGCTTCGCGCGTTTGCAGCGCGCCGTCTGCAGCCAGCGGGCCGTAGCAACTCTCTGCGCCCAGGATTTCGATGAGCGTTCGCGCAAACGGCTGCAGGCCCTGCTGCTGCAACAATTCACCCACGCGCTCGAGGATGGCCTCCCCCGTGCGCTGCGCCTTGGCGGCAGCGTCCATGCCGACGATGGTCAACTGCGCCGAGACCCTGTAGCCGTCCAGATAGGTGGCCGAGACTTTGTACTGGCTGGGCGGCGGCAGGCCGCGTGCGCCCTTCACGTGCACCCGCTCGGGATCGGCCTGGGTGATGCGCACCTGCGTGAAGTCGCAGACCACGTCGGGCAGCAGGTAGGCAGCGGGGTCGTGGATTTCATAGAGCATCTGCTCGGCCACGCACTGCGGGGCAATGAGGCCGCCGGTGCCCTTGGGCTTGGTGACGTCAAAGCTGCCGTCGGCGCGGCACTCAACGATGGGGTAGCCGATGTGCGCCCAGTCGGGAACGTCCTGCCAGTCGGTGTGCAGGCCACCGGTGGCCTGGCAGCCGCATTCGATGATGTGGCCGGCAAGACTCCCGCCGGCAAGCTGGTCCAGGTCGCCCGGCTGCCAGCCAAATTCATGCATGAGGATGCCCAGCGTGACGGCCGAGTCCACGCAGCGCCCGGTGATGACGATGTGCGCGCCTGCGTCCAGCGCGGCCTTGACCGGCAGGGCGCACAGGTAGGCGTTGGCGGTGACGATTTTGTCGGGCAGCGGCGCGCCGCTTTGCAGCTCCGCAATCGGTGGCTGATGCGCGCGCAGCGCCGGCAGCAGCGGCATGACGTCGTCGCCGCTGACGGTGGCGATCCTGACGTCTATGCCCTGCTCTTCGGCGATCTGGCGCAGCGCCTGGGCGCAGCCGTCGGGGTTGACGCCGCCGGCGTTGCTGACGACCTTGATGCCCCCGTCCACGATGTCTGCGAGCAGGGAGTTCATGGTGACGGTGACAAAGTCGGTGGCGTAGCCCAGCTCCGGGCGCTTCATGCGCGCGGCCGCCAGCACCGACATGGTGAGCTCGGCCAGGTAGTCAAAGGCCAGGTAGTTGACCTGGCCGCTGTGCACCAGCTGCGGCGCGCCCACGCTGGAGTCACCCCAGAAGCCGGAGGCGCCGCCGATGCGGATCACTTTATCTTGGCTCATCGTCCACTCCACTCGGGCTTGCGCTTTTCGCGGAAGGCCGCCTGGCCTTCGGCAGCGTCTTCGGTCAGGGCAAACAGGCCGATCTGGCCCTCGACAAACGCCATGCTCTGCTCAAAGGTCATGTCCTGGGCATGCTGCATGAGATAAAGGCCACGGCGAATGGCCGCCGGGGACTTGTCGGTGATGCGATCGAGCAGCGCCTGCACGCCGGCGTCCAGGTCATCGGCCACGGCGTTGACGAGGCCGCAGGCCAGCGCCTTTTGCGCATCGATCATCTCGCCGGTGATGCACAGCTCGGTCAGCATGCGCCGGCCAATCAGGCCCTGCAGCACCGCCAGCACCTGTGCCGGGAACACGCCGATCTTGACTTCGGGCAGGCCAAAGCGGGCGTGCGGCGCCGCCACGGCCAGGTCGCACATGGCCAGCAGCCCCATGCCGCCGGCCACGCAGGCGCCGTTGACGCGGGCTATCAGCGGCACGTGCGTGCCCCGCGCCAGGCGGATCAGGTTGGCAAAGGCCTGTTCCGGCTCGGAGTAGTCGAACTTGAACGACTTGCCGGTGGCCAGGTCGGCGCCGGCACAAAAGGCGCGCTCACCCACGCCGGTGAGCACGATGGCACGCAGGCTGCGATCATTGCGCGCACGCTGCAGCGCGCCGCTGATGCCTTCGATGACGGCCGGGCTCATGGCGTTGCGGCGTGCCTCGCGGTTGATGGTGAGCCACAGGACGCCGTCGGCCTGGCGTGTCAGCAGATCGTTCGTCGGCTTGTCGGTTGGTGCATTCATGGCATGGGTTCTCTTTGTCTGGCCACCGTGCGCTCGCGCATCAGGAGGCATTCGGGATTTGTCTGAGCACACCGGCTTTTTCAGCCCCTGTTTGCTGCGCGTGCTTGGCGCGCCGGAAACCTTCACGCTCTTGCAACCGCTGCCAATAGGCAGCCACGTTGGGTCCAAATTGCCGGTCCAGCTTGAGCATGCTTGCCAACTGCAGTGCATAGCCAATGGTGATGTCGGCCACGGTAAAGCGCCCGGCGCAAAGCCATTGCCGATCGTCCAGCGCGCTTTCAACCGCACGCAGGCGCCCCAGGAACCACCGGGAGTAGTCATCGGCCACCTGCGGCTGGCGCCGCTCTTCGGGTTCGAACCGGGCGTAGCGCAACACCAGCGTTTGCGGGAACGTGAGCGTCGCGTCGGAAAAATAGGTCCAGTTGAGGAAGCTGCCGTAATCGTCGTCGTCGGAGTGCAGCGCCAACGGGCTCGGTCCATGGCGCGTGGCCAGATAGTGGCAGATGGCGCTGGATTCGGTCATGCGCGTGGCGCCATCCTCAAAAAACGGGATCGTGCCCAGCGGATTGACCTGCTTGTAGTCCTTGGCATGCACGCGCGGCGGAAATGGCAGCACCGTGAGCTGGTAGTCAAGTCCCATCTCCTCCAGCGTCCACAGGGGACGAAAGGAGCGGGCGTCAACGCAGTGGTAAAGATGCATGGTCGTTCTTCGTTGCAGGCAGGTGCGTGGTCAGGCAATGCCCCATTGCCGCGCCGCCAGTTCCTTCATGATTTCTTCGGTACCGCCGCCTATGGTCAGCACTTTCACTTCGCGGTAGATGCGCTCGCAAACGGTGCCGCGCATGTAGCCCATGCCGCCCAGGATCTGCACGCCCTCGCTGGCGCAAAACTGCATGGTTTGCGTGGCCTGGTTCTTGAGCATGGACACGGCGCCGACCCAATCCGGACCGGTATCGCCGGCGTCGGCACGCGCCGCCAGTTCTTCCAGCCAGGCCGAGGTGGCACGGATGCGCTGTTGCATGTCCACCAGCTTGTGGCGCACCACCTGGTGCTCGACCAGCGTCCGGCCAAAGGTCTTGCGCTGCTGCGCCCAGGCCAGCGCCTCGTCAAAGCAGGCCTCGGCAAAACCCAGCGTGCTCGCGGCAATGCCAAAGCGCTCGCTGTTGAAGTTGTGCATGACGGCCAAAAAACCCTTGTTCTCCTCGCCGAGCAGGTAGCGCGCGGGCACGCGCATGTTGTCAAAGGTCAGGTGCGCCGTGTCCGACGCCCACCAGCCCATCTTTTTCAGCCTGGATCGCCGCAGCCCCTTGCTGTCGCCGGGCACCAACAGCAAACTCAGGCCGCCGGCGCCGCGCACCTCCGGATCGGTGCGCACGGCCAGGGTGATCCAGTCGGCGCGCATGCCCGAAGTGATAAACGTTTTTTCGCCGGTGACGACATACTCGTCACCCTCGCGCCGCGCCGTGGTGCGGATGGCCGCCACGTCCGAGCCGCCACCCGGCTCGGTGATGCCCAGCGCCGAGATTTGTTCCCCCGCCAGCACGGGCGGCACCACCTCCTGCTTGACTTCGTCGCTGGCCAGCAGCACCACCGGCGGCGTGCCGATGCTGTGCGAGAACAGGCTGGCATGCACCCCACCCGAGGTGCCATGGCGGCAAAAAGCACGCGTCATGACCATGCGCAGCGTGAACTGCGCCTCGGCGCCGCTGCCGCCCAATGCCTCCGGATAACCCACGCCCAACAGGCCCAGCTCGCCGGCACGGCGGTAGAGCGTGCGCGGGAATTCGCCTGCTTCATCCCAGTCGCTCGCGTATGGCGCGATTTCGGTCCGTGCAAAGCGCTCCACGGTCGCGGCAAGCGCTGCGCGGGCTTCCTGAAGTTCGCCCGGGGCCACCGTCATGCCACTGTCTCCTTGCCATAATCCTCATCGGCGACTTCGGTCTCAAAGCGCACCAGCAACTGACCGGGCGTCACTTGCTGGCCGGTGCTGACCAGCACTTCAGCAACAGTCACGTCGGCGCGGGGCGCGATGTTGTGCTCCAGCTTCATCGATTCGATGACCACCGCCACGTCGCCCGCGGCGAGTTTCTGCCCGGGCTTGACGGCTGCGCGCACGACGGTGCCGTTGAAAGGTGCCTTGAGCTCGGAGGCAGCCCGCGCGCCCGTGCCGCTCGCCTGCGCTTTGAACGAGATGTCCTCGAACCACCAGTCGGTGCCACCGGCCTGCGCGTGCCAGCGCTGCGGCGCGTCGGGCGTGGGCGCCAGAACGGCTTGCACGCGCATCGTCTTGTCGTTTTCACGGCAGCGCAGCGCACCATCGGCAAGAGGCTCCATGGCCAGCCGGCGGGGCTGCTCGCCCGTGATTTCAAGCCCGCCCGGCTCGGGCCGAACGGGGATTGCAGCTTCTTCGTCGCCATGCGCAAGGCGCAGCGGCAGCTCGAACGGACACGGCAGCGCGCCGCCCGGTGCACAGGCCACGGCCACGGCATAGCGCCGGTGCGCGTCTTTTTGCTGCCCGGCCAGGGTCTGGCGCAGCGCATCACCGTACCGGTCCAGGAACGAGATCAGGGCCTCGCTGCGGCGGAAGCGTGCGTCACTCAGGCAGGTCATGAGAAAGCTGCGGTTGGTCGGCAGGCCGAGAATTTCGGTTTGCGCAAGCGCGGCGATCATGCGGTTGATGGCCTCTGCGCGGGTGGCCGCGTGCACGACAAGCTTGCCCAGCATGGCGTCGTAATGTGGGGTGACTTCCATGCCGCCGGCGATGGCATGGTCAAGCCGCAGCGGCGCACGGGCGAACTCGGCCGCCGCCGGTGCAGCAAAGTGCAGGATGCGGCCGGCGTGCGGGACGTAGTTTTCGTCTTCCGCGACCAGGCGCACCTCCATGGCATGGCCCTGCAGGGGGATTTGCTCCTGCGTCAGCGGCAGCGCTTCCCCACGCGCCACGCGGATTTGCCACTCGACCAGATCCAAGCCGGTGATGGCTTCGGTGACGGGATGCTCGACCTGCAGGCGGGTATTCATTTCCATCAGGAAAAAGTTGCCCCGCTCGAGCAGGAATTCCACGGTGCCGGCGCCCACGTAACCGGCGCCCCTGGCCAATGCCACGGCGCATTCGCCCATGCGTTGGCGCAGCTCGGGCGAGACGGCCGGGCTGGGTGCTTCTTCGATAATCTTCTGGTGGCGCCGCTGCATGGAGCAGTCGCGCTCGTACATGTGCACCACGTTTGCGTGGTGGTCGGCAAAGATTTGCACCTCGACGTGGCGCGGCCCCGTGACGGCACGCTCGATGAGCAGATCACCGTTGCCGAAACCGGCCAAAGCCTCCGAGCTGGCGCTGGCCAGCGCTTGCGCCAATTGGCCTGGCTCGGTCACCAGCCGCATGCCGCGGCCACCGCCGCCGGCCACGGCCTTGACCATGACCGGGTAGCCGATTTTCTCGGCCTCGGCCACAAAACGCTCTTCACTCTGGTCCGTGCCGCCATAACCGGGCAGGCATGGCACACCCTGCTCGGTCGCCAGTGCTTTGGCGGCGGCCTTGTTGCCCAGCTTGCGAATGGCCGCCGGCGGCGGGCCTATCCAGGTCAGCCCGGCCTCTTGCACGGTCTGGGCAAAGTCGGCATCTTCGCTGAGGAAGCCATAGCCGGGGTGGATGGCATCGGCGCCGGTGGCCCTGACCGCGGCCAGCAGCTTGTCCACGTGCAGATAGCTGTCGGCCGAGGTCGCACCACCCAGCGCGTACGCCATGGTGGCTTCCTGCACGTGCAGGGCGTTGGCGTCCGCGTCGGAATGGACGGCCACGGTCTGCAGGCCCATGCGGTGCGCGGTGGCAATGATCCGGCGGGCGATTTCGCCGCGATTGACGATCAGGATTCTTTTCACAAGCAGTCCCCTCGCGGCAAAATCGCCCGCTCGCAGGCTGCGCCTGCACGGGCAATTTGCTTCGCCATGCCTGCGGCATGAACGCCGCGATTGACGATCAGGATTCTTTTCACAAGCAGTCCCCTCGCGGCAAAATCGCCCGCTCGCAGGCTGCGCCTGCACGTGCGGTTTGCTTGGCCATGCCTGCGGCATGAACGCCGCGATTGACGATCAGGATTCTTTGCATCAACTGCTCTCCGCTCACCGCGGCTGGCGCTTGGCCATGCCCATGGTCTTGGCGATGATGCCCATCATCACTTCGTCGGCGCCGCCCCCGATCGAGGCCAGGCGCCCGTCGCGGTACAGGCGTGAGACGCGGTTGTCCCAGGTGAAACCCATGCCGCCCCAGAACTGCAGGCAGGTGTCGGCGACCTCGCGCATCAGGCGCCCTGCCTTGAGCTTGGCCATGCTGGCCCACTGCAACACATCCTCGCCCCGGATGTAGCGCTCGCCGGCGGACCACGTAAGGGCGCGCAGCGCTTCCACCTCGGTCTGCAGCTCGACCAGTTTGAACTGCACCCACTGCTGGTCAATCAGCGTGCCGCCAAACATCTGCCGCTGCTGCGCGTATTCAATGGTTTCCCTGATGCATTCATCCAGGGCGTAGAGTGCATTTGCCGCCGCCCACAGCCGCTCTTCCTGGAACTGCTGCATCTGGTAGATGAATCCCTGCCCCTCCTCGCCGATGCGGTAGCGCTGCGGCACCCGCACGTCGTCAAAATAAATGAGGCCGGTGTCTGACGAATTCATGCCGATCTTGCGAATCTTGCGCGCCAACTCTATGCCCGGACGCAACTTGCCGCCGGGGCCGTCGCGCATGGGCACCATGACCAGGCTCTTGTTCTTATGCAAATTACCCCCGCCGGTGTTCACCAGCATGCACATCCAGTCGGCTTGCAGGCTGTTGGTGATCCACATCTTCTGGCCGCTGATGAGGTAGTCGTCGCCATCCTTGCGTGCGCTGCTCTTGATGGCGGCCACGTCGCTGCCGGCACCGGGCTCGCTCACGCCTATGCATCCGACCATGTCACCAGCGATGGCCGGCGCCAGGAATTCGCGCTTGAGCCCGTCGCTGCCAAAGCGCGCCAGCGCCGGCGTGCACATGTCCGTCTGCACGCCTATGGCCATGGGCACGCCGCCGCAGCGGATGCGCCCCAGCGTCTCGGCCATGACCATGCCGTAGGAATAATCCAGCCCCATGCCGCCGTATTCGACCGGCTTGGTCAGGCCCAGCAGGCCCAGCTCGCCCAGGCCCTTGAAGACGCGGTGCGCGGGGAACATCTCCGCCTCTTCCCATTCGTCGACGTGCGGATTGATGTGCTCATCGATGTAGCGGATGAGCGTGTCGCGGATTTGTTCGTGGTCGTGGGTCAATTGCATGATGGCTCCCGGTTTACATGCGCGCAACGCTGAATTGCATGGGACGCACCTTGCGCGTAGCGCCCTCGGCGATGGTGTCCAGGCAAAAGCCAAGCACCGCACGCGTATCGCGCGGGTCGATGACACCGTCATCGAGCAGCATGCCGCTGGTGGTGAACGGATCCTGCTGGCGCTCGAAAATGGCGACGATGCCGTCAAACTGCTTTTGCAGCGCCGCTTCATCGGGCGTCTTGCCCTGGCGCTTCAGGGCGGCCTCGGTGACGATGCGCATGGTTCCGGCCGCCTGCTCGCCACCCATGACGGCGGTGATCGCGCTGGGCCAGGTGAACAGGAAATTCGGCTCGTAGGCACGGCCGCACATGCCGTAGTTGCCGGCACCAAAGCTGGCGCCACACTGGATGGTGATTTGCGGCACCGTGGCGCTGGTGATGGCCTGGATCATCTTGCTTCCGTGCTTGATGATGCCACCCTGCTCCATGTCCTTGCCCACCATGTAGCCGGTGGTGTTCTGAAGGTAGACGATGGGGTGGCCGAGCTGGCACATCCACTGGATGAAGTGCGTGGCGCGGTTGGCACCGTCTATGTCTATGGGGCCGTTGTTGGTGATGATGCCCACCGCGTGGCCGTGGATGTGCGCCTGCAGGCAAACCGTGGCCATGCCGTAGCCCGCCTTGAACTCCAGCAGGCGGCCACCGTCGACCAGGCGTGCCGCCACCTCGCGCATGTCCACCGGTTCGCGGTGGTGCGCCGGCATCAGGCCCAGCAGCTCCTCGGCCGGCCAGGGCGGATCGGCAAAATCGCCTGCTGGAGCCTGCCCCCTGTCCCAGTCCAGCGCGGCAACCACGCGCCGTGCCATGCCCAGCGCCTCGCGGTCGTCGCGGGCCAGGTATTCGCCCAGGCCGGAGGTTGTGGTGTGCATGAGGGCGCCGCCCAGCTCTTCTTGCGTGGCCACCTCACCGGTGGCCGCCTTGAGCAGCGGCGGCCCGGCCAGAAACGCACGCGAGCGGCCCTCGACCATGATGACGATGTCCGACAACCCCGGCATGTAGGCGCCGCCCGCCGTGCCCGAGCCGTGCTGCACGGTGATCACGGGCAGGCCGGCCGCCGACAGGCGCGCCAGGTTGCGGAACAGGGCGCCGCCGCGGACAAAACCTTCCACCCGGTAGTTCATGAGGTTGGCGCCGGCACTTTCGACCAGGTGCAGGAAGGGCAGCCGTTCACGCAGCGCGATCTCCTGCGCGCGCAAGATCTTGTCCAGCCCCATGGGCTGGATGGCGCCTGCGTCTATGCCCGAATCGCTGGCCACCACCATGCACCGCGTGCCGCTGACAAAGCCGATTCCGGCGATGACGCCGCCGCCAGGCACGGATGTGTCGCGGTCTGCGCCGTCCTGCAAAAACCCCGCGAGCGAAGCCAGCGCCAGCCAGGGTGCGCCCCGGTCCAGCAGCAGCGCAATGCGCTGGCGCGGCAGCAACTGGTGACGCTTCCTGAAGCGCGGCTCGGACTGGCCTGACTTGTCGATGGCGCGCTGCTCAAGCGCGCGCAACGCCTGCAGGCGCTGCAGCATCACGGCGCTGCGCGCCTGGGCCTGCTCGGACGACGGGTTCCATTGCGAAACGTACATCCTCATCTCAAACGTGTCTTGTGGTTCTGGGACATTTGCTGGTGGCTGGCAGCCCGCTCAAAGCCGTCACGCGACCCGGTCAACAAACAGCTTCATGGCTTCTTCTGCGAGGTCATCGACCGAAAGCGAACCGTCGGGCCGGAACCAGTGCACCGTCCAGTTGAGCGCACCAAAGATGAAAAAACGCGCCACCTCGGGCCGCGACCGCAGCTCACCACGCCGGTGCAGGCCCGTGAGCGCCGGCATCCACGCCGCCTCGTAGGCATCTTTCTGTGCCACCACGGCCTGACGCTGCGCGTCGGTCAGCCACGGCCACTCGTACGCCAGTACAGGCATGAAATCGCGCCCGTCACCAAACAGCACGTGCAGGTGCGCGCTGACCAGTGCCTGCAACTGCTCGCGCGGCGTGGCGTGGGGCGACATGGCGGCCAGAACGCGATCCTGATTGGCCGTGGCAATGGCCATCCCTGTCTGCATGACCGCACACAGCAGCGCACCCTTGCTTTCAAAATAATAAAACGGCGAGCCGCTTTGCATTCCCGCCGCCGCAGCGATATCGCGCGTGGTCGTGCCCTTGAATCCATTGGCGCGAAACAGATGCGCCGCTTTGTGGATCAGCTCTTCGCGCCGGTCCGTCGTGGTCGCTCCCGACACGGCGGGATTTCCGATGCCTGGACAGGTGGCCGTTGTGTGTGCCGGGTTGGTTGCACGAGACATGGCGCGAGTCTACGTCGTTTCTGTAATCCAAGCAAGCGCTTGGTTGAATTGGGCGCGGCAGCTTGCCATGCTGGACCCAAGACGTGTGCCGGCCGGCGCTGCGACAGGTCAATCCAGGCTGATGGCAATCTTGCCAAATTGTCGGCCGGATTCCATGAGGTCAAACGCTGCCGGCACATCTTCAAGCGCAAACGTCTCGCCGATGACCGGGCGCAAGCCATGCTGCTGGCAGAACGCCAGCAGTTGATGCATCTCGCCCAGCGTGCCCAGTGTCGAGCCAATGACCTGCAGCTGGCGGATGAACAGCCGCCGCAGGTCGGCACCTGGCTGGTCGCCGCTGGTGGCGCCGCAGACCACGAGCCGCCCGCCGCGTACCAGCGCCTTGAGCACGTCGGGCCAGACCGCGGCGCCCACGTTCTCGAACACCACGTCCACGCCGCGCCCACCGGTGGCAGCCAACGCCGCCTTCGCTGTCCTCCCTGGAGCTGTCCACGATGACGTCAGCGCCCAGCTCCTGCGCGCGGGCCAGTTTGTCGGCGTGCCGCGACGTGACCACGGTGCGCGCGCCCAACGCCTTCGCAATCTGCAAGCCAGCCAGCGACACGCCACCGCCTATGCCCACGATGAGCACCGTCTCCCAGGGCTTGATCTGCGTCTTTGTCACCAGCATGCGCCACGCGGTCAGGTGGTTGACGCCCACGGCCGCGCCCTCGGCAAACGACCAGCCCGCGGGCAGCGGCAAGACATTGCGCGCCGGTGCGCTCACGTACTCGGCAAAGGTCCCATTACGCTGCTCGCCCAGCACCTGGTAGCGGATGCACAGCACGTCATCGCCGCGCAGGCAGAATTCGCAGCGACCGCAGGAGATGCCCGGGTGCAGCAGCACGCGCTGGCCCGGCTGCAGCAGCGTCTCTCCTGCGGCAACTCGTGGCGGATGGCGGCGCCGGAATTGCGCATGTAGAGGTCCACGCGATTGACGGTGGCCACGCGCATGCGCACGAGCACATCCCCATCGCTTGAAACCGGCATGGGCCGCTTGCCCACGACAACGACTTCGTTGCCACCGTGACCATCCAGACAGGCTGGACTTACCCCCATTGTGCGGACAGGTATGGGCTTGATATTCAAGCCCTGGCGGCAGAGTTATCCACCGGCGGCGTGGCGCCCGCCACGCAAACGCCGACGGTGGGTAACTCGGTGCTT
>JALOAS010000083.1 GCA_023228705.1 Ottowia sp. | reverse complement strand
CCGCCATGACCCGACCCCGCTCCGCCGAAGCAAGATAAAGGACACCCACATCTTGAAGAGCCCGGCTACACTGATCTTGCCCCTTGGCCCGTTGGAGACCCGCCATGACCCGACCCCGCTCCGCCCAGGTCAGCCTGGCTAAAAAAGATAAAGGACACCCACATCTTGAAGAGTCCCGCTACACTGTTCTTGCCCCCTGGCCCGCTGGAGACCCGCCATGACCCGACCCCGCTCCGCCCAGGTCAGCCTGGCTGACACCCCCTGGTACCACTGCGTCTCCCGCTGCGTGCGCCGCGCGTACCTGTGCGGCGTCGACACCGTCTCGGGCAAGGACTTCGAGCACCGCCGCGGCTGGATTGCCGACAAGATCAAGGAGCTGGCCGCGCTCTTTGCCATAGACGTGGCCGCTTACGCGGCGATAAGATAAGGTAAACGGACAAAGGACACCCACTTCTTGAAGAGCCTTGCTACACCACCACCACCAAGATGAAGGACACCCACATCTTGGAGAGTCCGGCTACACTGTTCTTGTCCCCTGGCCCGCTGGAGATCCGCCATGACCCGACCCCGCTCCGCCCAGGTCAGCCTGGCTGACACCCCCTGGTACCACTGCGTCTCTCGCTGCGTGCGCCGCGCTTACCTGTGCGGCGTGGATGCCGTCTCGGGCAAGGACTTCGAGCACCGCCGCGGCTGGATTGCCGACAAGATCAAGGAGCTGGCCGCGCTCTTTGCCATAGACGTGGCCGCGTACGCGGTGATGAGCAACCACTATCACGTGGTCGTGCGCGTGGATGCGGAGCGCGCCGCCGGCTGGACCGACGAGGAAGTGCTGGCGCGCTGGACGCAGCTCTTTGCCGGGCCGCTGCTGGTGCAGCGCTACCTGTTGCCGCAGGCGCGCGCGCAGATGGGCGATGCGCAGCTGGCGATGGTGGCCGAGTTTGCTGCAACGTACCGGCAGCGGCTGGCTGACCTGTCCTGGTTCATGCGCCGACTCAACGAGACGGTGGCGCGCATGGCCAATGCCGAGGATGGCTGCACGGGCCGCTTTTGGGAGGGGCGATTCAAGAGCCAGGCGCTGCTGGATGAAAAAGCGGTGCTGGCCGCGATGGCGTACGTGGACCTGAATCCGGTGCGCGCGGGCATGGCCGAGACGCCAGAGGAATCAGACCACACGTCCATCCAGGAGCGGCTGCGGCAGGTGCAGGCAGACGGGGCTGCGGTGCAGGCGGCAGCGGCCGGTGCGCGGCCAGTGGTTACCCCAGGCAAGGAACCTGAGGCACCACAGGCGCCGCTGATGCCGTTTGATGCGCGCGGTGAAGTGCCTTGGGCGATTCCCTTTGGCTGGCAGGAGTATGCCGAGCTGGTGGACTGGACGGGCCGGCAGGTTCGGCCCGGCAAGCGAGGGCACGTGGACGATGCGCAGCCGCCGCTGCTGCAGCGGCTGGGATTGCAGGGCGAGGTGTTTGCCGACCTGGCCTGCCACCTGCTGGAGCGCTTTGGCGTGGCGGTGGGGACGCCGCGGGCGATGGCCCGGCTGTGTGCGCGGCAGCAGCGGCGGTTTTTGCATGGGCAGCGGGCGGCGCGGCGTATGCTGGCGGCAGGTAGCCCTGCGGAGGATCAGGGCAGGATATAAAATCTGTGTATGCATATGCGCACAAGCACGTTTCAAGCCATCCCCTGGTGGAGCAAAGCATGAGCAATGTCCGTTGGAATGTTGTGGTCTCGCCGCAGGTTGACCAGTCGGTGCGCATGTTCCTGGCCGCCAGGGGAGGCAAGAAAGGCGATTTGTCCCGATTCATCGAGGAGGCAGTACGTGCGCACCTGCTGGACAGTGCTGCCAACCAGGCCAAGCGTGATGTCGGCGCGTCGATGAGCGAGGAGGAGCTGGATGCGCTGGTTGATGAGGCGGTGCAGTGGGCGCGTAACTCGTGATGCGCGTTGTGCTGGACACCAATGTCCTGCTGGCCGCGCTGATCTCCCCCTACACACCACCAGACACCATCTACCGCGCCTGGCGTGATCGCCGCTTCGAGCTGGTGACCTCAACCAAGCAGCTTGAGGAACTGCGCCGGGTCAGCCGCTACCCCAAGCTCAGGCGCATCCTGCCGCCGCATCGTGTTGGCGCCATGGTCAACAACATGCAGGGTGCGGTTGTACTGGAGCGCTTGCCGGAGCTGCCGCAAGACGTTGAACTGTCGGATCCCGACGATGCGTTCCTGGTCGCCACGGCCATTGCCGGCGGGGCGGCCTGGCTGGTCACGGGTGACCGCAGGGCCGGGCTCTTGCAGCTCGGGCGTGTTGGCGGCGCGGCCATCGTGACACCGAGGGAATTCGTGCGAGAAATCGGACGCTGACGTTCGCGCGGGGCAGCAGCGACGCCTCCTGCATGGGCAGCGGACGGCGCGGCGTATGTTGCAACAACAGCTCATGGATAGAGCGGACAACAGATCGATCCAAAACCACTGGGCCATATCAGTCAGCGGGAACTGGCGGCTGACCTTTTATTTTGAAGATGGCGACGCCGTCCTCACTGACTACCAAGATACCAAGATTACCATCAGGAGCGCATCATGCGGATGCACAACCCGGCACACCCCGGCACGGTGCTGCGCGAATACCTCGGTGACCTTACCGTCACCGAAGCAGCGTCGCGCCTTGGCGTGACGCGTGCAGCACTCTCTCGCATCCTCAACGGCTCGGCGGGCATCTCGGCCGACATGGCTCTGCGTCTTCGCGATGCACTTGGCACCAGCGCCGAAATGTGGATCAACATGCAAGCCCAGTACGACCTGTGGCAGGCAGAGCAGAAGCCACGCCCGAAGATCACGCCGTTCCGGAGCCACGTTGCAGCCTGAAATGCAAAACCGTCCACGTTGTTGACGTGCGGCAAGCGCATGACGGATGACAGATGACCTCGCTGGCGCTTCGTATGACCGCGCCGCTGCGCGGCGGCAATGATTGCGGCTGCGCCGCGATGATGGGGAGGTTGAGCGTTTGAAGAGGTTGAGCGTTGAGCGTTTGAAGAGGTTGAGCGTTGAGCGTTGAGCGTTGAGCGGGGTATCGCGGCGAGGGCGCCATGGGGAGGTTGAGCGTTCGGCGTTGAGCGTTTGGCGTTGAGCGTGGCGCATGACGGATGACCTCGCCGGACGCCGGACGCCGGACGACCAGCGATCTTAATCGCTGCGGGCGTGTTGGCTGAGCGCATCGCCCACCAGCCGCGAGGTGATGTCGACGATGTGCACCACGTGGTTGTACGGCATGCGCGTGGGGCCGATGACGCCCAGCGTGCCGACGACCTGGCCATCAACCGAGTACGGGGCGCTGACGACCGAGATGTCTTCCAGCGCCAGTGGCTGGCTCTGGTTTTCTCCGCCGATGAAGATGCGCACGCCGCGCGCCTGCATGGCCATGTCCAGCAGGCGCAGCAGCTGCGTCTTTTGCTCGAACAGGCCGAATGCGCGGCGAAGCTGCTCCATGTCGCTGGCAAAGTCGGTGATTTCCAGCAGGTTGCGCTCGCCGGAGATGACGAGTTCCTCCTGCGCCTGGTCCAGCGTCTCCGAGCTGGCCTGCACGGCGGTCTGCATGAGGCTGGCAATCTCGCTGCGCAGGTGCTCGATGTCGATGTCCAAGCGGTGACGCACGTCCTCCATGGCCATGCCGGAAAAGTTGGCGTTCAGGTAGTTGGCCGCCTCGGTCAGCTCGGACTCGGAATAGTCCACGTCGGTGAAGAGCACGCGGTTTTGCACGTCGCCGTCGGGCGCCACCAGGATGAGCAGGATGCGCTGCTCGGACAGGCGCAGGAACTCGACGTGATGAAACACCAGCGAGCGCCGCGGCGCCACCACGACGCCGACAAAGCGCGACAGGCTGGACAGCAGGCCCGCGGCACTGGCAATCACGCGCTGCGGCTGGTCGACGCGCAGCGGCGGCGGCTTGAGCCCGTTGCGCTGCGCGGTGAGCATGGTGTCGACAAACAGGCGGTAGCCGCTGGGCGTGGGCACGCGGCCGGCCGAGGTGTGCGGCGAGGCGATCAGCCCCAGGTCCTCCAGGTCGGCCATGACGTTGCGGATGGTGGCGGGCGACAGCTCCAGCCCGGAGGCGCGCGCCAGCGTGCGCGAGCCCACCGGCTGCCCGTCGACGATGTAATGCTCGATCAGCGTCTTGAGCAGACGGCGCGCGCGCGGGTCAAGCTGGGACGGGTCAGACATGGCCGACGACCTGCTTTGCACTTATCATGGTGCGCTTGGGCAGCCAGCGCATCCGGACGCGCCGCGGCGCGGGTGACAGGCCGCGAACGGAACGGATGCAGGGCTTTGCAGCTTCCATACCGCTTCATTATGGTGTAATTTGACGATGCCCCTGAAATTCGCGCGCGTAGCCCTTGTTGGCAAGTACCAGGAACCGGACGGCGCGGGCGCGGGTGAATCGGCGTGCAAGCTGCTGCTTGAGATCGCTTCATTCCTGGAGGCCCAGGGCTGCACCGTGTTCCTGGATGGCAAGACCGCGCAGGCCACCGGCCTGAAGCAGTTTGAAGCGCTGGACCTGGCCGCCATTGGCGCCAAATGCCAGCTGTGCGTGGTGGTGGGCGGCGATGGCACCATGCTCAGCATAGGCCGGCAACTGGCGCAGTACGCCACGCCGCTGATCGGGATCAACCAGGGCCGGCTGGGCTTTATCACCGACATCCCGCTGGAGAGCTACCAGAGCGCGCTGCCGGACATGCTGGCCGGACGCTACGAGGAAGACCACCGCACGCTCATGCGCGGCGAGGTCCTGCGCGAGGGGCGCTGCATTTTTGAGTCGCAGGCCATGAACGACGTGGTCGTGAACCGCGGCTCCACGTCCGGCATGATCGAGCTGGGCGTGGAAATCGACGGCCGCTTTGTTGCCAACTACCGCGCCGACGGCATCATCGTGGCCACGCCCACCGGATCGACCGCGTATTCTCTCTCTGCCGGCGGGCCCATCATCGACCCCGCGCTGCCGGGCTGGCTGCTGCTGCCGATCTCGCCGCACACGCTGTCCAACCGCCCCATCGTGCTGCCGGATCACGCCGAGGTGACCGTGGAAATCGTGGGCGGACGCGAGGCCAACGCCAGCTTTGACATGCAGTCGCTCACCCAGTTGCAGCACGGCGACCGGATCGTGGTGCGCCGCGACGCGCACCAGGCGCTGTTCCTGCACCCGCAGGGCTGGAACTATTTTGATACGCTGCGTGAAAAGCTGCACTGGAATAAGGGCACGGGAACGGGCTGAGAGCTTGAGAAAGAATCCCTCATGCCCGCTTTGACCGCCCAAACCCGCCCACTCCGCGTTGCAAATGCTCGCCATGGCACGGGCCATGCCTGCGCTTTGCGTCTTGATTGGACGGGCTTTGGCGATCCTCTCGGGCGCGATCAATTCATTCTCAAGCTCTGAGAGGTTGAGAAAAAATCCTTCATGGCACTGCGACACCTGAGTCTGCGCGACTTCGTCATCGTGCGCGAGCTGGAACTGGAGCTGGCGCAGGGCTTCACCGCGCTGACCGGCGAAACCGGAGCGGGCAAGTCCATCCTGGTTGACGCGGTGCAGTTGGCGCTGGGCGGCCGCGGCGATGCCCTGTGGGTGCGCGAGGGTGCGGACCGCTGCGAAATCAGCGCCGAGTTTGATGCGCCGGCCACCCTGGGCCCATGGTTGCAGGACAACGGCATGGACAGCGGCGAGCCCACGCTGCTGCTGCGCCGGAGCATCGACGCCGGCGGCCGCAGCCGCGGCTGGATCAACGGCGCGCGCGCGACCATGCAGCAGCTGCGCGAGCTGGGCGAGATGCTGGTGGACATCCATGGCCAGCACGCCTGGCAGTCGCTGACCCGGCCCGCAGCCGTGCGCGCGCTGCTGGACGCGCATGCCGGCGCAGACGCGGACGGCCTGCTGCAGGCCTGGCAGGACTGGCAGCAGCAGCTGCAGGCGCTGCGCGATGCGCACGAGCGCCAGGCCACGCTGGCCGACCGCCAGCAGCAGTTGCAGTGGCAAATCGACCAGGTGGAAAAACTGGCGCCGCAAAGCGGTGAATGGGAAGAACTGAACCAGCGGCACACGCGGCTGGCGAATGCGCAGGCGCTGCTGGCCGCTGCGCAGGCCGCACAGCAGGCGCTGGAGGCCGAGGACGGCAGCGCGGATGCGCTGCAGGCACTGACCGAGGCGCAGGCGCAGCTGCAGGGACAAAGCCGCATCGAGCCCGAGTTTGACGCGGTGCTCGAGATGCTGCAGGGCGCCGAGGCGCAGCTCCGGGAGGCCGCGCGCAGCCTGCGCAGCTACTGCAGCCGCAGCGACCTGGACCCCGAGTCGTTTGACGCGCTGGATGCACGCGTCGGGCACTGGCACGAGCTGGCGCGGCGGCTTCACGTGGCGCCGGATGCGCTGCCCGAGCAGTTGCAGCGCTGGCAGGCGGAACTGGACGCGCTGGGCGCGGCTGCGGACACGGCGCGGCTGCAGGCGCAGGTGGACGCGGCGCGCCAGCACTACGACCAGGCCGCCAGCGCCGTCTCGGCACGCCGCCACGAAGCGGCGCCGCGGCTGGCTGACGCAGTCACGGCAGCCATGCAGCAGCTGGGCATGGAAGGCGGGGTCTTTGAGGTGGCACTGCAAGCCACGCGCGAGCCAACGGCGCACGGGCTGGAGAGCCCGCGCTTGCGGGTGGCCGCGCATGCCGGGACCACGCCGCACGACATAGACCGTGTGGCATCCGGCGGCGAGCTGTCGCGGCTGGCGCTGGCGATTGCGGTCACGACCAGCGCGCGCGGCGCGGCCGGGACGCTGGTGTTCGACGAGGTGGACGCCGGCGTGGGTGGCGCCGTTGCCGACACGGTGGGGCGCCTGCTGCGCGAGCTGGGGCAGGAGCGCCAGGTGCTGTGCGTCACGCACCTGGCGCAGGTGGCCGCCTGTGCGCACCAGCACCTGCACGTCAGCAAGGACAGCCGCGCCGGCGCGACCGAAAGCACGGTGCGCCCGGTGGCCGGCGAGGACCGCACGCATGAAATCGCCCGCATGCTGGGCGGCAGCAAGATCTCGCGGACCTCGCTGGCGCATGCGCGCGAGATGCTGCAGGAGATGCCATCATGACCTCGGAACTCGTCCTCATCACCGGCATGTCGGGCTCGGGCAAGTCGGTGGCGCTGCGCGCGCTGGAGGACAGCGGCTACTACTGCGTGGACAACCTGCCACCAGAGCTGCTCGAGCCCCTGATCGCGCTCAAGAGCGGCCCGGCGCAGCGGCTGGCCATCTCCATGGACGCGCGCAGCACGCGGTCGCTGACGGCGCTGCCGCTGTTGCTGCACGGGTTGCAGAACCGGGCGATGCGCGTGCAGCTGATTTTCCTGGACGCCAGCGACGACACGCTGGTGCGGCGCTTTTCCGAGACACGTCGGCGCCACCCGCTGTCGCACGCCGAGGACGCGCATGCGCGCGAGACGCTGATGCAGGCCATAGGGCGCGAGCGGCAGCTGCTCAGCGACCTGCGCGAGCGCGCGCACGTCATCGACACCAGCCAGCTGCAGCCGCAGCAGCTGCGCAGCTACGTGACCGACCTGATCAGCGCCCCGTCGGCGCAGCTGACGCTGGTGTTCGAGTCGTTTGCGTTCAAGCGCGGAATCACGCTGGACGCCGACTACGTGTTTGACGTGCGCATGCTCCCCAACCCGCACTACGAACCCGAGCTGCAGCCGCTGACGGGCCGCGACGCGGCGGTCGTCGCGTACCTGGAGCAGCAGGACGACGTGAGGCGCATGCTGGAGCAGATCAGCGGGTTCCTGCAAAGCTGGCTGCCCGCACTGGCGCGCGACCACCGCAGCTACGTCACCGTGGCCATAGGCTGCACGGGCGGGCAGCACCGCTCGGTTTATTTCGTGGAGCAGCTGGCCGGCATCTTTGGCAGCCAGTGGCCGACGCTGAAACGGCACCGCGAGCTGGCCGCACAGCGAGCAAGCCGTCCAGCGTCCGGCGAGTAAGCCGTCCAGCGTCCGGCGAAGAGGCCGTCCGGCGTGTGCGAGGTCGTCCGTCGTCCGCTGCGCCCAACGCCCACCCTATCGGCCAGAGGGCTGGCCTCCGGAAGACCGTTGTGCGTTCAGCGTCCAGCGTCAAGCGTCAAGCGAGGTCATCCGTCATGCGCCACGCCAAACGCTCAACCTCCCCATGGCGCCCTCGCCGCGATTCCCCGCTGATGACCGATGACCTCGGCCCTTGCGGGCCTTGTATGAAAGCCGCCTGCGGCGGCTGATGAAGGTTTGGCGTCAAGCGTTCAGCGTCCAGCGTGTGCCCACCACGCTCAACGCTCAACCTCTTCAAACGCTCAACCACCCTCATCGCGGCGCAGCCGCGGTCATTGCCGCCGCGAAGCGGCGCGGTCATACGAAGCGCCAGCGAGGTCATCCGTCATGCGCCACGCCAAACGCTGGACGCTCTACGCTCAACCTCTTCAAACGCTCAACCTCCCCTCATCGCGGCGCAGCCGCGGTCATTGCCGCCGCGCAGCGGCGCGGTCATACGAAGCGCCAGCGAGGTCATCCGTCATGCGCCACGCCAAACGCTGGACGCTCTACGCTCAACCTCTTCAAACGCTCAACCTCTTCAAACGCTCAACCTCCCCATCATGGCGGCGCAGCCGCAGTCATAGCCGCCGCGCAGCGGCGCGGCCATACGAAGCGCCAGCGAGGTCATCTGTCATCCCTCATCCGCCAATGCTTCGGTGCGCGCCGGCGGGAGCGCGTAGAAGTCCTGGATCACCTGCCACGCATCGTCTACCGTATCGACCACGTGGTAGAGCTCAAGGTCTTCCGCGTCTATGGTCCCCACCTCGACCAGGTATTCCAGCGGCAGGACGTGTGACCAGTAGTCGCGGCCATAGAGCACGACGGGGACCGGCTGCACCTTGCGCGTCTGGACCAGGGTGAGCACCTCGAACAGCTCGTCAAGCGTGCCCAGCCCGCCCGGGAACGCCACCAGCGCCTTGGCGCGCATGAGAAAGTGCATCTTGCGCAGCGCAAAATAGTGGAACTTGAACGACAGCTCTGGCGTGATCCAGGGGTTGCCTCCCTGCTCGTGCGGCAGCGTGATGTTGAGCCCCACCGAGGGCATGCCCTCGTCGTGCGCGCCGCGGTTGGCGGCCGCCATGATGCCGGGACCGCCTCCGGTGCAGATGTAGAAACGAGCGGCCGGCTCCTGCTGCTTGCTGTAGCGCGCCACGCAGCGGGCAAACTCGCGTGCCGCAACATAATAGCGCGCACCGGCTGCCGCGCGCTCGGCGCGGGCAATGCCTGCCGCGTCCCCGATGGTGCGCGCGGCGGCAAGCTGGCGCTGGGCCACGTCGGGTGCCAGAAAACGGGCGCTGCCATAAACAACGATCGTGGACTCGACTCCCGCCGCGGCCAGGTCCAGGTCGGGTTTGGCCAGCTCGAGCTGGAACCGGATCCCGCGGTTTTCCGTGCGCAGCAGGAACTCCGGGTCGGCAAATGCCAGCCGGTTGGCATGCGGCTGCAAGTCTATGCCGCCGCCTTCCAGCACATCCCTGCTGGACCACACCCGCGCCAGCGCCCTGGGCGCGGACTCCTTCAAGTCATCCGTCGTATGCATCGTTCCATCTTAGCCGGGTCGCAACCAGGCCGTGCATCAGACGCGCTTGCGGTACTCGCCCGTGCGCGTGTCTATCTCTATGTTGTCGCCCTCGTTGACGAAGAGCGGCACCGAGATCTCGAAGCCGGTGGCCAGCCGGGCCGGCTTGAGCACCTTGCCCGAGGTATCACCCTTGACGCCCGGCTCGGTCCAGTCGATGCTGCGCACGACGGTGGTCGGCAGCTCGACGGATATGGCCTTGCCCTCGTAGAACACCACCTCGACCGACATGCCGTCTTCAAGGTAGTTGAGGGCATCGCCCATGTTGCCGGCTTCCACTTCGTACTGGTTGTACTCGGAGTCCATGAAGACGTACATGGGGTCGGCAAAATAGGAATACGTGCATTCCCTGTGTTCCAGGACGACGTGCTCGATCTTGTCATCGGCCTTGAAAACCACTTCCGTCCCGGTATCGGCCAGCAGCGTTTTCAGCTTCATGCGAACCGTGGCCGCGCTGCGCCCGCCGCGCGAATAGTCGGTGCGCAGCACGATCATGGGGTTGGAGCCATGCATGATGACGTTGCCGGCGCGAATTTCCTGAGCTGTTTTCATTGAATTGTTCCCCGTCCACAAAAGCAGCCTGCCCCGCCCGCCAGAACGCGGCGTCGGCGGCACGGCGGCTGCCCGCCTGCCCCCGCCTTGCACAGCCCGGACAATGCGGCCACAGCGGCCGCACCCCGCAGCTTGCCAGCAAGGGCACAAACGGGTGATTTTAACGCTTGCGCCGGATGAATTCTATGAGCTGGGTGACCAGGTCGGGCTGCGCCAGGAGGCGCTCGCGCGCGCGCTGCACGCAGCGGGTCCAGGCTGGCCAGTCCAGCTGCGCCAGCACGGGCAGCGGCGCATCGCCCAGCCCGGACCAGGTCCGGTGCAGCGCCCGCACGGCCGCCGGCGGTTGCAGCCAGGCGAGGAACGCGGCGAGCTTGTCCGCGTGCACGCCGTCGTCCTGCGGATACGGCTGCCAGACAAAGGGCTTGCCGGCCCACAGCGCACGCACCAGCGAGTCTTCTCCCCGCACGAAGTTCAGGTCGCAGGACCACAGGAGCCGGTCAAAGCCGGCTTGCGTCAGAAACGGCAGATGGCTGATCGCCAGGCCACCTGCCGGCTGCAACGACTGTCCGCCTGGCCCGTCCACCAGTGCCCGTAGCGCAGCGCTGGCGCGCCCGGCGGTGACCAGCAGCTGCTGCGGCTCGGGCGCTGCGTCCAGTTGCCTCAGCAGCGCGGGCAATGCAGGGGGCTCGTAGCAGAACAGCGACAGCCGCCGCCCGCCCTGCGCAGCCGGCAGGTCCGGCGCGTGGGCGCGCAGCCAGGCACGGCCATCAAAAGCCGCCTGCTGGCGCGGCAGGTCGCGCTCGCGCAGCAGCCCGCCGGTAGCCTCGTCAAACCCGGGGTAGAAAAACCATTTGATCCAGCCGGCCGCCGGCCCGGTGCTCACGGGCGACGGCAGGCCATGCGCGCGCCGGGGGAAGGCCTCGGCGCTGAGGTATTCCAGGTTGATCCAGACCGGCTGGCCGTGCACCGCCTCGTGCCGGCGGCGCCACGCCACAAACGGCGGCGGCAGATCGCAGCCAAACGCTTCTATCCAGACGTGAGATGGTGGCAGCTGGGCCCAGGCCTGCTCTGGCAACGGATCGGTCCAGCGCAGGACCTGCACGCCGGCAAAGCGCCGCTGCCGCGCGCCGGGTGCGAGCCGGTCGAGCAGTTTGGCATCATCCAGCCACAGCCGAACCTGCTGCCCGCGCGCGCCCAGCTCGCGCGCCAGGCGCCACGCCACGCCGGCGTCGCCGTAGTTGTCGATGACGCGGCAAAAGACGTCCCAGGTCCAGGCGGGTGATTGCGGCACGGGCGATATTGTGACGAAGAACGCGGCGCCGCGCCCCGGTTGCAGGCGACGGCGCCGGACGCCCGGGCAGCGGCGCACTGGCCTTGCGGTTGTTCCTTTCGCCGTAAACTGCCACGCATGAGTCCAGACAACGCCAGCAAGACGCCGGACGCAGCCGTCAGCAAGCCTGCCGCAGGCCATGCGGCCGAACTGCTGGCGCAGGCGGCTGCGCTGCCCGCGCTGCCGGGCGTCTACCGCTACCTTGACGCGCAGGGCAACGTGCTCTACGTGGGCAAGGCGCGCAACCTGAAGCGGCGCGTCTCGAGCTACTTCCAGAAAAACCACGGCGGCACGCGCATTGGCCACATGGTGAGCCGGATCGCGCGGATGGAAACCACCGTGGTGCGCTCCGAAGCCGAGGCGCTGATCCTGGAGAACAACCTCATCAAGGAGCTGGCGCCGCGCTACAACATCCTGTTCCGGGACGACAAGAGCTACCCCTACCTCAAGCTCAGCGGCGATGGCCGCTTCATCCCGGACCCTGGCCCCGGCGCGCCCAACCCCGACGCGTACCCGCGCATCTCGTACTACAGGGGCGCAACGGACAAGAAAAACCGCTACTTTGGCCCCTACCCCAGCGCCTGGGCCGTCAAGGAGACGATCCAGCTGCTGCAGAAGGTATTCCGCCTGCGCACCTGCGAGGACACGGTGTTCCGGCACCGCACGCGGCCCTGCCTGCTCTACCAGATCAAGCGCTGCAGCGCACCCTGCGTGCGCTACATCAGTGCCGAAGACTACGCGGCCGACGTGGCGCGCGCAGAAAAATTCCTGCGCGGCCAGACCGACGACGTCATGCGCGAGCTGGAGCAGCGCATGACGAGGCACTCTGACGCGCTTGAATACGAAGCGGCCGCCGAGGTGCGCGACCAGATCCAGGCGCTGTCCAACGTGCTGCACCAGCAGAGCATGGAGGTGGGCGCCGACACCGAAGCGGACATCATTGCCGTCAAGGTCGACGGCGGCCGCGCCTGCGTCAACCTGGCCATGGTGCGCGGCGGCCGCCACCTGGGCGACCGGGCCTCGTATCCCACGCAGGTAGGCGACCTGGCGGCACCGGGGCTGGCGGAGGGCAGCAGGGGCACGCAAACGCTGGAGGCGCAGGTGCTGGCGGCGTTCATGGCACAGCACTACCTGCAGGCGCAGCCGCCTGCGCAGCTCATCGTCAGCGATCCGGTCCCGGCGGCGCTGGTGCAGGCACTGTCCGGGCAGGCCGGTTACAGGATCCATGTCACCAGCGCACCGCGCGGCCAGCGCCGCATCTGGCTGGAGCTGGCCGGGCAGAACGCGGCGATCAAGCTGGCGCGCCTGCTGGCCGAAGAAGGCTCGCAGCAGGCGCGCACGCGCGCGCTGGCCGAAGCGCTGGACCTGCCCACCGAGAACCTGGACGAACTGCGCATCGAGTGCCTGGACATCAGCCACACCGCCGGCGAAGCAACCCGGGCCAGCTGCGTCGTGTTCCGGAACCACCGAATGGACCACAGCCAGTACCGGCTCTACACCATCGATGACATCACGCCTGGCGACGACTACGCCGCCATGCGGCAGGTGCTGACGCGCCGCTACGGCAAGATCGCCAACGCACTGCGTGAGCAGGGCAACGCCGCCACCGTGCGCATGCCCGACCTGGTGTTGGTCGATGGCGGCAAGGGCCAGGTCAGCATGGCCCGCCAGGTGTTTGAATCGCTGGCGCTGGACATCTCGCTCATCGTCGGCGTTGAAAAGGGCGAGGGCCGCCGGGTCGGGCTGGAGGAGCTGGTATTTGCCGACGGGCGCAAGAAAGTCACCCTGGGCCGGGACTCGCGCGCGCTGATGCTGGTGGCCGAGATCCGCGACGAGTCGCACCGCTTTGCCATCACCGGCATGCGCGCCAGGCGCGCCAAGACGCGCACGGGTGGCAGCCAGCTGGAAGACATCCCGGGCATAGGACCCAAGCGGCGCGCCAGCCTGCTGCGCCGCTTTGGCGGCGTGCGCGGCGTCGAGCGCGCCAGCGTGGACGACCTGGCACGCGTGGAAGGCATTTCACGCGCGCTGGCCGAAGCGGTTTACCGGGCGCTGCACTGAGAGCTTGAGAAAGGTTGAGCGTTGAGCGTTGAGCGTTGAGCGTTGAGCGTTGAGCGTTGAGCGTTGAGCGTTGAGCGTTGAGCGTTGAGCGTTGAGCGTTGAGCGTTGAGCGTTGAGCGTGGCGCATGACGGATGACCTCGCTGGCGCTTCGTATGACCGCGCCGCTGCGCGGCGGCTATGACTGCGGCTGCGCCGCCATGATGGGGAGGTTGAGCGTTTGAAGAGGTTGAGCGTTGAGCGTTGAGCGTTGAGCGTTGAGCGTTGAGCGTTGAGCGTTGAGCGTTGAGCGTTGAGCGTGGCGCGTTGCG
>JALOAS010000082.1 GCA_023228705.1 Ottowia sp. | reverse complement strand
TCACCTTGCGGCTCGACCCGCGAGACGGTGATGGGATCGGGCAAGTCGGTGGCGCTGTCCGGCGCCTTTTGCCACGCCTGGTATTGCTGCTCACCGGCCTCGCGCGCCTGCCTTGCACCGTGTTCGGCGACGAATGCCGCCCGCACGTCGTCCGCCACTTCCTCGTAGCTGCGGGCATGCGCGGCCGAGTAAGCGGTCACGCGCCCCGAAGCCAGCTGGTTGGGGCCGGTCTCCGTGGCTTCGGTGTTGTGCCTGTTCTTCAGCGCATCGGCGCTGAACAGCGCCTTGAGAAAGCGCGGATTGGCCAGCGCGCCGCTGGCATCGGGCGCCGGCGTGCGCGTGATCCCCTCGGCGGTCTGTATGTCCAGGCCCAGCTTTTGCGCCACCGGCTCCAGGCTGTCGGGCTGCTCGTAGACGCCGTTTGTGAATTCATCGGCCATTTCGCTGAACTCGGCCTGCGCCTGCTGCGTTCGCAGCTGCTCCTCCAGCCGGGCGCGAACGGCGTCGAAAGACGGCTTGTCGGCGCGCTTGATGTCGGTGAGCTGGACGATGTGGTAGCCAAAATCCGTGCTCACGAGGTCGCTGATGTCGCCCTTGTCCTGCAGCGCGAACGCGGCCTTGGCGATGTCTTCATCCATGCCCTTGTCGCGTTCAAAGAATCCCAGGTCTCCGCCTTGCTGCGCGCTGAATTCGTCGTCCGAATCCTCCCTGGCCACTTCGGCAAAGGTGTCGGGCGCTGCCCGCACCTGCGCCAGCAGCTGCTCGGCGCGGGCCTTGGCCTTCTCGCGCTCGGCGTTGCTGGCGCCGGCGCCCACGGCCACCAGGATGTGGCTTGCACGCCGCTGCTCGGGCGCCGCCAGCATGTCTGCGTTTTGTTCGTAGTAGTCGCGCAGCTTCTGTTCGCTGACGTGGATGTTGCGCTTGATGCTGTCCAGGTCCAGCACGATGTACTGGATGTCGACGCTCTCGGGCGCCTGGTAGCGGTCCAGATGCGCTTCGTACCAGGCCTTGAGCTCGTCCTCGTCGGGGTCCAGCCGGGCCGCGTAATCGGCGGCATCAAAGTGCACGACACGTATCTCGCGCTGCTGCAGCGCCAGCGCCATGGTGGCGTCGGCCTGCGCTGCGCTGACCACCTCGGAGTCGACGATGCCACCCAGCACCTGGCGGCGCGAGAGGTCCATCCGCAAGCCGGCCTCGTAGCTCTCCGGCGTCATGCCTTGAACCGACAAGAGGCGGCTGTACTCGTCCATGTCAAGCTGGCCGTTTTCATCGCGCAGCGCTTCGATGGTGGGGTCCTGCTGCAGCGCGGCAATGAGCCGGTTGTCGCTGACCAGCAGGTGCTCGTTCTGCGCCGCAGCGCGCAGCACGCGGTCACGCACCAGGTCCTGCAGCGACTGGTACCGCAGGAACGGGGAGTCCAGCAGGTTCAGCCCAAGCTGGGGATTGGCATCGCGCGCGCGGTCTATGGCCATGCTGTGCGCGTTGTCCCATTCCGTTTGCGTAATGTCCTGGCCATCGACCTCGGCCACGGTCTGGTCGCGGCTGCCAAATTGCAGGTTGCCCATGCCCAGCAGGACGAAGCCGGCGCTGGCCAGGAACAACAGGGTCAGCCCGACAAATTTCATCAAGCGGCTGTGGAGGTTGAACATGATCGGCTCGTATGAATTGCGTCGCTGAAAACACAAAAAAGGCGAATCCGGGTCGCCTTCAGATCAGGGGTGGTGGTGGTGGGTGCTGACGGGATCGAACCGCCGACCTACGCCTTGTAAGGGCGCCGCTCTACCAGCTGAGCTAAGCACCCCACCGGTGCTGGATGGACCGGCCCGGTTGCCGCTGCAGGTGGGCCGATGCGCCGCGGGCCGGTGTGGTTACCGCCTGCGGCAAGTCTGCCATTATCGCAGGAGCTGCCGGCGCCTGCAGCCCATCTGCCGTTACCGAGTCAGTTGACCGCTTCCCTGAGCGCCTTGCCCGGCCGGAACTTGGGCACCTTGGCCGCCTTGATCTTGATCTTGTCGCCGGTTTGCGGGTTGCGTCCGGTGCGCGCGGCGCGCTTGGTGACGACGAAGGTGCCAAACCCGACCAGCGAGACGGAATCGCCCTTGCGCAGCGTCTGGGTCACGCCCGACAGCGTGGCATCCAGTGCGCGGGCGGCGGCAGCCTTTGAGATTTCGGCATTTTCAGCGATGTGCGCTATCAGCTCGGTCTTGTTCACAAAAATGTCCCCCTCAGAAAAGGTTTTTGGTCTACGGCAGCGCGGCACGCTCTGCGCCCCAAGGTACACGGTATGCTGGGATTGCGAAGGCTGGCCGGTCAACCGCACCAGCCGGAGGCTGTGCCGTACGTATTGTCTGCCGTATGGTGGCTGGTGCGTCCTCGTTGTGCACAAGCTTTTGTATTCTAGACTCTTTGCCAGCGCCGACCCTTTTGGCGCTTGCGCTGGCTCGCTGGCCTGAATCGGCACGGGTGCGCGACCGGTGCGGCGGGACGAAAGCGGCAATCCGGGCGTTGTTCGGGCATCCGTTTGACTTGCCATGGATTTCATGCCGACAATGCGGGCATGTTCATGCGTTGCCTGTCCCTTGTGCTTGCTTGCGGCCTGCTGGCGCTGGCGCCAGCGCGCGCCGGCGCGCAGCAGGTGGTTCCGGAGGTGGTTGCAGACGGCCTCGTGCATCCGTGGGCGGTGGCCTTCCTGCCGGACGGCCGCTTCCTGGTGACCGAGCGGCCGGGGCACTTGCGCCTCATCGACGCCGGGGGCCGGCGCAGCGCGCCGCTGCACGGGCTGCCCGACGTGGCCGCCGGCGGGCAGGGTGGCCTGCTGGACCTGATCCTGGACGCGGATTTCGCCAGCAACAGGACGCTGTACTTTTGCTTTTCCGAGCCCGACGGCAGCGGAAGGAACAGCACGGCGCTGGCGCGGGCGCAGCTGGCGCAAAACGAGCGGGAGCTGCAAGACGTGCAAGTCATCTTCCGGCAGCAGCCCCGGGTGGCCGGCCGCCTGCATTTTGGCTGCCGCATTGCCGAATACCAGTTGCAGGGTCAACCCGACGGGACGCTGCTGCTCACGCTTGGCGAGCGGTTTTCAGAGCGCTGGGGCGCGCAGGCGCTGGACAATCACCTGGGCAAGGTCGTGCGTGTCGGCAAGGACGGCAGCGTGCCGGCTGACAACCCGTTTGCCGGACAGGCAGACGCCCTGCCGGAGATCTGGACGCTGGGGCATCGCAATGGCCAGGGCCTGGCGCTGGCGCCGGACGGGACGTTCTGGATGCACGAGCACGGCCCGCGCGGCGGCGACGAGATCAACCGCCTGGCGCCAGGCCGCAACTATGGCTGGCCGGTGATCAGCTACGGGGTGAACTACGACGGCAGTCCGGTTGCCGAGGGGCTGACCGCCAAGCCGGGGCTGGAGCAGCCCTGGCATCATTGGACGCCTTCGATCGCGCCGTCCGGGATGGCCTTCCTGACCAGCAGCCGCTACGGCGCCGACTGGCGGGGCAACCTGTTTGTCGGCTCGCTCAAGTTCGGCTACCTGGACCGCATCGAGATGGCGAACGGGCAGGTCGTGGCCGAACACAAGCTGCTGGCCGAGCGTGGCCAGCGCGTCCGTGACGTGCGCCAGGGGCCCGATGGCCTGCTGTACGTGCTCACGGATGCAGCAGATGGCGAGCTCATCCGGTTGCTGCCGGCCGGCTCCCGCTGACGCGGCGCGCGGCAGCCTGGCGCCCGAGTGCAGACGGCGCCCCCGCCATGAAAAAAGCCGCCGGCCTGATGATGGCCGACGGCTTTGCGGTCTGCGGGTGGGCAGGCGCAGTTGCTGCGCCTGCCTGGTCCGGAGCGGCTGCTTACATGCCCATGCCGCCCATGCCACCCATGCCGCCCATGCCCCCCATGGCAGCGGCGCCGGCGGCGTCGTCTTCCTTGGGTGTTTCGGCGATCATGCACTCGGTGGTCAGCAGCAGGCCGGCAATCGAAGCCGCATTCTGCAGCGCGGTGCGGGTCACCTTGGTCGGGTCCAGGATGCCCAGCTCGATGAGCTGGCCGTACTTGCCGGTGGCCGCGTCGTAGCCGTAGTCGTCCTTGCCGCCAAGCACCTTGTTGACCACCACCGAGGCTTCGTCACCCGCGTTGCGGGCGATTTCACGCAGCGGCTGTTCCACGGCGCGCAGCACGATCTTGATGCCGGCGTCCTGGTCCACGTTGACGCCCTTGATCTCGCCAGCGGACTGACGGGCACGCAGCAGCGCAACGCCACCGCCAGCCACGATGCCTTCCTCGACGGCGGCACGCGTGGCGTGCAGCGCGTCCTCGACACGGGCCTTCTTCTCCTTCATCTCAACCTCGGTCGCGGCACCCACCTTGATGACGGCCACGCCGCCAGCCAGCTTGGCCACGCGCTCCTGCAGTTTCTCGCGGTCGTAGTCGCTGGTGGCTTCCTCGATCTGCACGCGGATCTGCTTGATGCGCGCCTCGATGTCCTCGCTGCTGCCGGCACCGTCGATGATGGTGGTGTTTTCCTTGCCCACCTCGACCGTCTTGGCCTGGCCCAGATCAGACAGCTCGACCTTTTCCAGCGTCAGGCCGACTTCCTCGGAAATGACCTTGCCGCCGGTGAGGATGGCAATGTCTTCCAGCATGGCCTTGCGGCGGTCGCCAAAACCGGGCGCCTTGACCGCGACGACCTTCAGGATGCCGCGGATGGTGTTGACCACCAGCGTGGCCAGTGCTTCACCGTCGACGTCTTCGGCGATGATGAGCAGCGGGCGGCTGGCCTTGGCCACCGCTTCCAGCGTGGGCAGCAGGTCCCGGATGTTGCTGATCTTCTTGTCGAACAGCAGCACGTACGGGTCTTCCAGGTTGGCCACCTGCTTGTCGCCGTCGTTGATGAAGTAGGGCGAGAGGTAGCCGCGGTCAAACTGCATGCCCTCGACCACGTCCAGCTCGTTTTCCAGGCTCTTGCCGTCCTCGACGGTGATGACGCCTTCCTTGCCGACCTTGTCCATGGCGTCGGCAATGATCTTGCCAACGGACTCGTCCGCGTTGGCCGAGATGGCGCCGACCTGGGCAATTTCCTTGCTGGTGGTGGTGGCGCGGCTGGCATTTTGCAGCTGCTCAACCAGCGCCGAGACGGCCTTGTCTATGCCGCGCTTGAGCTCCATGGGGCTCATGCCGGCGGCCACGTGCTTCATGCCCTCGTCAACGATGGCCTGCGCCAGCACGGTGGCGGTCGTGGTGCCATCACCGGCATCGTCGCTGGTCTTGGAAGCCACTTCCTTGACCAGTTGCGCGCCCATGTTCTGCAGCTTGTCCTTGAGCTCGATTTCCTTGGCGACCGAGACCCCGTCCTTGGTTACCGTGGGCGAGCCAAAGCTGCGCTCGAGCACGACGTTGCGGCCCTTGGGGCCCAGGGTCACCTTCACCGCGTTGGCCAGGATATTCACGCCCTCGACCAGGCGCGCGCGGGCTTCACCGCCAAAAACTACATCTTTTGCTGCCATTTGAAAAATCTCCGTTGTGGACCGGGCGTCTCGTGTTCAGCGTGAGGCGGCCGGTCAAATCTTGAATCAAAAAACAAGGGTGGTCATGCGCCGCGCATATCGCGCCCTGCGCCTGCACCCGGGGAATCACTGCTCGACGATGGCAAACAGGTCGTCTTCCTTCATGACGAGCAGCTCGTCGTCGTCGACCTTCACGGTCTGGCCGCTGTACTTGCCAAAGAGCACGCGGTCACCCACCTTGACGTCGGGCTTGATGCGGTCTCCGTCTTCGTCACGGCGGCCAGGGCCAACGGCAAGGACCTCACCCTGGTCGGGCTTTTCGGCCGCGCTCTCGGGGATGACGATGCCTCCGGCTGTTTTGGTCTCATTGTCGAGGCGCTTTACGATCACGCGATCAGCGAGCGGACGCAGTTTCATGGATGACTCCTGGTACTAAGTTGATGAACGATGAATGCTTGGAAGCCTCACAGGCAGACAGGCGCCGCCGGCATGGCCTCCGGTGTCCACGGCGGGTGCTTTGTCAGCACTCGCCGGCAACGAGTGCCAAGATGAAGGACGCCCCGGTTGTTTTCAAGGGCGACCCGCAAAATTATTTGTGAGCGGCACGCTTGGTCGGCCTTCCGTATGACAGATGATCTCGCCGCTGCGCGGCGGCAATGACTGCGGCTGCGCCGCCATGATTCACGTTGAGCGTTGAGCGTTGAGCGTTGAGCGTTGAGCGTTGAGCGTTGAGCGTTGAGCGTGGTGGGTTCACGCTGGACGCTGGACGCCAAACCTTCATCAGCCGCCGCAGGCGGCTTTCATACGAGGCCCGCAAGGGCCGGGATCATCGGTCATCCGGACAGGTTGAGCGTTGAGCGTTGAGCGTGGTGGGTTCACGCTGGACGCTGGACGCTGGACGCCAAACCTTCATCAGCCGCCGCAGGCGGCTTTCATACAAGGCCTGCCAGGGCCGAGATCATCCGTCATGCGCTCGCGCGTGGCTGGAGCAGCGCGAGGCAGGCACCGGTCCCGGCCCGGGTCGCCCCGCTGCTGGCGTGGGAACGCGCGAGGGCCTACACTTGCCGGCATGGCGCAGGCGGCAGCTTTTCCCATCTACCTGGACAACGCGGCAACGACGCGCGTGGACCCGCGTGTCGTGGACGCCATGATGCCCTGGCTGGGCGCGCATTATGGCAACCCGGCCAGTACCACGCACCGCTGGGGCTGGGACGCCGCGCGCGCGGTGGAGAAGGCACGTGCACAGGTGGCGGCGCTGATCGGCGCCGACAGCCAGGAGATCATCTGGACTTCAGGCGCCACCGAGAGCAACAACCTGGCGCTGCTGGGCGGTGCCGCGCATTATCAGAAGCGTGGCCGGCACATCGTGACGGTGGCAACCGAGCACAAGGCGGTCCTGGATACGGTGGCGGAACTGGAGCGCCAGGGCCTGGAGGTGACGATCCTGGGCGTGGACGCCGAGGGCCTGCTTGATGCCGAGGCGTTCACGGACGCCCTGCGCCCGGATACGGTGATGGCCAGCGTGATGCTGGTCAACAACGAGATCGGCGTCATCCAGGACGTGGCGGCACTGGGCGCGATCTGCCGCAGGCAGGGCGTGCTCTTTCATGTCGATGCGGCGCAGGCCACGGGCAAGGTGCCGATCCGCGTGCACGAGCTGCCCGTGGACCTGATGAGCCTGACCGCGCACAAGACGCACGGACCCAAGGGCATGGGCGCGCTTTACGTGAGCCGGCGCCAGCGCGTGCACCTGCACGCGCAGATGCACGGCGGCGGGCACGAGCGCGGCATGCGCTCCGGCACGCTGGCCACGCACCAGATCGTGGGCATGGGCGAGGCGTTTCGCATCGCCGCGGCCGAGATGGACGCGGACGAAGCGCGCGCGCATGCACTGCGCCGGCGGCTGCTCGATGGTCTGCAGGGCGTGCCGGGCTGGTATCTGAACGGCAACGCAACGCAGCGCGTGCCGCAGAACATCAACCTGCGCTTTGACGGCGTGGATGGTGAAGCGCTCATGCTCGCCATGCCGGACGTGGCGGTATCGACGGGGTCGGCCTGCGATTCGGCCGATCCGAAGCCCAGCCACGTGCTGCGCGCGCTGGGCCTGAGCGACGAGCAGGCCAGCGCGTCGCTGCGGCTGTCGCTGGGCCGGTTCACCACCGAGGCCGAGGTGGACGCGGCGGTGCATGCGTTGCGGGATGCGGTGGCGCGGCTGCGGCAGGGATAGCCCGACCCATCGCGGCGAGGCGCCGCTCGCACGGGGTATTGCCCGGCAACATCGGGCGCATGACGGATGACCTCGGCCCTTGCGGGCCCTGGATGAAAGCCGCCTGCGGCGGCTGATGATGAAAAGAGGTTGAGCGGATTGCGTCCAGCGTTTGGCGTTCGCGCAACGCTCAACCTCCCTATCGGCCAGGGGGCTGGCCTCCGAAGACCGTTGGCCGTCCGGCGTCCAGCGTCCAGCGAGGTCATCCGTCATGCGCCACGCCAAACGCTCAACCTCCCCATGGCGCCCTCGCCGCGATTCCCCGCTCTGGATGACCGATGATCTCGGCCCTTGCGGGCCTCGTATGAAAGCCGCCTGCGGCGGCTGATGAAGGTTTGGCGTCAAGCGTTCAGCGTCCAGTGTGTGCCCACCACGCCCAACGCCCAACGCCCAACGCCCAACGCTCCAGTCTGCCATCCGGAGCTGACGGTGCTTGCCAGTCAAGCCAGGTCATGCGATGACCACGCGCTCGACCAGTCGGTCGTCGCCCAGCACGATGAGGGCAAACAGCAGCTCTTCCAGGTCCTGCGCGCGTGCCGTCTTGCGCGCCAGCAGCGGCGTGGCCTGCGGGTTGAGGACGACGAAGTCGGCTTCGCTGTCTTTTTGCAGCGTGCCGATCACGCCTTCAAGCCCCAGCGCCCGGGCCGCGCCACCGGTGTGCTGCCACCACAGTTTGGACGGCTTGAGGCTGATGCCGTCCTTGGTGTGGCTTTCGCGGCCCACGTAGTACGCCGCGAGCATGGTACGGAACGGACTGAAGCTGGTGCCGCCGCCCACGTCGCTGCCCAGGCCATAAAGCAGGCCGTGCGCATCGGCGACCAGATGGTCGAAGAAACCGCTGCCGAGGAACAGGTTGCTGGTGGGGCAGACGGCGGCGGCGGCACCGGTCTCCTGCATGAGGCGGCGGTCAGCGTCGTCCACATGGATGCAGTGCGCGTAGACGGCGCGCTCGCGCAGCAGGCCGAACCGCCGGTAGACGTCGAGGTACGAGCGGGCGTCGGGAAACAGCCTGGCCACCCAGGCTATCTCGTCGTGGTTTTCCGACAGGTGCGAGTGGACCCATGCGTCGGGGTACCGGGCCGCCAGCTCGCCCACGCCGCGCAGCTGCGCCTCGCTGCTGGTGGGCGCAAAGCGCGGCGTCAGCGCGTAGCCCAGGCGGCCCTTGTTGTGCCAGCGCTGCAGCAGCGCCTCGCTGTCGGCCAGGCTTTGCCCGGTGTCGTCACGCAGTCCCTCGGGCGTGTTGCGGTCTTGCAGTACCTTGCCGCCCAGCATGCGCAGCCCGTAGCGCTCGGCGCGTTGAAAGTACGCGTCGACCGAAGCGGGATGCGTGGTGCAGAAGGTGAGCGCCGTGGTCACGCCCTGGCGCAGCAGCTCGTCAAAGAAGAAGGCGGCGACCTCGGCCGCGTGGCCGGGGTCGGCAAAGCGCGCCTCGGCCGGGAAGGTGTGGTTTTCCAGCCAGGGCAGCAGGCCATCGGCTGGCGAGCCGATGATGTCGGTCTGCGGGTAGTGCACGTGCATGTCGACAAAGCCGGGGGCAACGATGCGGTCGGGCCAGTGCGTGATGGGAATGCGCGGGTGGCGGCGGGCCACGTCGCGGTATGGGCCGGCGTCCAGCACGCGCTGGATGCCGCTCTCGTCACCGCAGACCACGAGCATGCCGTCGCTCTCGTGCAGCGCCTGGCCGGAAGGATTGAAGCGGAGCAGTTGGGAGCGGTAGGCTTGCATGGACGTTCAGGTGCGGGTGGCCCCGGGCGGAATGCGCCCGGGGCCACCCCGAAGGACAGGGGTTTTCAGGAGCCGATGTACCAGAAGCGGAGCAGGAAGACCAGCGCAATAAGCCAGACCAACCAGTTCACTTCGCGCACGCGGCCGGAGAGCAGCTTGATGGCGGCGTAGCTGATGAAGCCAAAGGCCAGGCCGTTGGCAATGGAGTAGGTCAGCGGCATCATGATCGCGGTCAGCACGGCAGGCACCGACTCGGTGATGTCTTCCCAGTTGACCTCGGCCAGCTCGCGCGCCATGATGCAGCAGACGAACAGCAGCGCCGGCGCCGTGGCGTACGCCGGGACCACGCCGGCCAGCGGCGCAAAGAACAGCGCGAGCAGGAACAGCACGCAGACCGTCAGCGCGGTCAGCCCCGTGCGGCCGCCGGCCTGCACGCCCGCCGCGCTCTCGGCGTACGCGGTGGTGCTGGAGGTGCCGAGCAGCGAGCCGAAGAAGATGGCGACGCCGTCCGAGAACAGCGCCTTGTTCAGGCGCCGCATCTCGCCGGGAACGAGCAGGCCGGCGCGCTTGGCCACGCCCATGAGCGTGCCGGTCGCGTCAAACAGCTCGACCAGGAAGAAGACCAGGACCACGTTGAGGAAGCCGTGGCTGAGCGCCCCCCTGAGGTCGAGCTTGAAGAAGGTGGGCGCGATCGACGGCGGTGCCGAAACCACGCCCTTGAATTCGTTGCCGGCAAAGAAGAACGAGGCGATGGTGACGCCGACGATGCCGATCAGGATCGCACCGGGCACCCTGAAGCGGTCCAGCGCGACGATGACGACAAAGCCGATGGCCGCCAGCACCACCGAGACCTGCTGCAGGTTGCCCAGCGTCACCAGCGTCGCCTCGCTGGCGCCGACGATGCCGGCCTGCTCCAGCGCGATGAGGCCGAGGAACAGGCCGATGCCGGCGGCGATGGCGCTGGCCAGCGAGCCGGGGATGGCCCTGACGATGGCGCTGCGCAGGCCGATCAGCGTGACCAGGATGAACAGGCAGCCGGAGATGAAGACCATGCCCAGCGCTTCCTGCCACGTGTAGCCCATGCCGATGACCACGGTATACGTGAAGTACGCGTTCAGCCCCATGCCCGGCGCCATGGCGATGGGGTAGTTGGCGTACAGCGCCATGATGATGGTGCCTATGGCCGCGGCCAGGCAGGTCACGACGAACACGGCGTCGTGCGGCATGCCGGCGTCGCCCAGGATGATGGGGTTGACGAAGATGATGTACGCCATCGTCAGGAACGTGGTGGCTCCGGCGATGACTTCCGTGCGCACGGTGGTTTCGTGCTCTTGCAGTTTGAAGACGCGTTCAAGCAGGCCCATGACGTGATCTCCTCGTTTGTGTTTTTGGGTCAGGTGGTGGGGAAACGGGTGCAGAACCGCTGCGGCCAGGGGCGCCGTGCCTGGCCGCGGCCCTGCCATCCGGCGCCGGGGGCGCCAGCTTGTTTGGCATCAGGATGGCGCACACGGCGTTGTGGCCGGCCTGGCTGTCAGGACAGGGCCGGTTCGGTGCTGGCCGGTTCAGGCTGCGTCGTGCCGGCGCGTGCTCCCGGGTCGGCAGCTGCCGCATGCGCGGCCTTGACGGCGGTCACGGCACGCAGGATGGCCTCGCTGGTGGCCGGTGCGCGCAGCGGCACGTCGACCTGGTGTTCGCCCACCGCCGACACCGCGTCGCGGATGGCAAAGAAAACCGAAAACGGCAGCAGCAGCGGCGGCTCGCCAACCGCCTTGCTGCGGTAGATGGCGTCTTTCTTGTTGCTGTTGCGGTACAGCCGCACGTTGAACACCGGCGGGCAGTCGTTGGCCGTGGGGATCTTGTACGTGCTGGGCGCATGCGTCGTGAGCCGTCCGGTCTTGGGGTGCCACACGAGTTCCTCGGTGGTGAGCCAGCCCATGCCCTGGATGAACGCGCCCTCGATCTGGCCGATGTCGGTGCCGGGGTTGAGCGAGTTGCCCACGTCGTGCAGCATGTCGCTGCGCAGCAGCTTCCACTCGCCGGTCAGCGTGTCGACCAGCACCTCGCTGACGGCGGCGCCGTAGGCGTAGTAGTAGAAGGGGCTGCCCTGCATCTTCTCGCCGTCCCAGGAGAGCCCCGGCGTCTTGTAGAAGCCGTCGGACCAGAGTTGCACGCGGTCGAAGTACGCGCCGTTGATGACTTCCTCAAACGGCAGCACCTTGCCGGCCACGTGGACGTGGTCGTTCTCGAAGCGCACGTCTTCGGCGCTGCCGTCGTGCTTGTCAGCGGCCCAGGCGGCCAGCCGCGCGCGGATCTGGCGCGCCGCGTCCTGCGCGGCCTTGCCGTTGAGGTCGGAGCCGGTCGACGCCGCCGTGGCCGAGGTGTTTGCCACCTTGCTGGTGTCGGTGTTGGACATGCGGATGCGCTCGAAGTTGATGCCCAGCTCCTGCGCCACGACGTTGAAGATCTTGGAGTTGAGCCCCTGGCCCATCTCTATGCCGCCGTGGTTGACGAGCACCGAGCCGTCCAGGTAGACGTGCACCAGCGCGCCGGCCTGGTTGTGCCAGATGCTGTTGAAGCTGATTCCGAACTTGACCGGCGTCAGCGCCAGGCCGCGCTTGAGCACCGGGCTTTGCGCGTTGAACGCGCGCACCGCCTTGCGCCGGCCCTGGTAGTCGGCGCAGGCCTCCAGCTCGTTGACCAGTTCGTGGATGACGTTGTCCTGCACCACCTGGCCGTAGGGCGTGACGTTGCGCTCGGTCTTGCCGTAGAAGTTGGCGCGCCGCACCTGCAGCGGGTCCTTGCCCAGCCGGCGTGCAATGTGGTCGATGATGTCTTCCACGCAGATTGCCCCCTGCGGGCCGCCAAAGCCGCGGAACGCGGTGTTGCTCTGCGTGTTGGTGCGGGCGTTGTACCCGTCCATGGTGACTTCGGGCAGCCAGTACGCGTTGTCAAAGTGCGTGATCGCGCGCGTCAGCACCGGGCCGGAGAGGTCGGCCGAGTGCCCGGCGTTGGACACCAGCGTCAGCGTCACGCCCAGGATGCGGCCGGCGTCGTCGTAGCCCACGTCGTACTCGTACCAGAAGCTGTGCCGGCGTCCCGTGATGAGGAAGTCGTCGTCACGGTCCAGCCGCAGCTTGACCGGCCGGCCCAGCAGGCTGGCCGCCACCGCGGCGATGCAGGCCGGCTGCGCCGACTGCTGCTCCTTGCCGCCAAAGCCGCCGCCCAGGCGCCGGGTTTCAACCAGCACGGCGTGCTGGCGTATGCCCAGCGCTGCCGCCACCAGCTGCTGCATCTCGCTGGGGTGCTGGGTCGAACAGTACAGGTGCATGCCGCCGGCCTCGGTGGGCAGCGCGTAGCTGATCTGTCCTTCCAGGTAGAACTGCTCCTGGCCGCCCACGGCAAACTGGCCCTGCAGGCGCTGCGGCGCTGCGGCAATGGCAGCTTGCACGTCTTTGCGGCCGCCGCCGCTGGCGCTGCGAACCAGGTGCTGTTCGGGCGTGGCGTACTGGCCCAGCGCATGCGCATCGCGCTTGGTCAGGATGGGGGTTTGTTCTTCCAACTGCAGCACTTTTCTGGCCAGTGCGGCAGCTTGGCGCGCCTGGAGCCGCGTTTGGGCCACGACGGCAAAAAGGGGTTGACCCAAGTAGCTGATCTCGCCGGTGCAGAGGATGGGCTCGTCGCTGCCGGTGGTGCCGCAGTCGTTGTGGCCGGGCACGTCGGCAGCGGTGAGCACGCGGACGACGCCGGGCATGGCTGCGATGGCCTGCAGGTCGATGGACTTGAGGCGGCCGCGTGCGATGGGCGCCAGGCCCAGCGCGCAATGCAGCGTGCCCTGGCGCTCGGGCACGTCGTCGGTGTACTCGGCCGTACCGTTCATGTATTGCCAGGCCGACTCGTGCGGGCGGCTGATGCCCACGCGCCGGCCGGCGCCGTATTGCTGGCGCTCGCGCTCGGCGTCAAAGCGGAACGCCAGGTTGTCCTTGTAGTCGGCAAAGGGCGTATCCGGGTAACGCATCGGGGAGGGTTCGGGTTTGTTCATGATGGACTTATATGGATGCCTTGGCTGGGGGGCAGCCGTTGTGTCATGCGATGGCGTGCGGCATCACGTCAAACACGTTGGTTTGCGAGCGCGACAGCGGTTGTTCGGGCCGTGTTTCCAGCCACAGTCGCTCGATCAGGTTTTGCGCCACCTGCAGGCGGTAGGCCTCCGATGCGCGCATGTCGGTCATGGGCTTGAAGTCGCGCGCCAGCGCCTGCTGCGCCTGGCGCACCGTGCTCTCGGTCCAGGGCTGTCCGGCGATGGCTGCCTCCGCCTGCGCGGCGCGCTTGACGATGCCGGCCATGCCGCCAAAGGACAGGCGCACGCTCTGTACGGTCTGGCCGTCCAGCCGGATCGCCATGCCGGCACAGACACCGGAAATATCGCTGTCAAAGCGCTTGCTGATCTTGTAGCCGCGCACCTGGCGCTCGAACGCGGCCAGCGGGA
>JALOAS010000081.1 GCA_023228705.1 Ottowia sp. | reverse complement strand
GGCGACCCGTTCCGCCGCGACGCGCTGGCCAAGCCGACCCGCCTGCTCGACAAGTACAAGGACTACGTCTGAGCACCCGCCCGGAACGCCTGCACAGGCAGGCATCCTGAAGCCACATGCCGGCCGGCAAGCCTCTTGCCCGCCGGCATTTTTCATGTTGCACACGGGCCGCCCCATGATCCGGCATGATCGGGCGCAACGCTTGGCGGGCCCGCCTTGCTGCCTGCCCCTTGCTCCCATTTGCAGATACCGAGACATCCCCCATGAACACCACGCCCTCCACGCCCACTTCCCCGCGCTGGTCCGCGCTGCCCGAGCGCATGACGACCAGCCCGCTGCTGCAAGGCCTGGTGCAGCGCGCGCGCCAGCTGCAACGCCGCATCGTCCTCTACGAGGCAGGCGACGGGCGCATCCTCGAGGCCGCCCTGCTCGCGCAGCAGCAGCAGCTGGCGCGTGTCGTGCTGCTGGCCGATGAAAAGGCCGTGGCCACCGCCGCGCATGCGCTGGGCTGGCCCGGCGCGTTGCCGGACGGGCTGCAATGCATGGACCCGGCGCAGGCGCCCGACCTGCAGGATTTGGCCAACGCGCTTCACGACAAGCGCCGCCACCGGGGCATGACGCCCGCGCAGGCGCTGGAGCAGGCGCGCCAGCCGCTGGTCTACGCCAACCTGCTCGTGGCCACCGGCGCGGCCGATGGCTGCGTCGGCGGCGCCGTGCACACCACGGCCGACGTGGTGCGCGCCGCACTGCAGGTCATTGGCAAGCAGGAGAACGCGCAACTGGTCTCCAGCTTCTTCCTCATGGTGCCGCAGACCGGCCACGTGTCGGCGCAGGCGCTGATTTTTACCGACTGCGGCCTGGTCATAGACCCCGACCCAGACGAACTGGCACAGATTGCGCTGGCCGGTGCGCGCAGCGCCGGGCAACTGCTGGACGATGAGGCACGCGTGGCCATGCTGTCTTTTTCCACGCAGGGCAGCGCGCAGCATGCGCTGGTCAGGAAGACGCAGGCGGCCACGGCACGGTTGCGCGAGCTGGCACCGCAACTGCGCGTTGATGGCGAGGTGCAGGCCGACGCCGCGCTGGTGCCACAGATCGCCGTGCGCAAGCTGGCGCACAGCCAGGTCGAAGGCCGCGCCAACGTGCTGGTTTTTCCGGACATCAATGCCGGCAACATCGGCTACAAGCTGGTCGAACGGCTGGGTGGCGCGCTGGCCGTGGGCCCGCTGCTGCAGGGGCTGGCGCGGCCTGCAAACGATCTCTCGCGCGGCTGCAGCGTCGCCGACATCCTCTGCGTCATGACCGTGACCGCGCTGCAGGGCAGCTGACTCCCGCACGGCGCAGCGGCAGATGCGCGCTCAGCGCAGCGCGCTGCCGGGCTGCCACAGCAGGCGCCACAAGGCGCGGAACGTGCTTGCGTGCAGCAGCCGCTCGACTTCCACCGGCAGGTCCAGTGGGTAGAAGTGGCGCAGGTCCAGCCCCAGGCCGATGCCGATCACCTCGATGCCGCGGCGCCCGAGCCGGCCCACCGCCGCGTGCAGGTGCTGCTCCAGGTAGTGCGCGCCGTTGAGTTGCACGGTGGCCGTTTCGCTGGGACAGCCGTCGGACAGCACCAGCAGGACGCGGCGACGGGCGTCGGCCATCGCCAGGCGCCGCCCGGCCCAGGCCACGGCCTCGCCGTCCAGCCCCTCGCGGTACAACACCGGGCGCAGCAGCGCGGCAATGTGCTGCCGCGCGCGGACGGGACGCATGTCAAACGACTGGAACACCAGGTGCAGGCGCTCGGCAACCCGGCCCGGGTTCTCGGGCTGGCGCTGGCGCATCCACTCGGCGCGGGCGCGGCCGCCGTTCCAGCTGCGCGTGCTGAACCCCAGCACTTCCAGCGGCACCTGCGCGATGCCCGCCATGCGGTTCAACGCCGTGGCAAACAAGGCCAGCGCCTCAGCATGCTGTCGCATCGATCCGGAGCAATCGATGAGCAGCGTGAGCGCCGCGTCGGTCTGCCCGGTCTGGCGCGGCCGCTGGAACAGGCGCTGCTCCAGCGGCGAGGTCACCAGCCGCGTCAGTTGCCGTGCGTCTATGCGCCCATACTCCTGCTCGAAGTGCCAGTCGTCAACCCGCGGCCGCTGCAGCACCTGCGACAGCTCGCGCGCCAGCCGCCGCAGCGGCAGGCGCAGCCGCGCTGCAGACGCGGCCAGCGTCAGCGCGTATTCCTGCAGCAGCGCGCGCCGCACCATCCGGTCCGCCGGCCGCTCGGCATCAAACGCATGCGTGAACACGCGGTAGCCGGCGCCCGCGGCTGCGCCGGGCGTGCGCGCGCTGCCTGCGGCAATCGGCAAGGCCGCCGCATCGCCGCCGTCCAGGTCAAACGCCAGATAAAAATCCCGGCGGCCTGGCCGCACGGCCTGCGCTGCCGCCGGTGCGCCGGCCTCCAAGTCACCGATCACCTGCAAGATCTGCAGCGCAGCATCGCGTGACGCGGGCGCAAACCGCGCCGGGTCCCGCGTGTTGCGCGCCATGACGCGCACCAGGGGACCCAGCTCATCGACCACGCCGCGGATGGCGCCGGTCATGGTGTCCAGGAAGCGCTCCTCCGGCAAGACGCCGTGCAGGCGCCAGCGCACCAGCTGGATGACGCCAAATAGCAGCGGCCCCAGCCGCGACTCCATGAGCGTGGCGTCATGGAAGCGTCCGCTCCACTGCCGGAAATGCAGGTCGATGTTCTGCCGTGCACCGGGCCAGCTGTCAGGCGCCAGCGTTTCCACGCGAAAGACTTCGAACCACTCGTAGAACAGGCGCGCCAGCGGCGGCTGCGGCGCATGAAGCAGGTGCACTTCGGGCCGGGTCCAGAGCCGGCGCAGCGCATACGCATCGGCAAGGGCGCGGCGCGCGGCCAGCCCGTCGGCCTCGTCGCAAGCCAGGTGCGGCGCGATGAAGCGCAACGGCGTGCCGGCATCATACAGCCGCAGGTTGCGGTAGAACAGCCGCGGGGCTCCGGAGAGCGCGCGCAGGCCCACCGTGGTCAGCCGGTCGAGCCGGCGCTGGCGCCGGGCCTGTGCGGGCGCCGAAAGCAGGCGCTGGTTCCTCCCCATGGTTCAGGGCGCTTCGGCGTGCAATGCGGCAGGCATCATGGATTCACTTGATGAACAAGTACAGCCAGCTTACCGGATGACAGATGATCTCGGCCCATGAGCGTTGAGCGTTGAGCGTTGAGCGTTGAGCGGCATACGCTGGACGGCTTACTCGCCGGACGCTGGACGGCGTACTGGCTGGACGCAATACGCTCAACCTTATCGAAGCGCCAGCGACGTCATCCGTCATGCGCTTGGGTGTGCTGAGCATCGTTTGCAATCAGATGGATCATGCATCGCCTTCGATCCGCTGGGCATCGTGGTGATGGACAAACGAATCGGGCAGTTCCTGCTCGAAGCAGCGCTGGAAATATTCGGCCACGAACACCCGCTCCTCTTCTTCGCACTTGTTCAGATAGGTCAGCCGGAACGCCTGCGCCACATCGGTGAAAAAGCGCATGTTTTCAGCCCACATGATGAGCGTGCGTGGCGTCATCAGCGTGGAGATATCACCGGCGGCAAAGCCGTTGCGCGTCATGGCGGCCAGCGCGATCATGCGCCGCACCAGCACGTCGCCCGCAGGCGTGGCCAGCTCCGGCGCATGCGCGCAGATGATGCGCGCCTCCACATCCGGGTGCAGGTAATTGAGCTGCGTGACCAGGCTCCAGCGGTCCAGCTGAGCCTGGTTCAGGCGCTGCACGCCATGGTACAGGCCGCTGGTGTTGCCCTGCCCCACCGTGTTGGCGGTTGCAAAAATGCGGAACTGCGGGTGCGGCTGCAGAACCCGGTTTTGCTCGACCAGCGTGAACTGCCCGTCCTTCTCCAGCAGGCGCTGGATGACGAACATGACATCGGGGCGGCCCGCGTCGTATTCATCGAACAGCAGCGCCATGGGCTGCTGCAGCGCCCAGGGGACGATGCCGTCCTGCCACTCGATCACCTGTTGCCCCTGCCGCAGCACGATGGTGTCCTTGCCAACCAGGTCCATGCGGCTGATGTGCCCGTCCAGGTTCACGCGCATGCACGGCCAGTTCAGGCGTGCCGCCACCTGCTCGACGTGCGTGGATTTGCCGGTGCCGTGCAGCCCCTGGATGAGGACGCGCCGATTGTGCTCAAAGCCCACCAGCAGCGCCAGCGTCACTTCCGGGTCGAACTGGTAATCCGGATCGCGCTGCGGCGTGAGGTCGCTGGGCTCAGCAAGCGCATGCACCTGCAGCTCGGTCTCAAAGCCAAACAACTCGGACGCGCGCACCACGCGCGTTGCCGCAAGGGTGTCGGTAGCTGACATACAGCCTTTCATGAAAAACGCGGCCCCGCAACCAGCCAGGCAACAGAGGCAAGCCGCCTTGCCATCCATGGTCCGGACCGCCCGACAGGGTCGGCAGCGGCCCACCCACCACCGGCGCCCTGTCGGCTGCGCAGCCATGCGCTGGCGACCTCGGGCAGCCGCCCTGGCCCGAAACGGGCTTTTGTGGGTATAGTGAGAGTCAAACGTGCGCAAGAATACTGCATCATGGCAACACCGTCAAAACAGTCTCAAGCGGGCGGCGTGCTGTGGGATGCCTTATGGGCTCCGTATCGCGACACCTCGCAATCGCTGCAGACGCAGATGCGCCACATGCTGGTGGCCGCGATCCTGGACGGCGTGTTGCCCAAGGGCAGTTACCTGCCTTCCACCCGCGCACTTGCGCGCGCGCTCAATGTCTCGCGCAACACCGTCATCATCGTCTACCACCAGCTGGTCGACGACGGCTACCTTGAAGCGGCCGCGCGCATAGGCTACGTGGTGGCCGACGTGCTGCCCGAGGAAGACCTGCTGCGCACCGCGCGAAACGCGCAACCGGCCACGGCGCGCGACGCCAGCAACGACGTCGATGCGCAGCGCCCGCCACCGGACTGGCGGCAGCGCATCCGACCGGCACCTGCGCACGAGCGCAATATTGAAAAGCCGCGCAACTGGCACGAATACCCCTATCCGTTCCTGTACGGGCAGTTTGACGGTCGCCTGTTTCCGCTGAGCGACTGGCGGCTGTGCTGCCTGCGCGCGCTGAACCTGTCCGATTCCTACGAATGGGGGCAGGACGGCATTCTGCGCGACAGCCCGGCGCTGATCCAGCAAATCCAGTCGCGCCTGCTGACGCAGCGGGGGATCCAGGCGCGCGCCGAAGAAATCATCGTCACCATAGGCTCGCAGCAGGGGCTGTCGCTGGCCGCGGCGCTGCTTCTGGACACTGGCGTGCGCGTGGGCATGGAAGACCCGGGCTATCCGGACGCGCGCAACATTTTCCTGTGGCGGCAGGCAAGGCTCACCGCGCTGCCGGTCGATGAGCAGGGGCTGGTCGTGGGCCCCGAGCTGGAGTCGCAGGACTACGTCTTTGTCACGCCCAGCCACCAGTGCCCGACCACGGTCACGCTCAGCATGCCGCGGCGCGTGGCGCTGCTTGAATACGCGCGCAAGTTTGACTTTGTCATTTTCGAAGACGATTACGAGACCGAGGACAACTGGGGCAGCAAGGCCAAGCCCGCGCTCAAGAGCCTGGACCGCGATGGCCGCGTGATCTACCTGGGCAGCTTGTCCAAGAGCCTGGCGCCCGGGCTGCGCATAGGCTACGTGGTGGCGCCGGTTGCCATGGTGCAGGCGCTGCACAGGCTGCGGCGCCTCACGATCCGACATCCCAGCAACTTCGGGCACCAGGCGCTGGCGCTGTTCATCGGCATGGGCCACTATCACGCCCTGCTGCAAAAGCTGGCCCAGGTGCACGCCGAGCGGGCCGGCCTGCTGCAGCGCGCCATGCAGCGTCATCTGCCGCAATGCAAACTGACGGCAACCAGTGGCGGTTCGGCGTTTTGGGTGCAGGGCCCGAAGGGACTGGATTCACGCGAGCTGGAACGCATGGCAGCCCGCGAAGGTGTACTCATCGAACCGGGTGACGTGTTCTTCCTGTGCAAGACGCAGGCGGCCGGCAGCGACGCCAGGCGCTACTTCCGCATGGGATTCACCTCGATTGAAAGCCGACACATCGACACGGGCGTTCAGGCGCTGGCCCGCGCCTTTCGCCGGCTGCCCCGTGCGGAGACAACCCGCGCCCGGATCCGGACCGGAACCGCCTGAATCCACGCCGCGCCCAGGGCTTTGCACCGGGGCGATTTGGTACCACAATGAGCTCATCGTGGACCTACGCAGCGACCACGCAACAGCGTAAACTGCTGGAATCCCGGCAGCAAAACAATGGAGCTTACCCATGGATTCGGATACCCAGATACTGATCGACTTCAACCAGGCTTGGAACGACCACGACATTGACGCGCTCATGAGCTTCATGAGCGACGACTGCGTGTTTCACACGGTGGGCGGCCCGGACGTGATGGGCAGCACGCACCGCGGCCGCGAAGCGGTCCGCAAGGCCTTTGAAGCAGCGTGGACCAACATGCCCGACGCCCAATGGCTGGATGGCACGCACTTCGTTGTGGGCAACCGCGGCGTGTCGGAGTGCACGTTCAGCGGCACCGACAAGGAAGGCCATCGCACCGAGGCCCGCATGGTCGATATTTTCACGTTGCGCGACGGCAAGATCGTCGTCAAGAACGCCTTCCGCAAAAACCGCCCGGCCCAACCGGTGAAATGAGCCGCTGATCTTCGCCCCTGGGCCGGTTTGCCGGTCCGGGCGGCCCGCCCAGCTTCCGTTCGGAGACAACTTGCCATGAACACCACCACGTCTTCTGCCCAACCCGATGCGGCCACGCCGGCCCGCAAGGCCTACAACCCCGCGTACGACCCGCTGATGGACCGCAACCCCGGCGAGGGCGAGAACTACGCGCCGACCTACTGGATAGGCACCGCGGGCGAGCCGCCGGCGGACGACGGCCCCATAGACGGTGACGTCGACGTCGACGTCGTGATCATCGGCTCGGGCTTCACCGGCCTGAACGCAGCCATCGCGCTGGGCCGCGACTACGGCATCAAGGCCACCGTGCTCGAGGCCAACCGCGTCGCCTGGGGCTGCAGCACGCGCAACGGCGGGCAGGCGCAGTGCGCAACCGGCCGGCTCTCGCGCTCGCAGTGGATACAGCGCTGGGGGCTGGACGTGGCCAAGCGCATGCACCAGGAGTGCGTGGATGCGTTCGAGTACTTCGAGAGCGTGATCGCGGACATAGAGTGCGAGCGCACGCCGGGCGGCCACTGGTACATCGCGCACAAGCCCAAGGTCATGGCCAGGCTGGAGAAGGAAGCCAAGCTGCTGCGCGAGACGTTCAACTACGACTGCAAGATCTTCGACGCGGCCACGGTCAAGCGCGACGTCGTCGACGACAAGGAGGGCGCCGGCGCCATGCTCGAGCCACTGGGCACCGGCATCCATGCCGGCAAGCTGGCGTTTGGCTACCTGCGCAAGGCGCGCGCGCTGGGCGCCACCGTGCATCCGGCCAGCCCGGTCATAGGCTGGGAAACCAGAAATGGCGTGCACCACCTGAAAACGCCGGGCGGTACGGTCCGCGCCCGTGCCGTGGGCGTGGCCACGGGCGGCTACACCGGCCAGTTCCTGCACAAGGAATTCAAGAACCGGCTCATGCCCATCCTGTCGAACTCGATCACGACCCGGCCCCTGACCGAAGCCGAAGTCAAGGAAGCGGGTATCCACACCCACACGTTCTTCACCGACACCCGCATCCTGCGCCACTACTACCGGCTCATGCCCGACAACTCGCTGCAGATCGGCAGCCGCAGTGCCATCACCGGCCGCAACGCGCCCGACAAGAAGTACGAGGACATGCTGATCGCGGACATGCACCGCAAGTTCCCGGCGCTCAAGGACGTTGAGATCAAGTACTCGTGGTGGGGCTGGGTCGACGTCAGCCACGACATGATGCCGCGCATCGTGCAGCCCGACAGCCAGCAGACCATCTACTACTCGGTGGGCTACGGCGGCAACGGCGTCATGTACTCGGCGCAGGCCGGGCGGCGCCTGGCCATGCTGATCGCGGGCAAGCCCGACGGGGCCTTTGACCTGCCCATCTTCCGCGATCGGCTGCCTTTCCCCAACGTGCGCGAGATGATTTCTTCAGAATTCTTTGCGCCGTATCGCCGCTTTGGCCAGTGGTGGCTGTACCGCTGGTACTACGTGAAGGACGAGATGCTGTAACACGCTCCGACACCCGCATCGCACCGCTCCAGCAACCGAGGAGGAGACATCATGCCTGAAGAGAGAGCCCAACTGACAAAATGCTTCAAGCCGCACTGGGTCTGGGCCATTGCGTTCGGATCCGCCATAGGCTGGGGCAGCTTTGTGTTGCCGGCCGAATGGATGGGCATGGCCGGCCCCATGGGTGTCATCCTGGGCCTGTGGATAGGCGCCCTCATCCTGAGCCTGGTCGGGCTCAGCACAGGGTACCTGGTCAAGGCGTACCCGGTCACCGGCGGTGCGTTCACGTACTCGTACCTGGCCTTTGGCCGCAAGCACGCGTTTTTCTGCGGCTGGTTCCTCATCATGGGGTACGGCGCCATCATCGCGCTCAACGCCTCGGCGTTTGCGCTGCTGTTCAAGTTCCTGTGGCCGCACGCAGTGGAGATCGGGCTGCTGTACAGCGTCGCCGGATGGGACGTGTATCTGGGCGAGGTCGTGCTGGCCAGCCTCATCCTGGTCGCGTTTGCCTGGCTCAACATCCGCGGCGCCGACTCCACCGCGCAGACGCAGTTCTACTTCTGCGTCATCCTCCTCGTCGCTGCCGGCGGCGTGGCGCTGGGCATGGTCACATCGCCGCAGAGCGCGCTGGGCAACCTCTCGCCCGCGTTCAAGCCGGGCCTGCCCACCTGGTCGGCCGTTGGCGCCATCGTCGCCATCTCGCCCTGGGCCTACGTGGGCTTTGACACCGTGCCGCAGGCCGCCGAGGAATTCAACTTCTCCCCGGCCAAGGCCACGTTCCTCATCCTGGCCGCGCTGGCGGTTGCCGCAACGCACTACTCCGTCATGATCATTGCCACCGGCGTGGCCATGCCCTGGACCGAGCTGGTCGCGCAAAAGCCGCTGTGGGGCACGGGCCAGGTGGTCTCCGGCCTGCTGGGCACGCTGGGCCTGTCCGCGCTGGCGCTGGCGCTGTGCATGGGCATTTTCACCGGGCTGATCGGGTTCTACATTTCCTGCAGCCGCCTCATGTTTGCCATGAGCCGCGCCAAGGCGCTGCCGCCGGTGTTTTCCCGGCTGCACGGGAAGTACTGCACGCCGTACGTGAACATCCTCTTTGCCTGCGCATTCTGCCTGCTCGCCCCCTGGTTCGGGCGCTCGGTGCTGCTGTGGATCGTCGACATGTCGGCGGTCGGCATTTCGGTGGCGTTCATCTACTACTGCGCCGTTGCCTACCGCCTCTTTGGCTGGTCCGCCACAGGACGCCGCGGCCCGCTGTGCACGGAAATCGCCCCGGTCAAGAAGCTGGTCGCGCTGCTGGGATTTGTGTTCAGCCTGGGTTTCCTCGGCCTGCTGCTCATCCCCGGCGCGCCCGGCTTCCTGGATGGCCCGGCCTGGATCGCGCTGCTGTGCTGGGCCGCACTCGGACTGGTCTTTTACCTGGTCTTTGGCCGCAGGTACCTGGACACGCCCAAGGCCGAGCTGGATCGCCTGATCCTGGGCGACGAGTTGGCGCAGAGCGCGCCCTCAGCACAGATCCAGCCGGGCCCCGTTCCTGCCGTTTGAGTCACCACGGGTGGCTGACCTGCCGGCTGGCCACGCCGGAAAGCAGTAACAGCCGCTCCCATCTCAACGCAGCGCGGCGCACCGCCTGTCACAGCGCACGACACCCCGCCCCGCTCATGCCAGCTGGAGCCAGATCCCGGCACGCGAACTTAGTCGCGCCGGTCTCGAGAAGCCGACACCGCTGACCAGCGCGCGTCCAGCGCCGCACGACGCTCGCGGTCCAACGCCCGGCGGTCGCGCTTGGTCGGGCGGCCACTGCCGATGGCGTGCGCCGGTTCCGGCGCCAGCCGGCGGCTGGCTGCGGCACGCTCGCGTCGGGCCTGGCTGTCCGGCGTCTCCACATAAAGCTGCTGCGCAACCGGCGCCGGGCCGCGCACGTTGCTCAGGCCCTGCACCACAACCTCCAGTTCAACCCGGCCGCGCCGCAGCCACACCGCATCGCCCACGCGCAGCTCACGCGCGGGCTTGGCATCGTGCCCGGCCACGCGCACGCGACCCAGCTTGACCTGCTGCACCGCCAGCGCCCGCGTCTTGTAGAAGCGCGCGGCCCACAGCCATTTGTCCAGGCGCTGCTGCTGCAATGGCTCTGCTTTCATGGGATCACTGTAGCGCAAGAATCGACCTCCGGTAGTGTGCAGATGAGAGGACAATCTTCGCCGGTGCCACCCCATTCCAGCTGGTCGTTGCGGATCGTCGTCTCATGCGCCCCGTTCCGTGGGGACGGCGCCCCCGCCGCGATTCCGGATTGCAACCACCATCGCCACGCTCCATCGCCATTCACTCGACCCGAACGCGGGCGATAGGCGGTCAAGCCGCACTCAATCACGACGCACACTGCAGTGCCATGAAAAAAGCCACCCGAAGGTGGCCTTGAAATCATGCACTGCCCATGCGGGCAGCAGCGGGATCAGAAATTGTGTCGCAGCCCCAGCCCGTAGTTGTTGTCGCCATCCAGGCGCAGGTAGGCAGCGTACACAAAGGTGCGCTTGGACAGCGCATACTTGCCCTCCAGCACGCCGTTGGTGTATTTCTTGTTGTTTACGCTGGTGTGGTTGCGCACGTCACGCGCCAGGTCCAGCGTTACGGTGAACGGATTCATCTGGTAGCTGGCCCCCAGCGTATACCGGCGACGTTCGCGCGTCGGGGTACTGTCGTCACCCACGCGCGCGTATGACGCGGCCACATCGATCTGGCCAAAGCTGTAGCGGCCCCCCAGCGAGTAATTGGTCTTCTCGCTCTTGGTCTTGTTGATGGCCAGGCCCACGCCTATGGGGCCCTGCTGGTACATCAGCCCCACGTCAAACTTGTGCTTGCCTGCGTTGTCGTCCTTGGCCACGTACGCCAGTTCCGCGCTGAATCCGCCGATGTCCGGCGTGGCATACATGAACTGGCTGCTGGTGCGCGTGTCGCCCTGGCCGGCATAGTTGTATGTCGGGCCGGCCACATAGTAATTGGCGCCACCCGTCAGCTCCCACATGTATTCGGCATCGTAGGAGGGGTTCAGGCGCCGCCCAAGGGTCAGGGTACCCCAGTCGCCGCCGATCCAGACGTTGGCGGCACGGCTCCACGTGTTGCCTCCGCTGAGATTGCCTTGACCATCATTCAAGCTCAGGCCCTGCTCAAAGTTGAAGCCCGCCTTGAGCCCACCACCCAGATCTTCCGTACCGCGCACGCCCAGGCGGCTGGTGCCGTTGTTCATCATGCTCGAGCTGAGCATGTGCACCCGGTCATCGCCAGCTGACTTGACCTTGCCGATACCGGCATCGGCCACGCCATACAGCGTCACGGATGACTGCGCCACTGCAACGCCTGAAAACCCCAAGCCTGCCAGACCCATGGCGGCGCATGCGATGAGACACTTCTTCATCACGACTTCTCCTGTCTCTGATTCAACACGGGTCCAGGCAACTGCACGCTCGCCAGTTCGCATGGCATAACAGCCGTTACAGTCCGGAACCAACCCTCCCGACGGAAAGATCCATCTATTGCAACAGCTCGCCCGAGAATTTGCAAAGTCTGGCGACAGAAAGTGGCTGTTTGGCGGGTTTGTGTTACCAAATAGAGACAAAATGGCCTGCTGCTTGGCTTTGGCAGGCTGCGCAGTTCCTCGCTCCACCTTGGCACCGCCATCGCCCGCCGCGCCCGCAGATGCGGCGCATGTGGGGCAGCGTCCGCGGAGCCCCTGCGCTCGTGGAAGCGGCGCCCTCGTCGCGATTCCCCGCTCCGGATGACAGATGATCTCGGCCCATGAAGGTTTGGCGTTGAGCGTTGAGCGTGGTGGGCATACGCCGGACGCTGGACGCAATACGCTCAACCTCATCGAAGCGCCAGCGAGGTCATCCGTCATCCACCAACGCCAATCCGCCCGAAAACGGGCTTCCTGCAAACAGCAGCTCCCGGCCCGGGAAACCAAATGGAGCGCACAATACGGCGCACCATGAAAAAAGCCACCCGAAGGTGGCTTTGAAATCATGCACTGCCCGTGCGGGCAGCTGCGTGATCAGAAATTGTGGCGCATGCCAATACCGTAGTTGTTTTCGCCATCGAAGCGCAGGTAGGCAGCATACACAAAAGTACGCTTGGACAGGGCGTACTTGCCTTCCAGCAAGCCGTTGGTGTACTTCTTGGGGCCGACGTCATTCTTGGTATCACGCGTCAGATCCAGCGTAGCCGTGAACGGACCAGTATTGAACGAGCCGCCCAGCGAAAAGCCACGACGCCGAAGATTGGTTTCACCGGTGTCGCTGTACGATGCGGCAACCGCAAATTGGCCAAAGTTGTACTTGCCACCCAAGGAGTAGTGGGTCTTGAAGTCTTTGGTCTTGTTGACAGACAAGCCAGCAGCTATCGGGCCGTTGGCATATACCACGTTGGCGTCCCACTTCTCGCGTTCTACGCCACCGATAACATTGTCACTCTTGAAAATGTAGCCCAGCTCGGCACTAAGCCCATTGAAATTGGGCGTCTTGTAGCTGAACTGGCTGCTGTTACGCGCGCCACTGTCAGCAAAATTGTAAGTATTTCCAACCACCGAGTAGTTGGCCGTCCCTGTCAGTTCCCAAGCGGCAACGCCAAAGAACGAGGGATTCAGGGTGCGGCCCATCTTGAAGGTACCCCAGTCACCGCCGATCCAGACGTTGGCGGCACGGCTCCACGTGTTGCCGCCGCTGAGATTGCCCCTACCATCATTCAAGCTCAAGCCTTGCTCAAAGTTGAAGCCCACCTTGAGCCCGCTACCCAGATCTTCCACACCGCGCACGCCCAGGCGGCTGGTGCCGTTGTTCATCATGCTCGAGCTGAGCATGTGCACACGGTCATCGCCAGCCGACTTGGCCTTGCCGATGCCGGCATCTGCCACGCCATACAAAGTGACCGAAGACTGAGCTGCCGCGACTCCGGAAAAGCCCAGGCCGGCAGTGGCCAAGACGGCCAATGCGATCAGAGATTTTTTCATTTCAAGATTCTCCAAGGTTTAACACTAAGGGCGCCGGTGCGAAGGGGCCATGTGGCAGTTCCCGCCGGTTCCCCGGGCCAACCTCCCCAAATCGGGAAGCTGGGTCTATTGCAACAGACCCGCGACCAACATGCAAAGACTTTGGATGGAAAAGACGGAAATCGGCGGCCAGCTGTTGCATTTGCGCTACAAAGCGCGGCGCGATCGTTGGTGATATGCAACAGACCGGCGCGCCAGGCCGTCGCTGGCCGGGCCGCGCTCTGCCATGGCAAAGGTGCGCGTTGCAGCCGGCCACGGCACACGAGCATGAGCACCTATGAGCACCTGACAGGAACATCTGGCCGCCTGCTTGCTCCGCCTCTTGCGCACGGTCGCAGGGCTTTGAATTAAGATGCCAGCCATGCACTCGCTTTCAGACCGTCTGCTGGGCGCGGCCGACAACACGCTGCGCACGCTGCTCGCGCGGCCGCAGGCCACGCGCGAGAATCCGGCGCGCGCCGTGCAGGATGCGCCCGAACTGAGCGAGGAAGAGCGACGGCTCTCCGGCGCGCTCATGCGCGTGAACCACGTGGGCGAGGTGTGTGCACAGGCCATGTACACCGCGCAGGCGCTGACCACGCGCGACGATACGTTGCGGCGGCAGTTTGATGCAGCGGCACGCGAGGAAACAGACCATCTGGCGTGGACGCAGGAGCGGCTGCAGGAACTGGATGAACACACGTCCTGGCTGAACCCGCTGTGGTACGCCGGCGCGTTTGGATTCGGGGTGCTGGCGGGCAGGCTGGGCGGCGACCGGCTGAGCCTGGGCTTTGTGGTTGAGACCGAGCGCCAGGTGGAAGCGCACCTGGCCAGTCACATGGAACGCCTGCCGCAGGCCGACCGCGCGTCACGCGCCATCGTGGCGCAGATGAAAAAGGACGAGGCGCGCCACGCCGAAAACGCGCTGGACGCCGGCGGCAGCCCCCCGCCGCTGCCGGTACGCGGGCTGATGAAGCTGGCGGCGCGCGTGATGACACGCACGGCGCATTACATTTGAGGCGCGCACCGCGACGGGGCACCATGGCGGATGGTCGAGCGTTGGCGCATGACGGATGACCTCGCTGGCGCTTCGATGAGGTTGAGCGTATTGCGTCCAGCGTCCGGCGTATGCCCACCACGCTCAACGCTCAACGCCAAACCTTCATCAGTCGCCGCAGGCGGCTTTCATACAAGGCCCGCAAGGGCCGAGGTCATCTGTCATCTGTCATCCAGAGCGGGGAATCGCGGAGAGCGGGGAATCGCGGCGAGGGCGCCATGGGGAGGTTGAGCGTTGAGCGTTGAGCGTTGAGCGTTGAGCGTTGAGCGTTGAGCGTTGAGCGTTGAGCGTTGAGCGTTGAGCGTTGAGCGTTGAGCGT
>JALOAS010000192.1 GCA_023228705.1 Ottowia sp. | reverse complement strand
CGCCGACCTCGAAAGCACCGCGGTTGGCGGCCTCCATGATGCCGGGCCCACCCCCGGTGACGACGACGAAATCACGGCGGTTTTGCTGCTGGAAACGCGCCGAAATAAGGCCCGAGAAACGCCGCGCTTGCTCGTAGTGGCGTGCCTGTTCGACCCGGCGATTGGCTCGGGCAAGCTCTTGCCTCAGCCCGACATCCTCCGGAGTGACGCGCGCCTGACGCTCCAGCGCGCCAAGACGGGCTTCTGCCGTCTCGGCATCGCTCACGCGTGCGCTGCCGAAGACCACTACCGTCGAGCGAATGCCTTGCTCGTGCAGGATGCGGTCAGGCTTGAGCAGTTCGAGCTGCAGTCGCAGCGGCCGCAGTTCTTCCTGGCCAAGCAGCTCGATGTCTTCGTACGCAAGACGGTACGTTGGCGACTCGCGGATGGCGCGCAGGCGTTCATCGAGATCTTCGGCGGGCTTCATCACTCGTGCGCCAGAAAGTCCGGCCAGCGCAGCGCATGACCATGCTCGGGCACCGTGACCTGCCAGCCGAGTTGCTGTTGCAAGAGTTCGGCGAAGGTCTGGGCGGCGGACAGTTCCCCATGCACCACGAAGGTTTGCGCCGGGGGGTGAATAAAACCCCGAGCCCAATCCAGCAACGCCTTTTGGTCGGCATGCGCCGAGAGGCCATCCACGCTGTGGATCGCAGCACGTACCGGAATGTCCTCACCGAAGATGCGCACGCGTTCGGCCCCCTCGATCAGGCGCCGGCCAAGCGTCCCCTGCGCCTGGAAACCGGGAAACAAGATGCTGCATTCGCGGCGTGGCAAGTTGTGCCGCAGGTGGTGCCGGATGCGTCCCGCATCGCACATGCCGCTGGCAGAAATGATGATGGCTCCGGAGCGGATCCGGTTCAGCGCCATGGACTCCTCAGCGCTCGCTGTGAAACTCAGGTATGGGAGGTTCTCGCCGCGCGCGTGCCAGCCGGCCAACCGCTTCGCCTGTTCGTCGAACAATTCGAGATGCTCGCGCGTGATGCGCGTGGCCTGCGTGGCCATCGGCGAATCGACAAATACCTTCGGTTGCCGCAGCCGCCCCTCGCAGGTGAGTCGGTGCAGGTGATAAAGGATTTCCTGGGTTCGGCCGACCGCGAAGGCCGGCACGATGACATTGCCGCCGCGTTCGAACAATGTCTTTTCGACGATGCCGATCATTTCCTCTTCGGTCGCCGAGAAATCCTTGTGCTGGCGGTTGCCGTAGGTGGACTCGATGACGAGGATGTCGGCGTCCTCGATGGTTGTCGGGTCGCGCAGTATCGGGCGCCCCGGCTGGCCGAGGTCGCCACTGAAAACGAGCTTTGTCGGGTCGCCATGTTCGGTGACCCAGACCTCGATGATGGCCGACCCAAGAATGTGCCCGGCATCGCGGAATCGGGCGCGCACCCCGACGCGGGGCGCGAACTCCCGGTCGTATTCGATGCCTCGCACCTGCTGCAAGCAGTCGCTGGCATCCTGCAGCGTATACAGCGGCGGCAGTGCGTCCTTTCCGCGGAGTCGCTGCGCATTGCGTTTTGCATCGCTCTCCTGGATGTGGGCACTGTCGGGCAGCATCACGCCCAGCAGATCAACCGTGGCGGGAGTGGCGTAGATGGCCCCCTTGAACCCGGCGCGCGTGAGTTTGGGCAATAGCCCACTATGGTCGATATGGGCATGGGTCAGGAGCACGAAATCAATCGACGCCGGGTCGAACGGGAATGGCTCATGGTTGCGCGCCGCCGCCGTGCGGCCGCCCTGAACCATGCCACAATCCACCAGGAAGCGTACGTTGAGCGCTTCCACCAAGAAACACGACCCGGTGACTTCGCGCGCAGCGCCCAGAAAATGCAGTTTCATGGGATGCTCACTCCGGTTTTTTCTTTTGTATCGGGCAAGTGCTCAGGCCAAGCAGACGGTAGCCCGGACAGCGGCCAGCCAGGCCGGTGATGAGCGGCATGAATCCAATGAGTCCCAGCCAACGCCAGGATGAATCCAGCCACAGCGGGAGGCTGAGCAGAACCAGTCCGACGACGATGCGGACAATGCGGTCGAGACTTCCAACGTTGATTTGCATGACGGTCTCCTTGTGTTGAGTCAACGGCTTGAAAACGCGACGGGGGCGGCAGCGCCCCGCAGCGGATGGGTTGCGGTCGATGCCGTCGTGGATACGTCCCAGCCGCCACCAAGGGCCTTGTACAGCGCCACCAGTTGCACGGCGGCGTTGGTATGTGCGCGCGCGGCTGCGGTTTCGGCTTCGTGCAGGCTGCGCTGGGCGGCCAGCAGTTCGACCAGCGCAATGTCGCCTGCCGCATAGCGCGCCTTGGCGTGGCCGTAGCTGGTGCGCGCGGCATCCAGTGCCATACCGCGGCGCTCAAGCGTGTCTAGCCCGCCGTGGTAGTCGCCCAGCGCGCGCTCGGCGTCGCCCAGCGCCGTCAGCACCGCCTGCTCATAGGCCAGCGCGGCCTGCCGCTCGGCCGCCTCGCGTGCCCGAATTTCG
>JALOAS010000191.1 GCA_023228705.1 Ottowia sp. | reverse complement strand
AAAATGGACGCCACAAGGTCTATGATTTTTACCTTGTGGAGGAATTATGAAAGCAGGACCAGACCGGCGCTACACGCCGGAATTTCGCGAGGCTGCGGTCCGGCAGGTCATTGATGGCGGGCGCAGCCTGACGGCGGTGGCCCGCTCGCTGGAGATGTCGGTGAAGACCCTGGCCAACTGGGTGTATCGAGCCCGCAAGGGCCAGGCGCTGCCCGGGCGTGGATCGGCCCATGCGGCCTCCGATGAGCAGGCCGAGATCAGCCGGCTGCGCCAGGAGAACGCACGGCTGAAGATGGAGCGGGACATCTTACTCATAAGTCAGCAAATAAGGGAACAGATCAGAGATTTGATAGTCCTACCATTCATGAAACAAGATGGCCGCAAACTCTCACGTGACGCCCTTGAAGCGATGCGCCTGATTGCGCTTGAGCGCATGCGCGAAGGCGAAGCGCCGGCGGCGGTGTCCGCCTCCTTTGGCATGCACCGCACTTGGGCCTACAAGGTACGTGCCAAGGCCGCCGGTCGTGGCCATGGCAAGCGTGCTCTGCGCTCCAGACGGGCCAGCGGACGCCCACGCAAGCTCAGCGCCGTGCAAGAGCGCAAGGTCTTTGGCTGGATCAATGGCAAGAATCCACGCCAGCACGGCTTTGACTCGGTCATGTGGAGCCGGGCCATCGTGCGCGATCTGATCGCACGCCAGTTCCAAGTCAGTCTCAGCCTGGCCTCGGTGGGCGCGCTGCTGGCCCGTCTTGGCCTGACGCCGCAAAAGCCGTTGCAGCGGGCTTATCAGCGCAACCCCGAGGCGATTGCCCGCTTCAAGCAAGAGCTCTATCCTGAGATTGCGCGGCAGGCCAGGCGCGAAGGCGCGGACATCTACTTCTGGGACGAGTCGGGCTTTCGTGCCGATGCTGTGCATGGCAAGAGCTGGGGGCGCCGGGCAAGCACCCCCGTGGTACAGGTACCGGGCCAGCGTCAAAGTATCAGCGCAGCATCTGCCATCAACGCCAAGGGCGAATTCTGGTTTGCCACCTACAAAGGCGGGCTCAAGGCGGATCTGTTCATTGAGCTGCTGGGCAAACTGCTGCACGGCAGGGACCGCCCGCTGCACCTGATACTGGACAATCTGCCTTCGCACAAGACCCGGGCTGTGCGCCAGTTTGTCGATGAGCAGCAGGGCAGGCTGACGCTGCACTTTTTGCCCGGCTACGCCCCTGAGCTCAACCCCGACGAGTTGGTGTGGAGCTACGCCAAGCGCACCGAGGTGGCGCGTAGCCCCTTGCGCGCGGGTGAGCAACTGCAAGAGCGCGTGCATCAGCAGCTGGCCAGAATGCAGCAAAATCCGCAGCTCATTCAGTCCTTCTTTCACCATCCGTCTGTCGCATATCTTTCTGACTGCTGAGTAAAAAGCCGCCCTCGCGGCTTGCCGCGCCCCATATGGATAGAAACACGCAGCGCCTACTACACTGCCAGGACGCCGGACAGAGGCCGCTTGCTTTTTGGAGGCATTTGTCCCCGTCAAAAAACCTGGCCCAGGGGAAGCTGCGGACCCAGCTGTGGTGGCACCTTGTGTGACCCCGTTTAGGAAATTGATTTGATCCGAGTCCCCGTCCGGCGTACTCAACCCATAGGAGGTGATCATGTCAAGACAATCCATCAAACCGGTGGGTTTGCCCGTCATTCATGACCGTGCAGCGGGAATCGACATCGGCTCGCGATTCCATGTCGCAGGCGTTGCACCCGAGCTGTGTCAGGACGCGGTGCAGACGTTCCAGGCGTTTACCGGTGACATCGAGCGGATGGCAGGCTGGCTCGTCTCGATCGGTATCGAGACTGTGGCTATGGAGTCGACCGGCGTGTACTGGGTGCCCGTTTACGACGTGTTGCAGCGTCATGGCCTTGAAGTCATTGTCGCCAATGCGCGCGAGGCCCGCACGGTGCCTGGCCGCAAGAGCGACGTCAACGACGCGCAGTGGCTGCAACGGCTTCATGCCTGTGGCCTGCTTCGCCCGAGCTTCCGGCCTGAACGCGACATCGCTGCACTGAGGGCCTACTTGCGGCTGCGCGAGCGCCATCTTGACTACGCTGCTGCACACATACAGCACATGCAGAAGGCGTTGACCTTGATGAACCTGCAACTGCACCATGTGGTCAGCGACGTGACCGGCGTGACAGGGATGAAGATCATCCGCGCGATCGTCAGCGGCCAGCGCGATCCAGACGTGCTCGCGGCGATGCGCGACGTTCGCTGCAAGGCCAGCAAAGAGACTGGGCGCGCCGCGTTGGTCGGCAACTACCAGCCCGAGCACCTCTTCGAGTTGACACAGGCACTGGCGTTGTACGACTTCTACCAAATGCGTCTTGGCGAATGCGATGCCCAGATCGAGCGCACGCTGGCTGAGAGCCTGAGAGTTTTTCAACTTCTCGGCCGAGCCTTGCCAAGCCAGCCCGCTGCGCTGCAGCACAGGTGGACGGGCAAACCGGCCACTTTTGCCGCTTCACACGGCTTTGGCAGCTCATCATG
>JALOAS010000080.1 GCA_023228705.1 Ottowia sp. | reverse complement strand
CCAGCTCCTCGCGCACGATGGACGAGCTGGTTTCGCGGAAGCGGCGCGCCATGTTGGGCAGCACCCCCTCGAAAGGGTGCGCCTTGACCACCGGCGCGCCGGCGTCGCTGCCGTAGCTGAACGGGATCGCCTCGTTGCCCGAGCCGTGCAGCAGGACCTGCTGGACGCGCGCGGGCAGCGACTCAAACGGCGCGCCCAGGTCAAAGCCGTAGTGCGCGGCCAGGCTTTGCAGCAGCGAAAAATAATACGCGTTGCGCCGGTCCCAGCCCTTGATCGCGCCGCCGGCCAGGCTCACGCTGGGAAAGGCCACCACGCGCTCGGCGTCAAAGAATTCCTCGCTGCCCAGTCCGTCGCAGGTGGGGCAGGCGCCCAGCGGCGAATTGAATGAAAACAGCCGGGGCTCCAGCTCGGGCAGCGAATAGTCGCACAGCGGGCAAGCGTAGGCGCTGTTGAACGCGTGCTCCTTGTCCTGGTCCATGTCGAGCAGCACGGCGCGGCCATCGGCCAGGCGCAGCGCGGTTTCCAGGCTGTCGGCCAGCCGGGCCGCAGCGTCCGCGCGCACGCGCAGCCGGTCCACGACCACGTCCACGTCGTGCCGGCCCGCCGGGTTCAGAACCGGCAGGTCGCTGGCGTCATGGATCTGGCCGTCGACGCGAAACCGGATGTACCCGCTGGCCTGCATGCGGTCAAAGAGCTCGGCAAACGCGCCTTTTTTCTGTCGCGCCAGCGGCGCAAGAACCATCAGCCTGCTGCCCTCGCGCAGCGCCAGCGCGGCATCGACCATTTCCGCAACCGACTGCGCGCGCAGCGGCAGGCCATGGTCGGGACAATGCGGCGTGCCAGCGCGCGCAAACAGCAGGCGCAGGTAGTCGTGGATCTCGGTGACCGTTCCCACGGTCGAGCGCGGGTTGTGGCTGGCCGCCTTCTGCTGGATGGCAATCGCCGGAGACAGCCCCTCGATCAGGTCCACGTCGGGCTTGTCCATCACCTGCAGGAACTGGCGCGCGTAGCTGGACAGGCTCTCCACATAGCGCCGCTGCCCCTCGGCGTACAGCGTGTCAAACGCCAGCGAGGACTTGCCCGAGCCCGACAGCCCGGTGATGACCACGAGCTGGTTCCTCGGGATGTCCAGGTCCAGGTTGCGCAGGTTGTGCGTGCGCGCACCGCGCACGCGCAGCACGGGCTGCTGCCCGCTGGGACCAGGCCATCGGGTTCGTTCGGTATCGGGAAGATCGGAGGGCTTCATCGCCGTTTGCAAAAAATTGCGCAACCCTTCATTATCGGTGCCATGGCGCATCATTGCCAGCCTGAGCCTGGCCCGTGCCAGGCGATTGATGGAAGACGAGGAGATGGAGGATGGGCATGGCCGGAGCAGCCTGGTCAGGAACGTGGATTGGCGGCGCGGTGGCGAAGAGAGGGCTGCGCCTGTTGCTCGTTTGCCTGCTCTCTTTTGTTGCAGCCTGCGCGTGGGCTGACGATGGATTTGCACCTTATGGCCGTGCGCAGGTCGACCTGCACGCCACGCCGACCATCGACACGGTCTGGGACGTCAATTACGAAAACCCTGGTGATCTGGGCGCGCTGTACAGCTTTGTCCTGCACACGCGGCGCCAGATGGCTGGCGAGACGGTCATCGTCACGCACGGCCCCGAGCTGCGCGCGTTTGCCATAGAGAACTACGTCAAGTACCAGGGCGTGGTCGACCAGATGGCCGAGCTGGCCGAGCAGGGCGTGCAATTCAAGATGTGCAACCAGGCGCTGCGCGCCGCCGGCTTTGAGCCCGCGGACATGCATGGCTTCATCACCGTGGTGCCGGTGGCGTTTGCCGAGCTGGCACTGTGGCAGAGCCGCGGTTACCAGCCCATGAACCCCAAGCCGCTGGACGTGCGCAACGTGCGTGCGCTGGAGGATCCGGACGGGTTTTTCGCAGACTGAGCGTGCCGCACCTGCCGTCAGCCCACCGGGGCGTCGTGCATGGTGCCCGCCTCCCAGATGCGCCAGCGCAGCGACAGGCCCTCGGGCACGAAGACCACCACCGGCAGCCGGCTGTTGTAGCGGATCAGCACCGACTCGGTCTGCACGAAGGCGTCGTGCTTCCTGTTGTCCGGGCACATCATCATGGTGCTGCGCACCTGCTGCTCGCTCTCCAGCGTCCAGTACGTGTAGCCCCATCCCTGCACGTCCTGCTGGTTGAACTGCCCGTCCATGCCGTGCACGTTGCAGTCAACGGGCATGACCTTGCCGCCTGTCAGTTCCACCCGGCGCTGGTCCTCGTCGTTGCGCGGCGGCAGCACGATGACGTGGCGCCGGTAACCGGGTTCGGCCGGCGGAAACGCCTGCAGTGCCTGCGCGACTTCCGGTCCGGGCGCCTGCGCCGTGGGTTGCTGCGCGCAGGCGCTGAGCAGCGCCAGGCTGGCGGCCAGAAGGAGGATGCGGATGGGGGTTTTCATGGTGTGTTGACGGTCCGCCACGGCGATGTTGGAAAATAAGCGCTTGCCGGCGCCTGCCGGTTTTGTCTGAAGCCTATTGTGCCTGTCTCTCAAGCCACCCCCATGGCCGCCCCGGCCGCGCATCGCATGACCTCGGCCGAGCGGCGCGCCAGCATCTCGATGGCGGCCGTATTTGCGCTGCGCATGCTCGGCCTGTTCCTGGTGCTGCCGGTCTTTGCGCTGGAGGCGGTCAACTACCGCGGCGGCAGCGATCCGGCGCTGATCGGGCTGGGGCTGGGCATCTATGGCCTGACGCAGGCGCTGCTGCAGGCGCCGTTTGGCGTGGCATCCGACCGAATCGGGCGCAAGAAGGTCATTGTCATGGGCCTGCTCGTGTTTGCCGCCGGCGGCATGATCGCGGCGTTTGCCGACAGCATCTACGGGCTCATTGCCGGCCGTGCGCTGCAGGGAGCCGGTGCCATTTCAGCCGCGGTGACCGCGCTGCTGGCCGATCTCACGCGCGACGAGGTGCGCACCAAGGGCATGGCGCTGGTGGGCGTGAGCATAGGGCTTACCTTTGCCGTCTCGCTCATGCTGGCGCCGCCGCTGGCGGGCTGGGTGGGCCTCTCTGGCCTGTTCACCTTCACCGTGCTGCTCTCGCTGGGTGCCATCGTCGTGGTCCTGCTGTGGACGCCACAGGAGCCGGTCAGGCATGCCGACGTACCCAAGGGCCGACTCGCGGACGTGTGGTTGCATCCAGCGCTGTGGCGGCTCAGCCTGGGCGTCTTCGTGCTGCATACGGTGCAGATGTCCATGTGGATCATCGTGCCGGGGCTGCTGGAAGACGCGGGGCTGGCGCAGGCGCAGCATTGGCATGTCTACCTGCCGGCGGTGCTGGGGTCGTTCGTGTTGCTGGGTGGGCTGTTTGCCGCCGAGCGCCATGGCCACCTGCTGGCGGTGTGGCGCAGCTCCATCGCGCTGCTTGCCGTTGTGCAATTGCTGTTCCTGCTGCTGGCGCCGCGCATGCCGGGCATCTGGGCCGTGGGCCTGGTCCTGCTCGCGTTCTTTGTTGCATTCAATATCCTGGAAGCCAGCCAGCCCAGCCTGGTCTCGCAGCTGGCGCCCGCGCACGCCCGTGGTGCGGCGCTGGGCGTCTACAACACCATGCAGTCCGTTGGCTTGTTTGCCGGCGGCGCGCTGGGTGGCTGGCTGGTCAAGGTGCTGGGCAGCAGCGGCCTGTTTGGCGCCACGCTGCTGCTGGTGCTGCTGTGGCTGCTGGTGGGCTGGGCGCAGCCCATGCCGGCGCGCAGGCACTGACAGGATAGTGATGATGAGCTTTTTTTGAAGGCGTTTGCCGGGATGTGCGCCCGGCAAACCACTTTTGCAAGACACGGTCTCCACCATACTCAGCACCGACATGAGAAAAAGCCCTCGCCCACGCCAGTCACATCCCAAACCGCCACAACCACTGCCGCCCACACAGGCGTGGACATCGTGCGCCGCCGACCCGGGGCGGCCCGCCGCTCACCATGCGGCACAATGTCACCATCCATCCACCCACCCACGCTGATTGCAGCCCATAGCAACCGGAACCACCATGTCAGTCAACAAAGTCATCCTCGTCGGCAACCTGGGCCGTGACCCGGAGATGCGCAGCTTCCCGAACGGCGGCCAGGTTGCCAATGTTTCCATGGCCACCAGCCGCAAGTGGCGCGACAAGCAAAGCGGTGAAATGCGCGACGAAACCGAGTGGCACAACCTTGTGTTCAGTGGTCGCCTGGCTGAGATTGCCGGGCAGTATTTGCGCAAGGGCAGCCAGATTTACGTCGAGGGCCGCATCCGCACGCGCAAGTACCAAGGCCAGGATGGCCAGGACCGTTTCTTTACCGAAATTCGAGTCGAACAGATGCAGATGCTGGGCTCCCGGGAGGGGGCCGGCGCGCCGCACCCTGACGATGGCGCTGATTTCAGAGCCTCCGCGCCGGCAGCGCGCCCGACGCCCGCACCTGCCGCGTCGCCATCATCGGGTGCCTCACCCTTTGACGACATGGACGACGACATTCCCTTTTGACGTGAACAGGCGTTGCGGCGGGCGCCCGTCTCGCGCAGCGCCTGTCCGGAACAGACAGCCGACCGATCCGGGAGAATCCTTGCATGAAACCCGTCGTTGCCGCGGCCAGGCCCGCCAAGGTCGCGCTCAAGGCCGGCACCGAGTATTACTGGTGCCGCTGCGGACGCTCGAAGAACCAGCCGTTTTGCGACGGATCGCACCGCGGCACGGGGTTCACACCCATGGCGTTCACCGCCGAGCAGGACGGCGACGCGTGGCTGTGCCAGTGCAAGCAGACGCACGACGGCCCGTACTGTGACGGCCACCACAAGCAGGTGCCGCAGCACCAGGTGGGTCATGGCTTCGTGCTGGATGCCAATACCAGCGTGGCGCGTGCCTTCGGGCTCAAGCCGCAAGGTGGGGGTGTCGCCGGGCCGGCGGCGCCGACAGCGCAAGCCGATGACGGCAACGTCGCGCCCGACGCCGTGCCAACGCCGGAGGAGCCCACCGTTGCGTTCATCCACCGCCTGGCGCGCGAGGGGCTGAGCCAGATGGGCCCCTACGGTCCCATGGACGCCATGGGCGTCCCGCGCAGCGAGCTGCCCGACTGGAACGACATCCAGATCATGACGGCGCAACTGGCCACGCAGCCGCTGATGGAAGACGTGGCGGTGGGCACCGACCTGGTCATAGGCCCGGAAGCAAAGAAACCGCTGCAGCTGAAGATCCCGCTCCTTGTCAGCGACATGAGCTTTGGCGCGCTGTCGGAAGAAGCCAAGCTGGCGCTGGCGCAGGGCGCCGAACTGGCCGGCACCGCGATCAGCTCGGGCGAGGGCGGCATGCTGCCCGAGTCGCAGCAGGCCAACAGCCGCTACATGCTGGAATATGCGTCGGCCAAATTCGGCTACAGCGACGAGTTGCTCGAGCTGGTGCAGGCGTTTCACTTCAAGTGCGGCCAGTCGGCCAAGACCGGCACCGGCGGCCACCTGCCGGGCAGCAAGGTCGTCGGCCGCATTGCCGAGATCCGCAAGCTGCCCGAGGGCCGCAACGCCGACTCGCCGCCCACCTTCACCGACCTGCATACGGTCGACGACTTTGCCAACTTTGCAAGCCACGTGCGCGAGCGCTCGGGCGGCATCCCGGTGGGCTTCAAGATGAGCGCGCAGCACATCGAGCGCGACATCGCCTTTGCCGTGCAGGCCGGCGCCGACTACATCATCCTGGACGGCCGCGGCGGCGGCACGGGCGACGCGCCGCTGATGTTCCGCAACCACATCTCGGTGCCGACCATCCCGGCGCTGGCGCGGGCGCGGCATTGCCTGGACAAGCTGGGTGCCAGCGGCCGCGTCACGCTCATCATCACCGGCGGCCTGCGCACGCACATGGATTTTGTCAAGGCGCTGGCGCTGGGCGCCGACGGCGTGGCGCTGGCCAACTCGGCCATGCAGGCGGTGGGTTGCGTGGGTGCGCGCATCTGCCACACCAACCGCTGCCCCACCGGCGTTGCCACGCAGGATCCGCGCCTGCGCAAGCGGCTGGACGTCGCCGCGTCGACCAAGAAGCTCGCCACCTTCCTGGACGCCAGCGTGCAGCTCATGCAGGTCATGGCGCGCGCCTGCGGCCACGACCACCTGAACCAGTTTGCGCGCGAGGACCTGGCCAGCTGGCACAAGGAGCTGGCCGATCTGGCCGGCATCGCATGGTCGGGGTTCAGGCTGGATCGCTGAGCCGACTCGTCGGCATGACCAGGGACCCCGCCGCGGCGCGGCATCAGTGACGGCAGCGCCGCCATCGGCAACGGCCCGCAAGCGCCGGGGTCATGCGTCATCCAGCACAGATCAAGGGGAGCACCGACTTGAAACTCGACGGCATCAGGGTCCTGGACCTGTCCCGCTTTTTGCCCGGCCCCTGGGTTGGCCTGATGATGGCCGACCATGGCGCAAACGTCATCAAGATAGAGAGCGCCGAGGGCGAGCCCACCCGCCACCTGGGCCCGCCCGTGGCCGGGTTCAGCGCCTATTTCCGCAATACGCAGCGCGGCAAGAAATCGCTGGTGCTGGACCTGAAGTCGGCCGAGGGCAAGGACATCTTCAAGCGGTTGCTTGCCGAAGCCGACGTCGTCATTGACTCGTTCCGTCCCGGTGTCATGGACCGGCTGGGGCTCGGCTACGAAACGGCGCGCGCCATCAACGAGGGCATCGTCTATTGCTCGCTGTCGGCCTTTGGACAGAGCGGCCCGCTGGCGCAGCGGCCGTCGCACGATCTGGGAGCGCAGGCGCTCACGGGGGTGCTGAGCCTGCAGGCGGGCGGCCGCGAGCCGGCGTTGCCGAACCTGCCCATGTCCGACATCGCCGCCGCCTCCAACGCGCTGATCGGCATCCTCATGGCGCTGCTGCGGCGCGCAAAGACCGGGCAGGGTGACCACATCGACGTGTCCATGGTCGATGCGCTGGTTTCCTGGCTGCCGCACATCGTCAGCCCCGTGATAGAAAAAGGCGAGTCGCCCGATCTGACGCGCGAGCGTCTTTATGGCGGTGCCGCCTTCTACGAGGTCTACCGCACGCAGGACGACAAGCACATCGTGCTGTCTGGCGCCGAGATGAAGTTTGTGGAGAACCTGCTCACCGCGCTGGGCCGCCCGGACCTGATTGATGTGTGCCGCAAGCCCTGGGGCCCGGAGCAGGAGCCGGTCAGGGATTTCCTGCGCGCCACGTTTGCCACGCGCACGCGCGATGCGTGGGACAAGTTTCTGTCCGACAAGGGCGTTTGCTACGCGCCCGTGCTGCAGTTGCATGAGGCATGGCAGCAGCCGTTGCTGCGCGAGCGCGGCATGGTGGTCACCGGCGACGATGGCGTCGACAACATCGGCACGCCCATACGCTTCGCACGCGAGCCCGGCCAGCCCAGGCTGCACTTTGCCGAGCACGGTGAGCACACGCAAGAAATCCGGGCACGGCTGGGTTTTGAGACAAAAAAGAGCGACCCGGCATCATCATAAGCCGGCCAGCACGCACGGATACACGCTTTCTCCGCGTCAATCGTTGAGGAGCAGGAAAGCCGTACGCGCTCGACGCTGATTCGCGCCCAGCAGTGAAAGTGCAAAGTGGCAGGTCTATCGTCGTTGTCTTTCTACAATCGATTCGGTGCGGCGTCAGCCCTGCGGTAGTGCAGGAGATGTCGGGCCTATGGATCTATATGGGTGGCAGCCCCAGCCTCATGGATGCTGCAGCTGCGCTGGCCGCCTGCGAGAAACTCAGCAGCGAAAAGGCCACCGCTTGACGACAGGCCACTGGCCCGTGTGATTAGTGGGCCGGCTCCATGGAGCCATCGGCACCCTCAGACAGACAAAGACAACGACACAGGCAGCGGGATACCCCGGGCGCTGATCACTCTTGAGACAGACGCCACGGGCCCGCGCGCATGGGCTGCATGAGCGGCCCCGCCGGCTTGCGCGCATGCTGCGCCAGCGCCCACTCACACCATGAGTTTGCTGCGGTGCAGCTCGGCCAGGCTGGCCGCACCGCGGTCGACGGGCTTTGTTGCTTTCTGGACCCAGTCGATCAGCTCGGGCATACCTGCTTCAAAGCCGTAACGGGGCATCACGCCGAATGCTTGCCGCAGTTTGGATACGTCGGCGAAGCAGTGCCGGACGTCGCCGACTCTGGATTGCTGCAGGATCTGCGGCGCGATGTCACGGTGCAGCAGGCGCGCCAGGGTGGTCGCGATGCTGTTGATGCTGATGGCGCTGCCGCTGCCGACGTTGAAGACATCCCAGACGGCGGCGTCACTGTCGAGCACCGTGGCAAACGCATTTGCGACGTCCAACACGTGGACGAAGTCGCGTTTTTGCTCGCCGTCCTCGAAGACCAGCGGCGGCTGGCCGTTGAGCAGCCTTGAGATGAAGATGGCGGCAACCCCCGTGTACGGATTGCTCAGCGCCTGACGTGAACCGTAGACGTTGAACAGGCGCAGGGCGATGGTCGGGATGGCCAGCGCGCGGCCCACGGCAAGGAACATGTCTTCGTGGTCGCGCTTGTTGATGGCGTAAATGGACGCCGGTTGCAGCGGCTTGTCCTCGCGCGTGGGAACCGGCAGCAGCGGCTGTCCCTGCGCACGCAGTTCCCACTGCCTGCGCTGCAATTGCTCGCGGCTGCGCAAACCGCAGGCCACCGGCTGGCCGGACGCGTCGACATACTGACCTTCGCCGTAGATGGACATGGACGAGGCCACGGCCATGCGCTCGACACTGTGATCACCTCGGGACAGGACCTCCAGCATGAGTGCGGCCGACATGACGTTGTTGCGAGAGTAGTCGACGATGTGCGTCATGCTTTGTCCCACGCCGACCGAAGCGGCCAGATGGACCAGGTGGGTCACGCCCTCCAGCGCCGCCTCAAAGCGGCCAGCATCAAGCAGGTGGCCCTGGATGCGACGGACGCCGGGGTTCAGGTAGACCGGCCAGCCGTCGGCGTCGCGCTCGGCGTCGGAGTGCACCTGCGGCAGCAGGGCGTCAAAAACGGTCACTTCAAATCCGCGGTCGAGCAGATGGTCGGCCAGGTGCGAGCCGATAAAGCCCGCACCGCCGGTAATCAACGCGTGTCTTGTTTTCATGGCATGGTCTCCGGACTTCAGGAGTTTGCAATTGGGTTTCAGGGCGGGCGGCTGCGATGCCTCAGCCCGGGTGTCGGATCATGTCGTTGTTGGCATTGATCTTTTTGGTTCGTTCCCAGACCAGTCCGGTGTTTTTCAGATACATGCGCCAGCCCAGCCACAACGGAATCGTCCAGATGAACCAGAACACCAGCAGAAACAGCGGATTGACGCGAAACAGGTACGCCAGACGCAACAGAACGCTGGGGATGACGATCCGTGTCTTGACCCAGGCGACCCAGTAAAAGCGCAGCAGCATGACCGTCAGCGCCAGCGCATTGACGCCCGCCAGCCAGACCGCCCACAGCGGCACGGGGCTGCTGCCTTGCCACCAGAGAACGAGCGCCCAGATGCTGATCGGGATGCCGATCGCGTTGAAAGTGAGCGACAGGCAGGGCAGGAAGTTCATCCAGGCCTTGATGCGTTCCAGGCGCGTGAAACCCATTTCGCGCAACGGCGTGTCCAGTGACTGGAAAAAGCCGGCAATCCAGCGTTTGCGCTGTGTGATGCCACCGGCCAGCGTTTCTGGAACTTCCTCGACCAGCGGCGCCTCGATGAGGCCGAGTGTTTTGCCGTTTTTCCACAGCCGCATGCCCACTTCCGGATCCTCGATGGTGATCCAGGGGTTGAAGCCGCCGTAGGTGTGCAGGTCCGACGCCTTGAAGAAGAGTCCTTTGCCAAGCACCCAGAACGGGTGCCTGCCACCAGCGGTCAGCCGTCCGTACTTGTTGGCGTCCCACACGATGTGGTCAAACGCGAACCAGCTGGCCGGCAGCGAGTGCATGAGATTGCCCGCGATGTTGGTGGCCTGCAGCACGTCGAATTGGCGGATGCCGACGGCGCCAGCCTTGAAGTGATCGCGCGGCGGCGCGCTGTCGGCATCGATGTAGTTGACCAGAAAGTCGCCGCTGCCGCGTCGCTGCTGCCACACGTTGTAGAAGGCGTAGATCAGTTGCCGGGTCTTCTTGGGCGGCAGATTGCGGATGCCGGCGGTGGCGCCGCTGTGGTACCAGTAGGCATGCCGGTCCGTGTCCCAGGTGTCCCACACAACCTGCCAGCCCGGATCGGTGGTGGCCGGGACCTCGAGTATCTTCATGAACGCAAATTCCTGCTGCAGCCGGCGCAGGCTGGCAATGGTATCGGGGTCGTCGTGGTTGGGGATGGCAATGACGTCGTATTTGTCTGACGGGTAGTCCATGCGCGCCAACGCGCAGAAGGTCGTGCGCATGGTCTCTTCCAGCTCGTGCAGTACGGGGTAGAAGAGCACGATGTGCGGATATTCATCGGGCGGAATATCGGCCAGCCGGCTCATGTCGACGCGATCGACCGGGCGCGTATAGAAGTACACGTCGATCAGCATGGCCAGCAGATAGGTAATTTGCACGCCGATGAACAACATCACCAGAATCCAGGACAGTACGGTCATGTCAGGTACTCCATGTCAGTGGCTGCCTGCGTGGGCAGCGCGTGGGTTGGGTGGATGGCAACACGGGCGGTTCACGGGGCAATCGGGGCGGCGCGCCGCAACCCGCATCATCCAAGCGCCACGACATCAGGGCCGGGTGTGCGCAGCGCCTGTGTTTCTGCGGGGACGCTGGAGCGGGCGAAGCGTACGTCCGTGGTCTTTGGCAGGATGGTCGAGACCAGGGCGCTGGCACTGGCGGCGTCGCCCAGCACACGCCGAAAGTAGTCCAGGGTGGCAACCAGGCCGTCCTGCAGCTCGATCCGGGGCGCCCAGCCAAGGACTGCCGTGGCGCGGGCGAGGTCCGGCCGCCTGCGGCGTGGGTCGTCGGTCGGTAGTGGCCGGTATTCGATCTGTGAGTCCGATCCGGCCAGGGCGATGATCTTCTTGGCCAGCGCAGCAATGGTGATCTCCGCCGGATTGCCCAGGTTCATGGGGCCGGCTGCCTCGTCGCCCGCGGCCATGAGCGCCATGAATCCTTCGATCAGGTCGTCGACGTAGCAGAACGAACGCGTCTGGCTCCCGTTGCCATAGATCGTGATCGGTCGGCCCTGCAGTGCCTGGATCACGAAGTTGGAGATGACGCGGCCGTCGTGCTCGTGCATGTGCGGGCCGTAGGTGTTGAAGATGCGCACCATGCGCAGACGCAGCCGATTCTGTCTGCAATAGTCCGACATCAGCGCCTCGGCATAGCGCTTGCCTTCGTCGTAACACGACCGCGGTCCCACGGTGGTCACGCTGCCGCGGTAGCTTTCGGGCTGCGGGTGCACGTCCGGATCGCCATAGACTTCGGAGGTCGATGCATGGAACACGTCGGCGCGGTCGCGGGTGGCCAGGTCGAGTATGCGCAACACGCCCTCGGAGCAGACCCGCAGCGTGGCCACTGGATCGGCCTGGTAGTGCACTGGTGAGGCCGGACAGGCCAGGTTATAGATGGCGTCAAAGCGCGGCAAGTCGGGCAGCGGCTGAAGCAGGTCGTGCTCGATCAGCCGGACGCGGCCAGCAGACAGCAGCGCCAGCAGGTTCTGGCGCCGGCCGGTGGACAGGTTGTCCAGGCAGTAGACGGTGCTGCCCTCGGCCACCAGCCGGGCCGCCAGGTGCGAGCCCAGGAATCCGGCGCCGCCGGTGATCAGCACGGTCTTGCCGAAGTACCGGTACGTTGAGGCCCTGCCCGTGCTCCGCGGTTGCAGGCGCGCGGGTCGGCCGATGCCCATGTGCCGGAATCCAGCGGCCTCGAGCTTGCGCACGTCGAGCAGGTTGCGCAGATCGATAAGCAGCGCGCCGCGCATCTGTGCCTTGATGCGCGCCAGGTTGAGTTCACGGAACTGCGGCCAGTCGGTCATGATGACCAGTGCGTCGGCGCCGGCGGCCGCCTCGTAGGGATCCATGACCGCCTGCGCACCGGGCACCACCGCTTGCGTGAATTTCAGGGCCTGCGGATCGCTGACCCGCACCGTCACGCCCTGGTCCTGCAGCATGCGGATCACGGAGATGGCCGGTGAATCCCGAACGTCGTTGGTGTTGGCCTTGAACGCCAGACCCAGCACGGCAACCGTTTTGCCGCGGGTCGGCGCCAGCGCCTGCAAGACCTTCTGTCCCATGTCGCGCTTGCGCCGCTCGTTGACTTGCACCACCGTTTCCACCAGGTGTTGGCGCGCGCCATATTCCTGCGCGGTACGGATCAGGGCCTGCGTGTCCTTGGGGAAGCACGAACCGCCGTAGCCCGGCCCGGCGCGCAGAAACTGGGCGCCGATGCGTGCATCCAGGCCGATGCCGTGGGCCACGTCGGATACGTTGATACCGGTGCGCTCGCACAGGTCGGCAATCTCGTTGATGAAGGTGATCTTGGTCGCAAGCAGCGCGTTGGCTGCGTATTTGGTCAGCTCAGCGCCGCGCCGGTTCATCTGTACAAGCCTGTGGCCGGCGCCGACCAGCGGCGCGTAGAGCCTGCACATCGCTTCCGCCCCACGCGGCTCGTTGCTGCCGACGATGATCCGGTCCGGACGCATGAAATCCGCGATTGCCGAGCCTTCTTGCAGGAATTCAGGGTTGGAGACAACGGCAAAATTGGCGTCCAGCCGAGCCTCACGTACCTGCTGCTCGACCTTGTCGCCCGTGCCCACCGGGACCGTCGACTTGATGGCAATGACGGTAAAGCACCGCATGGCCTTCGCCACGGATTGAACTGCCGTGAAAACGGCGCCCAGGTCGGCATGGCCATCGTCGGCCCGGGCTGGTGTGCCCACCGCAATCAGGACGACATCGGCGTCGGCCACTGCAGCGGCCGTGTCGGTGCCAAAGCGCAGGCGGCCGGTAGCCGTGTGCGCCGCGATCCAGGGGGCCAGTCCCGGTTCGTAAATCGGGACTTCGCCGCGACGCAGCTGCGTCACCTTCTGTCGGTCGTTGTCGACGCAGGAGACGGTGTGCCCCATTTGAGCGAGGCAGGTTCCCGAAACCAGCCCCACATAGCCAGTGCCAATGACAGCAACTTTCATTTTTTGTGCCCTCCAAACTACATGAATATCAAAAATTGATCCACAGACCGATGACCGGACCGCGTTGCCGCAGCGCGTTTTTTCCGTACAGCGTGGCCGTATAGCCAGCCATCACCGTCAAGCGCTTGTTCAACTCCCACGCGACGTTGAAATAGGCGTCGCCGTAGCGGTATTTCTGGTTCAGCACTCCGGTGCTGGCGCCGTCAGAGAAGGTGTTGAAAACAGAGGCCAACAGCATGACCCGCGGGCCGAGGTGCCAGCCTGCGGTCACGTCGACATGAAACTCGTTGGCCTGGCCGCCCGAGCGCAGGCGATAGCCGCCCTCGCCGGTAAGAAAGGTCGTGGCCGTGGTCCAGGCGGCGCCAAGGCGCAGGTCCAGATCGGTGCTGGTGTTGCCCAGTTGCGCGATCCGGTCGCTGCGGCCCTGGCCAGGAATGCGGATTGATGCCTGCGTCGACACCAGCCAGTTGCTGCCTTGCGCCAGGCGGTAGCGGGCGCCCGCTTCGGTGTAGCCGAGCCCCCGGCTGTTGGCGTCGTTTTCGACGCGGACACTGCGGTAGCTGGGTGCCAGGATGAGCGTCAGGTTGTCGCTCAGGCCGTATTCGGCCGAGATATAGAGCTGATCCTGGTTGTAATCGGCGATGGGTGCGACGTGGCCGTGCGCATCAAAGCCGCGCGGACTGCGGGTGGCCACGCCCGTGATGATGACGCGGCCGGCCCCTTCGGGCTGCACGAAGACGCCTGCGTGAGCCGTTGCCAGTACGCCCAGCAGAAGCAGTCCCAGCCACTGCCAGGTCCGGCGTGGCTGCAGCGGGGCCTTGCCATGGCATGTGTGGTCGGCGCGCACGCTGCGCGTCGGATGCGCAATCCGCCGTGGGAGTGTCACGCGCCGGCGCGTGGCTGCCAGACCATTGTCCATGCCGTTCTTGCCTGTTGGAAAGCCGGCTGGTGGTCCGAGCCCGTGGTTTTACCGTCGCGTGTGCGGCGTCTTGCACGCTGAAAAGACTGCGTAGCTTTCGACCAGGCGGTCGACCGCAGACCGGCGCCAACCAGGGGTCGGCGTCGGACCCGGAGACCTGTCGTGTGCGCGCATCGTCAGCTGAATTCGACCGCAGCGGGCCATTTCTTGCCTGCTTGCCGCTTCATGACGCTGCCAGGTTGCGGCAAGACAGACAAAAAAAGGCCCTTGCAGGGGCCGATTCGCGTTGTCGATGCGCCAGGAACGGCAGGCTCCTGGCAGTTCATTTTCATTTGCACTTGACGTCTGCAATTGCTGCCTGCACTGGCCAACCCGGATACGGGTCCGTCAACACCTGCGGCGCTTGCCCCACCAGCCGTCAAATGCCGGTTTGCCTCGAATTTGTTTTTATCGGCGCCCTGACAACTGCTGCCGTGTTAATTCGTGACATTCCGTGCAAAACGTTGCTCATGCAACATCTGTGCGAGCATGGTAGCAATATTTTGTGCTCATGTCACGTTTTGTCTTGTCTTCATGAAAAAAAACGAGATCCTGCGCCGGCGCGCGCAAGACAATGCGTGGTTGGTCGTGCGCTGGGGCGCATTGGTGGATCGGTCATGGCGTGGCCGCAGGCAGGCCGTGGATGCAACGGCAGGGAGGCGCAGTGCCATCACGAGCCGCGGCAGGCATTGCCTGCCGCGGCTCTTTTATTTGCAACGCGCCCGCCCGTGGCAAGACTGGTGCGGCCCGTACTTGAGGTGCCAGCCCGCCGTTCACGCGTCCCATTCAAATATCTTGCCCGGCTTCATGATGTTGTCC
>JALOAS010000190.1 GCA_023228705.1 Ottowia sp. | reverse complement strand
TCCAGGTAACGCCTGATCTAGTAAAGATATAAGCTGATCCACTACTAGATCCTAAATCATCATCACCATAGGCTCCTACTATAGCTGTGTTACTATCTCCCGATATAGCTACTGATCGACCAAAATAGTCACTAGCAGCTCCATCGCTAGCTGTTAACTTAGCCTGTTGAGTCCAGGTAACGCCTGATCTTGTAAAGATGTAAGCTGATCCTTTAGTATCATTTTGATGAGCTCCTATTATAGCTATGTTACCATCTCCTGATATAGCTGCTGAGTTACCAAACCAATTACTAGCAGCTCCATCACTGGCTAGTAGCTTAGCCTGTTCAGTCCATGTAGATCCTGATCTAGTAAAGACATAAGCTGAACCGCTATTAGATCCTAAATCATCATCTCCATAAGCTCCTACTATAGCTGTATTACCATCTCCCGATATAGCTAATGAGATACCAAAGTAATCATTAGCAGCTCCATCACTAGCTGTTAACTTAGCTTGTTGAGTCCAGGTGACGCCTGATCTGGTAAATATATAAGCTGATCCACTATCTGTTCCTTTATCATCATCTAAAAAAGCTCCTACTATAGCTGTATTACCATCTGCTGCGATAGCTACTGATGAACCAAAGTTATCACTAACAGCTCCATCACTAGGTACTAACTTAGCTTGCTCTATCCAAGTAGATCCTGATCTAGTAAAGATATAAGCTGATCCACTAGTAGATCCTTTATCATCATCATAAGGAGCTCCTACTATAGCTGTATTACCATCTCCCGATATAGCTACTGAATGTCCAAAGTTATCATCAGCAGCTCCATCGCTAGCTAGTAGCTTAGCTTGCTCAGTCCAGGTAGATCCAGATCTTATAAAGACATAAGCCGATCCGCTATTACCACCTTTATCATCATCTAAAAAAGATCCTACTATAGCAGTATAACCATCTGCTGATATAGCTACTGAATATCCAAATCTATCACTAGCAGCTCCATCACTAGGTACTAGCTTCCATTCATCTATACTACTACTACTACTATTTCCACTCATACCTACCATAGCTTCTAACATAAGTAATCCTTTATATAAGCTCTATAAATCCTATCATACCATAATAGGCATAGTACCTAGAACAGCCTATAGTAGGCTGTTCTAGGCATTATGTTGTTTTTATTTAATAATAGGAAAATCTATTGAACTTATTAGACTTCCTTTTATCTTTAAGGTTTTGTAATAAATTATCTAGAGATAGAGTCTGTTGATCTTCTTCAGTTAGATCTTGACTTAATGTTCTAAGCTTAGATTCTATTCTGTAGCATATATAAGGGTCTCTTTCACCTTCTAATTCCATTACCAGTTTCTCTATACTAGTTCTAAGATACTGCTGTTCTAGATCATGGTAATTCCTAGACGGATCATTCTCTTGTTGCTTTAGGCTATTATTAATCAAAATATCCCTAGAACTTATACCGTATACATGTAGGTTCTTACCTAATGTTATTAACCAATAGGATAAGTTCCATGCTATAACTAAGTCATCCTTACCACCAGGTGGGTGATCTATTCTACCATTCTTAATAATCAAACTAAGTATCTGGTTGATAAGCTTAGTATCTCTAACATATTGACCAGTCATCTTAGCAGTATTCTGGAAAGTAGTACCGTAAAGATCAGTACGACTAGTAGCACCTGTAGCAGATGTAGCAAAACCGAATAGTTTCTTATATTTAACAAATACCTCAGGAGATAACTGAGTTACTGGTCTACTAACTTCTTTAAGTCTTTCTGGGAATTCATCAGCTTCTTGAACTACTTTGTTATATATTCTAAGAAATGGATTTATTCCTTTAGAAGGTAACATAAGTAACAGATAGTCGAGTATCATAGCGCCTGTAGATCTACGTTCTACAGTCAGGGTTACATTATTAAACCTAACTAGCCATTCACATAACCATTCAGAGAATGTAATAAGGTTAGTCTCATTATAGTTACCAGTAGCTACAGTCTCACCAGTAGTAATGTCCCTTAAATGTAAAGAGATATCATCACCGCCAGCAGCATCACTACTATCTACAGCTAGACTGTAATGACCTTTAGACATACGCTGCTCTACACCATGCTTACCAGTATACCATCTAGTTACATAACCATAAGGAGAAGATATCTCCATATAAGGTTCTATAACTTCCGAATCTCTAATAGTCTCCATAATCTCGATGGATAATGGAGATTGCTGGCTACCTGAAGTCCATACGTTACCGAAGTCACGTTCTGCATCTTCACCTACAGCGTTAGCTGCTTCAATAGCTCTACGTAACCATTCATCAGTATAACCAAGTTGTCTATGGTTAAAGGTACAGTTAACCATAAGTTTCTTTTTAGAGCTGCTGTTTCTAATAAGCTGTTGTAGTTCTTCATTATTCTTAGAATCGAAGAACTTCTCACTCCATACAGCTGCTTCTTGAACTAGGTTATATACATAAGCTCCATCTCTATCGTCTTTCTTACCAGCAGTAGTAGTAAGGATAGTGCCGTATGGTAAACCTTTTAAAGCTGCTAAGTCTCTA
>JALOAS010000189.1 GCA_023228705.1 Ottowia sp. | reverse complement strand
TATAAGTTGGTTGAAAATCTTGTCTATTCTCATTTGATAGATAAGAAAATAAGATCACTACAATCTTTTCATCATTTTCAAAGTATTCTCCAATACGATGATAGTTCAATTCTACACCTGTTGGTGTAATAGTTTTAGCTAAAATTGCCATAAAGAGCCTCTTTCTAAATTTTATTTATTATTTAGTTTTTAAATTTTTTTCATTTAAAATTACTTGATTTAATGCTTTGCACCAAAATAGATTTCAGCACCAGAATTCCCTAACGCATTGATATTGAATCGATAACTATAATTTATACTAAATTGTGAAGTTCCAAATATATTATTTATATTTTGTAATTTTAAAGATGGTATTAATATATGACTAATAAGTGCGGCATTATCAAAAGAAAAAGAACTATTATCATCAAATATGATCTCACTATGATTGAATTCATCATTATCCCAAATACCAAACTCACCAAAATTATTATTCATTCCAATGCAATGATGAGATACAACTTTATGTTTTTGTAAATAGCTATATTGAATATGAAGAGTTGATATAGTAGATACTATGTTCACAGTTTCTTCTCTAAAAATCACAGTAGGATTATTACGATCTATTATAGTAAAATTTAGAAGAGTTTCAATCTGGAAAAAAAGAGGGTTACTAGTATCAAAAGTAAGTGCATTACTAGGATTAACTATTAAATTTGTATCTTCAGCATATCCACTTAACATTACATCACTACCAAAATTGAATACTCCAGCCCTATCCTTATGAAATGTTAATACTTCACCTTGATTGAGAGATGTTCCAAATATACGATTAGCTAAGTTTATACGATCTGCAATAACAGTTTCAGCACCTAAATCACCATTAATTTGAGTATTCATAGGAATTATCATATCCTCAGTAGTAGGAAACCCAATTTTCACCCCACCAGTAGTACCATTAGCAGATACATCAATTTGGTTAGCAGTACCTGTTACATAATTGGTTAAACTAGCAGTGGCCACTCCATTAGTTGCATCAGCTTGTAATAAATGTCCAGCGGTAGGTTTTGTCATTTTTATATTACCAGTACCATTACCAACTAAAATTGCACCACTAGTAAGAGTCGCCCTACCAGTACCACCTTTATTAGCTGATATAACATCACCATTCCAGGTACCTGTTATTTTACCATTTACAGTAAGTGTGTTATTAGTAGATGTAGTACCAATAGTGGTATTACCAGTAATAGTAGTATTTCCATTTACAGTAAGATCTTTATTAGTAGCAGGAGTATCACCACCGATAGTAGTGTCACCATTAATATTAGTAGTGCCATTAAGTGTAGTAGTACCAGTTATAGTAGTATTTCCAGTTATAGTAGTAGCACCAACCACATGAAGTTTAGTAGTAGGTGAAGCAGTGCCAATACCAACATTACTACTAGCAGTTACTGCTAAAGCATTACCATTAACAGTAAAACTTTTCTTAGCAGCATCAGTACCAATAGTAGTATTACCATTTACAGTAAGTGTTTTAGCAGCAGATGTAGTACCAATAGTAGTATCACCTTTAATATTAGTAGTACCATTAAGTGTAGTAGTACCACCAATAGTGGTGTTACCAGATACAGATAATGTGCTACTAAGTGTAGTGGCTACAGGTATTGTTACTCCACCACTAGGAAACCCAATTTTCACCCCACCAGTAGTACCATTAGCAGATACATCAATTTGGTTAGCAGTACCTGTTATATAACTAGTTAAACTAACATCAGTAGATATTCCATTGGAAGTAGCTTTAATAAGTTTATTATTAGCAAGGTTTCCATCATTTCTAGGAATATTACCGCTACTTATACCAATAGTAGGGGTACCTGTTATATCACCATAAGCAATAGACCCCCATGCAGGAGCATAATTAGTTCCACTACTTTTTAAATATTTATTATTTGTTGTAGGTTTAGCTAATAAGCTTACATTACTATCACCATTACCAACTAAAATTGCACCACTAGTAAGAGTCGCCCTACCAGTACCACCATGGCTAACTGGTATAGTATCACCATTCCAGGTACCTGTTATTTTACCAGTAGCGTCAAGGTCCCCATTTACAGTAAGATTTCTATTATTTGCGGCAGGAGTACCACCAATAGTAGTATTTCCATTAATAGTTGTAGTACCATATACATTTAAACTAGTAGCAGCAGTTGTAGTACCAATAGTAGTATCACCAATAACTTCTAAATCATTATCAACCCTAGTGGCTACAGGTATTGTTACTCCACCACTAGGAAATCCAATTTTCACTCCACCAGTACTACCATTAGTAGATACATTAATCTGATTAGTTACACCTGTTATATAACTAGTTAAATTAGCAGTAGCAACCCCACTAGTCCCATTAGCTTGTAATAAATGTCCAGCAGTAGGTTTTGTCATTTTTACATTACCAGTACCATTACCAACTAAAATTGCACCACTAGTAAGAGTAGTCTGTCCAGTACCACCTTTATTAACTGGTATAGTAACCCCATCCCAAGTACCTTTTATATTACCATTACTAGTAGCTGTAATAGAAGCT
>JALOAS010000079.1 GCA_023228705.1 Ottowia sp. | reverse complement strand
GGCAGCTGCTTGATGACAAAATCGCTCATGAAAGTCCTCACCCACAAGGTGAGAGCCATTTTACAGGCAAGTCGTTGATATTGAAAGCGATTTCACCTAAATACAACAATGAGATCACGGATTCAGGATATATTCTCGTTCTATTTTACGACCGAGATGTTGTTCTCTGATCGCTAAAAATTCATTCCAGCTCATCCAGGCTGTACCAGCTACTGGGCAGATTGCGTTTCTAGATAATCGATGAGAAAGCACATGCGGAATTATTCGCCCAGCATCTGTAGCAGTTGTCCATGCCATTTTAGCATCTCCACCGTTTGGTATCAAAACCGGCTCCGCCATAAAATATTCCGGGAATAATCCAGCAGGGATAATAGTGTAATCAAGCCCAGCCAATTGAATAACGCGACGAATAAACGCTTTCTGACGGGCCATATCGCGATGTGCGTGTGGCGTTTCCCAGAACTGCTCAAATTCGTAAATAAATCCGAATTCAGATGGTATAAAGCGCTCCACTCCAGCTTCAGCTGCAGCCCAGATCAAAGGATATTGTGATTCTGTGCCGAAATACGGGACACACGAAATAAGATAATCTGTTCCCTGCAACGCTGGAATAAGCTCCGCGTGATAAGTCGCGTCTACTTCTATGATTTCTACACCGCGGTCAGACCAGTCTTTAAATATTTGCTCTTTCGCATCAGAATTAATCGCATTAGTCGTAGATTTATCTAATTGACCTGGCTTCCGCTTCAACACCCGAACCGTGAAATTGGTATGCTCTAGCATTTCATTAACACATGCCTGTCCGACAGTGCCGGTTGCTGAGAACACCGTGACCCTTTTAGTCTCCGCCATAACTTTTATCCTTTTATGTAAGTTTTAATATATTTATTGTATTCCACATCTAGTTTAAGTGCAACATACAATAATTCGACAACGATCTACTTCGATATCTAATCTGTCAACCATAAATAGCTGTGTAAGTATAAAATAAATGCGGACTCACGGTCGATCGCCTCAGCGCTCTGTAAAAACACTAGCGAAGCTTTCATATCCATTGCGTTGCCCCATCAGATTCTCATAATTCCGATATATGATTATCGTCGTTCTCTGATTGCTGTAGCAGATCATTAAGTTCGACCTCTACCATAAAACAAACAGTATATTATTTTAGTGCCCATATCGTTTAACATTTATATATTGCCATCTACACTTCTCACGTCAACAAATATATAATCTACAAGAAAGACATGTAGCTTTATAGCACTGCATCAGACTCATCTGAACATATCATTTCCTCACTCAATGAAGCTGCCGCACATGTCTCGCATAAACGTCAAGAATGCTCTGAGTAATATAATTTCCACCCATGCACTCAATGATAGATTATACAGATAACTCAAACGATGTAATAATTGAGGCTAGCAAGCTTCAATAGTCTCCGAGGGATGATGTAATCTGATTGCAAATTTGCTGTCTAACGCCCCAGAAGCGTAAGACAAGCAACCGCTTCTTCCACCCCAATAAGCCCACCACCGTTTTCGGCCAAGGCGATGCGCGCATTTGGCACTTGTCGTGCATCCGCCTCGCCACGCAATTGCATGACCAGTTCAAAGATTTGACCAATCCCCGTTGCGCCGATCGGATGCCCCTTGCTTTCCAGCCCCCCAGAGGTGTTGATGGGGATACGACCACCCAGAGTCGTTTCCCCGCGTTCGGCCGCAGGACCGCCTTCCCCGTTGGGGACCAAACCCAGCAGTTCAGACTGCAGAATCTCACCAATGGCGGTCGCGTCGTGAACCTCTGCGACGTCAATGTCTTCCGGCGATACACCAGCCTGCTCATATAGCCCCAGCGCGGCTTTGCGCACCAAATGATTTTCGAGATCATCAACCGCGCGCTGGCTGCCTGTATGCAAGGCACATCCCAACACTTGAATCGCTCGCTTTCGTTCTCCTCGCAGACGGGCAAGTCCTGCAGTGTTACAAATTATTGCTGCTGCCGCGCCATCACTGACCGGTGAACACATCGGCAGAGTCAGCGGATAGGTGATGGGGGCCGCAGCCAGTACCTCGTCCACACTCATCGCGTTGCGATATTGCGAAAGGGGATTGTGCACCGAATGCCCATGGTTCTTCGATGACACTGCTGCAAATTGCCTCTGGGTCGTACCAAATTTACGCATGTGCATACGACCCATCCCTGCATAGATGTCCATGAAAACGCTATACGGGCGGGACGATTGACTGCCTTCCGGTGGTTGGATACCATGGCCCATTTTGAGCAGCCGCTCCTTGCTGGCCTCCACGTCGTGGACGTCCCAAGCACCGTCGAAACTGGAAAATGTTCTAGCCCTGTCTTCCGAATACATTTTCTCGGCGCCCACTGCCAAAACGATATCCCCAGAGCCCGCACGAACGTGCTGAACTGCGAGATACAGTGCCGTACTGGCGCTTGCACATGCATTTTCAGTATTTATTATGGGGATCTCTTCAAATCCCATGGCACGCAACGCCAGTTGACCGCGCACCATATGCTGTCCCTCCATGTGTCCTTGCGTGGCATTTGCAAAATAAGCTGCTTCAATTTGATTCTGTGCACAACCTGCGTCGTGAAGAACCGCCTGCACCGCCATGCGTGTGAGGTCCTTGACGCTGCTTTCTAGATGCCGGCCGAATCGTGTCATTCCGACTCCAGCTACATAAGCAGGCTCCATGATATTCCTTCAGGTGGTTTTAGTAAGTCTTCACGTCATTAATCCGCCCGCTGCTGCGGGCAATCTCGCGGCGTACCGCCAGCGTCGCGCGGGCGTTCTTGGTTCTTGTCCAAGGCAACCATCATGGCAGGATTATCCCGGGTCTTTGCAAGGATGCGATCAGCTCGGTCAGCACGGCGCGTGCCATGAAGAACAGAGGGCGTCGCTTATTGCCTATGCAATCATCCGAGATGCGACACATACGGATGACGTCCAGGGTTGGGATGTATTCCATGGAAGACCTCCAGCGATCAAGTAGTTCAAAAGTGAAACTGCACTTTGGCACATGGATACCGCTGTCGCGAGCTCGCAGCCGAACCTAGGAGTCTGTCGGGCTTTGGCGATCGTAGCGAGTCGATTGGGAAAGCGAGGACAGTTTTGTCTGATTTTGAGGCGCATAGCCCAGCTATGCAACGAAAAAGCGGGCAAAAATGGACCGCTTGTCCCACCGACGCAGTAGATTGGACCAAAGTCCGACAGACTCCCAAGCGTCGAGCTGTCGCAACACAGGCAGTGTACGTGCAGATGTTCATGCCATCTACAGAGCCCCCTCGTGGCAGCTTACCAAAGGTTCCTTAACACAGTTTTGCAAACAGCATATTCAATCTCGCCTGATGTCCCACGTCAAGTAACCGAGTTCTGCCGTGGCAGCCGCGAGCTCACGATGACCAAATGCCGCACACGGAGAAGTAAATCCGACGGTCCGGTTCTTGTTAATGAGCAAGCGTTGAACACATTCGGCAGCCCAAACTGCCGCTTCGATGTATGGCGAATTGCCACGCGCAACTACGCTGACTCCTTCGGTTCGGCCGCGCCCTTTGCACGATACCACGGAACGGTTTTCGTCCTTTGTTTCCCGATCTGGTTCCGTGGCGACGAGTCCCGCGCCCCACTCCTTGAACAATTTTTCCTGTTCCTCAACCGATTTGTGTCGATGATTCGCGTACCAATCCTCGATACGCCCGGAGACCCAGGCCATCATGTCACGTCGGCGGAATCCGACCATTACGGATACGTTGCGAACTCGTTCGTCATGTTGATACCAGATTGGCTCGCTGCCGCCCGACCAAGGCACTGCGGGAAAAATCTGGTGATCGTCCGGGACCACGACATCATAGACTTGGGTATGTGGCCAAATCTGCAACTCGTTGTTTTTTAGGTAATACTGATCTCGACAGCACATGCGCAAAAATGAATTTGTCGATGCTTCACTGGTATTGGAATCACCAAAATAGAGTAGGTCGATCGTATCGATTCCAGGCGTCTCCAGAGCAAATTCAGCAGCGATGTTTCCGGCGATCCACATCCACGCGGTCGTAGGAGCCAATATGCGCTCCTTGGCGGCAAACTGTGAACCGTATTCATCCCGCAGCTTCATCAGCCAATCTTGCTCGCCACTGGTATCCAGATAATGACATCCTGCATCCAGTGCCGCCTGCACTACTGGCTCCGAAAGGGGCATGAAGGGACCAACTACGTTATAAACAACTTTTTTGCCCTTGAACAAGGCGGCCAACGCGCTTCGCTCTAACGGCGCTTCCGCGCATTCGTACGTCCCGTCCGCCAGCTCCGGCACACGCCTCATTTCCGCCTCGACGTGAGACTTGCTGCGCCCTGCTGCTACAAAAGGAATTCCGCGCTCTGCCAAATGCCAAGAGATCAGCTTGCCGGTATAACCGCTAGCGCCATAAACAACAACTTCAGGTGAGCTCATCGATATATCTCCATTAAAAAAACGAAAAAAATGGCATAAGGCCATTCTTCATTGCATTGATTCCGTATATACAGTGCCAAGTTCCGCATTAAACGCATCAATACAAAAACGTACTTGCGGTTTTTCTGATGCTGTTTTTGGAATCTCTTTCATAAATTGAATATACTTGGGAACGAAGTTCCCGCTCAAATGTTGACGACAGTAAGCGAACAGACGCGCAGGCTCAACATCACTAGAAACTGGAACTACCGCGGCGACCACGTCTTTTTCACCCGGTACACCCGATTCAGCCGGTATCCCGTAGACGAAAACATCATCAATGTCAGGGTGTTCCGCAAGAATCTTCTGTATGACGTTAGGATCTATAAAATCTCCGCTTGAACGTATAGCATCGCCAATACGGTGTACAAAGTAAAGCCATCCATCTTCGTCAGCATAAAAGATATCGCCCGTGCGGAACCAACCGCCTCGTGTTTTCTCCACGGACGCTTCTGGGAGCTTATAGTATTCGACATGCGGAGTGCTGCCGTCTGCATTTTTGAAAACTAGTTCTCCATGCTCACCTGGCGGAACTTCATCGTCGTTTCCATCAACGACTTTAGCAATCATATTGGGCGGAGGTTTACCGACACTCCCAATTGGACCCACATCAGGTGGGTTGAACGTAAGGCCTCCCTCAGCAGTGCCGTAAAATTCGTATACCCTCAAGTTGAACCGCTGCTCAAACTGCTTCCAGATGCCCGCTGGCATGCCAGCGGACAGCACACGTTGCACGGGGTTGTCAGCGTCGTTGGGCCTTACCGGCTCACTGTAGATGGCCGTTGTCATGCCCCCAAGCAGATTAAACTGAGTACAGTCGTACGCGCGACAAATATCCCATAATCTCGATTTTGTAAAGCGACGTGAAATGACGCCGTGCGACCCATGCCAGAGCGCGTTGCCAAGAGTAATCAGTTGCGCATTTGCATGGGTCAACGACAAACCGGTGTAAAGCACGTTGCCAGCACCCATACCAAGCATATCTCCGAGCCCAGCAATTACACCCATGCGGGAATAGGGCGTCATGATGGCCTTCGGATCACCAGTTGTGCCTGAAGTGTAAAGTAAGGTCATGGGTGCCGAGGGATCGCGCGCAGAAATTTCCAGATCAGGAACTGGTATTTCGAGGAGATCGCTAACAAGAGCCCCATTTGGCAGTCCTACGGGTAATTTGAATGTTGGGCTTGTGGCCACAACCCAGATCCATCGAAGCATGCCCAGGTCTGGCAATATTTTCTGTAATTGAGGCAAAGCATAGTCTGCAATGACTATACCTTTGCATTCGGCAAATTCCAGCATGAAACGTAGTGAATCGCCTTGTACGCGTGGATCAATACAGACAAAAATAGTATCGGACACACCACTGGCGACCATCGCATCGACAAATTCCGGATGATTTTGCATCATGATGGCAAAATGATCGTCGCGCCGCATGCCAGTGTCCTTCATCAGCTGCGCCAGACGTCGCCCGTTGTCCCATAACTGACCGTAACTCCGTGTTTCTTCTACCAACGCACCGCTGTCGTCCACATGCACGAATGTCAGGGCGCGGCGCTCCGGCTCCCGTTCCGCCCAGTCGGCGACGCAGTGCGGTAACATAGAAGCGATTTGCTCACGAGAAGATTTCTCAGACATTATCAATTCTCATATGATCAGATGACAAGCTCTATAAAATCCCTGCTCTCCGCCCCGCAGTTACTTACAAGCCCAAGTTTGTACGGCTTGCCATGCTTCGACACCATGGCGCCCTTAAACACATGCGCCGCATAGAAGCTCGACAGGTACTCTGACGACTCCGCCGCAACTACTGGCCACGGACACCGAACTAGTTGCAAGGAGGCACTTCCATTAGTTGTTTGTTAGGGATTTTTAGATATTCAGCCATAATTATATCTGCGTAATTGAGATTAGAGAGCTCACGGTAGATCGTCTTGCATCAGATAATAGCCACCTTTGATAGAAAGAAAATCGTTGACTCCGTCTTCTATCATTGACAAACGAGAATCGCGAAGTATCTTTTCTATCGGATATTCATGAGTAATGCCATTACCGCCAAAAATTTGCATCGCATCGCTCGCAACGCTGAACGCGATCTCGGTGCCGGTAACCTTGGCAGCCATGGCTGCCTGAAGAGCCGGCATGTCTGCAGCTTGGTTGTAATGAGCTACTCTACGAGTTAACGCGGCACTGGTTTCAACGCGGCGAAACATGTCAAACAAGCGATACGCGACCATTTGATGACGGTAGATCGGTACTCCTCCCTGGCGGCGCTCGTGCGCATAAGCATGCGCCATCTGGTAGGCTGCTCGCGCGGCTCCGGTCCACGTCGCACCCATGAGCACGTTTGCTTCGGCATGGATCAGGTATACGGCGCGCTCGAATTCCTCGGGCCCTGCCAAGACGTAGTCCAAGTCAACCTCCACATCCTGAAAGAAAATTTCACCTTGCGGCAGCGCGCGTTGTCCCAGTTTTTCCAGCGGTTTGCCACGCGTTATACCCGGCAAATCGAGTGGAATAACCAAAACGCAACCGTGTTGATAATCCGGGCCACTGCCCGTATCAGAAGCGCAGTAGAGAATGCAGACTTCGGCCACGCTGCCGTTAGAAACCCAAGCAGATTTCTGGCCGTTTAGAATCAATTTTCCCTTATGCAGTTTTGCGACAAGGTTGGGCCGACCGTAGGCGGTACCTGGATGGCGCAGCGTTCCTCGCGGATCGAGTGAATCGCTACCGTGATCGGGCTCTGTAATTGCCCAGCACCCGAGCAAATCTTGAGGGAAGCGCTCGATCAGGAATTCGTTGCCGAACAGCAAGGATAGATACTGGGGTAAAATTCCAGCACCTATGGAGATAGCCAAACCACCATCGCCAAACCCCAACTCCTCGAAGAGAATACAAAACATCTGCGATCGCTCCAAAGGAGGCATTTCCGCCAGAATGCGTAAGTCGACGCCAAGATCAAGATACTCTTTACGAAAACCCCAAAATGGGGAGTCGTGGGCGATGACTTCAGCAGCACTCATGCGATCGAGTTTTTGTCCCATGGGGCGCGCGACGTTGACCGCGAACTTGCGCAAGGTGCTTTGGAATTCGCGCGCAACATCACTCAAGGGCGGTTCGATACCGAATCCATCAATCTGATGTTTTGGGGTGACGGGCCAGTTGTAAACTGGCGCAGAGTGGTTGCTGGACTGTGGTCCGAAAGCGGTCATCTAATTGCCTCCTAGCGTTGCACGGCAAGTCAGGTCGACTTGTGCTGCAGCCATGGTGCCAACGTGTCACCGATCAGGCCATATCAGTTACTGCCATTGTCATGACAAAAACCGCCAACCTAGGTGCTAAGAGCTGCGTCGTGCGCGGTATTCAGCCGGCGCGATGTCGCTCAAACGCTTGAATGCACGCGAAAAACTGCTGGTTTCTGCAAAACCTAGTTGTTCGGCGATTTGGGCAACGGAGAGGGTGGTGTTGTCAAGCAGAGCACGGGCCCGCTGGACGAGCATCTGATCGCGCAGTTGTCCGAATTTCAGCCCCCTCTGCTCCAGTCTGCGATGCAAGGTTCGTTCCGACATGTTCAATTCCGCCGCCGTTTCTGCCGCGGTCAGCAAGCGTGGCGCAGCGGGTGCTGAAAGAACGGTCAGCACGCGGGCGACACAACCATCGTATGCACGCGCATGTCTTGTGAGCATCTCGCACATCTGGTCATACGTTTGGTTGAGCAAGGGGTTGGCCATCGGTAGCTGCTCTTTGGTTGCGCCGGGCTTGAAGACCCAACACGTCCGATCTCGGTCAAATTCAACTGGAAAGGGCAGGAATTTCGCGTATCTGCACCAGCGCGCCGGGCGTGGTAACGGGGATTCGATGCGCTGCAACGGTGGCTGAGCCTGGAACAGGTCGGCCAAAAATGTATACACTGAACCCAACGCGCGCTTCAGTGTAAAGTCTCGCAACTCCTGTGGGACGAAGCTGTCGTCGGCGGTCAAACTGGCGATGCCCTCGTCGTCTGTACACAGTTGATAGTCTAGGAGGGAAAACGTCAGATCCTGGAACTTGCCCACCGCTGCAAACGCGCTTGACAAAGTGGGGGCCGTAAGAACCAACTGCCCCAACGCGCCATACGACAAGAGGCGGTAGCGCAGCCCCGCCCTGAACCACGCGTGGGGAGTCTGGCGGGTGGCCTCGACGAAGGCGTGTTGCATGGCGAGCTCTTGCATACCGGAAATCTCGGCCCGAGGATCGGAAATTTTTTCGAGCATGATCCCGCTTGACGCGGCTACTGCATGTGCATCGACCCCTGCGCGTCTCATGACATCCACCATCAGTCGGACGCTGTAATTGGACAGGCGAATACCCTCAATTGATGCGAGTCGCACGCCGTGCTCCCCTTTTGGCATTGATGTGATGGTCAGAATACATTCACAGCCAGAATACCATGTCGCTGAGGGCCTTACGGAGCAGGCCGGTACGGTTTTAGAGCTTGCAGCCAGGGTTGAGCTTGCCCCGAACGTTGCCGCGCAACTGGTTGGTACGTGCCGCTACGGGCAATTGCAACCGCGCCGCAGCCCTAGGGCTGCGGCGGCGACGCCGCGATGTACTGACCCAGCATCTCGGGCAGCAGCGGCTTCAGGTAAAGCAGGCCCTGACGCAAGCTGGTACTGGCAAATGCGTCGCGCCACCACGGCTCCTGATCAAGTCCCAAGAGATGAATCACTGCTGCCGCCACCAGCAGCAGCAGCAGGCCGCGCGCGACGCCGAACAACGCGCCAAACAGGCGGTCGGCCGGGCGCATTCCCAGCGCCCTGGCCGTACCACGTGCGCCCTGCGCCAGCATGCCGCTGGCCAGCGCCATGACCACGAACACCAGCACAAAGGCTGCCACGTAGCGCAAGCTGCCGTCCGGATCGCCCACCGGCAGGATCCGCCCCAGCGGGCCCGCGGCAAAACGGGCAACAAAATACGCCGCCACCCAGCCGCCCAGAGAAAACGCCTCGTAGAGCAGGCCGCGCCAGGCGCCGAGCAGCAGCGACGCCACCACGACGGCAAGGCAAATCCAGTCTACGGCGTACACCGGGTCTCCGTCTGCACGGGCATGGCTCAGTGGGCCAGCACCTGTCCCGGCAGCCCGCCCTTTTCCAGCGCGGCCCGCGCGCGCTCGGCGGCGTCGCGGCTGTCGTAGGGGCCGACCCGGACTCGGGTACGGGGACCGGCGCCAGTCTGCACGACCTGCGTGTAGGACTTGAGCCCGGCATTGGCGATCTGCTGCTGCACGCTGCGCACCTGCTCATCCTGCGAGAACGCGCCCACCTGCACGACAAAGCGTCCATCCTGTTTTGCAGGCGAGGCCGGCGGCGCTTCTTGCGCTGGCGAGCGGCCCTGCAAGGCGGCCAGCGCGCGCCGCGCCTCGGCATCCAGACCCGCGTCCCGTGACCGTGCCGGCGCCGCTTCGGCGCCGCTGGCGCCGGTCGCTTCGCGCGCCGGCTCTGGCGCTGGCCGCACACGTATCTTGGACCGCGTGGCCGTTGGCGCCTGCTCCGCCGCCTGCCCCTGGGGCAGCGGCTCCACTTCAGCGCCCAGCGTCCAGTCTTCGCCGTCTCCCGCGTCGTCCGCTTCATAGCCATCGTCCGGCCCGGCAACCCGGCCGGATGCCGTCGTGTCTTGCGACGGTTCTGCGGTTGCGGCAGGCGCGGGAGAATCTGACGCACCTGGCGCATCGACGGATCCAGCGGCCTGCGAATCATCATCGCGCGCCGCAGGCGCTGCAGCGGGCTGGCGTTCCGCCGCGTCGTGGCCGGCGCCGGCAATGACCACTGGCGCATCGATCACGGCGGGCCGCTGCTCGGTATCAAACAGCAGCGGAAACACGATCACGGCCAGCACCATGAGCGCCACCGCGCCGATCAGCCGGTGGCGCGCGCGCAAACGCAGCTCCTGCACCTGGGCCTCCGGACTTGCCGTGCGCCCCCTTGCAGGATCACCTGTCTTGCCGGATTTTGTTTCTTTCGCCTTGCGAAACTTGAAGAAAGCCATTAGCGCCTGTGTGCACCCCAGGACAACGCGGCACGCGATCTACCGCGAGACCGCCGCCACCGGCCAGTCCACGCGCGAAGGCCGCAGGCTGCGTGGCCGCCTAGTCCGAGCGCACCTGCAGGCTGGGCGCCGCGCGCGCGCCTGGCTCCAGCTGCGGAACGCCGTTCTCGATGATACCGCCCACAACGTGAAACGAGCCAAAGCAGACAATTCTATCAGTGGCATGGGCCGCGCCGGCCGCAGCTTGCAGCGCTTCTTTCGGGCTGGCGTACAGCCCGACCGACATGTCCGGGCGCCGCGTCGTGGCCTGCCACAGCGCGTGGATATCCTGGGCCGAGCGGGCACGTGGCGTGGGCAGATCGGTGAAGTACCAGTGGTCCACGTGCGGCTCGACCTGGCCCAGCATGGCAGCAATGTCCTTGTCGGCCATGGCGCCAAAGACGACGTGCGTGGCGCTGTAGAACCCCATGGCGTTGAGGTTTTGCGCCAGCGTTGCGGCGGCATGCGGATTGTGTGCCACGTCCAGGACGAGGATGGGCTGGCCCGGTACCACCTGGAAACGGCCGGGCAGGTCAACCAGTCCCAGCCCCACCTTGATGGCCTGTGCGGAAACGGCGAGCTGCTTGCGCATGGCCACCAGAGCGGCAATTGCCGTGGCCGCGTTGAGCAGCTGGTTGGCGCCGGGCAACGCCGGATAGCCCAGCCCGTTGTAGCGCCGGCCGCGCCCCGCCCAGCCCCACTGCACCCGCGTGCCCTGGAAGTTGAATTCCTGGCCGTGGCGCCACAGGTCGGCGCCAATGTCGCGCGCATGGTCCAGCACGCTTTGCGGCGGCACCGGGTCGCCCAGGATGGCGGGCTTGCCCGCGCGCATGATCCCGGCCTGTTCGCGGCCTATCTCCTCGCGCGTGTCGCCCAGGTACTCCACGTGGTCTATGTCTATGCTGGTGATGATGGCGCAGTCGGCATCGATGATGTTGACCGCGTCCAGGCGCCCGCCAAGCCCCACTTCCAGGATCACCACGTCCAGCTGGGCCTGGGCAAACAAATCCAGGATGGCCAGCGTCGTGAACTCAAAATACGTCAGCGAGACGCCCTGCCGCGCCTGCTCGACGCGCTCAAAGTGCGGAACCAGCGCGGCGGCGTCGACCATGCGCCCATCCACCCGGCAGCGCTCCTGGAAATGCACCAGATGCGGCGACGTGTACAGTCCTACCCGGAAGCCGCCCGCCTGGAGCATGGCCGCCAGCATGGCACAGGTCGAGCCCTTGCCGTTGGTCCCGGCCACCGTGATGACCGTGCAGTCCAGTTGCAACGGCAGGCGCGCAGCCACCTCGTGGACGCGCTCCAGCCCCATCGCTATGGTTGCCGGATGCAGCTGCTCGCAGTACGCGAGCCAGTCCTGGAGTGTCTTCATTCGTTCAAGGTCCGGTGCCGTGGCGGCCCGCGCCCGTGTTCCTGTCTGCTGGTTCATCGCTGTGGTTGTGTGGTTCACGCCTCGCCCCCGGTGCGCGGCCCGCGCGCCGGGTCGATCCCGACGGTTGCCGCGTGCCGGGCCGCCGTGACGCAGCTCGCTCGGCAGCCGCTGGCCCATCCAGCGGCAAAATCCACGCCTGATTGTCGCTGCTTGCGCGAAACACGTGGCATGATGGCACCTCATGACCCGACGCTCCGTCACGCTTTACGGACTGGCGTCCTGCGACAGCTGTCGCAAGGCGCGCCGCTGGCTTGCAGAAAACGGGCTGGACGTGCGTTTTCACGACTTGCGCCAGGACGGGGTGCCGACCGAGCGCCTGCGGCATTGGCTGGACCTGCTGGGCTGGCAGCAGGTGCTGAACCGGCGCAGCGCGACCTGGCGCGGGCTGGAGCAGGCCAGGAGCCTGTCGGACTTTGGTCCAATCTACTGCGCCGGTGGGACAAGCGGTCCATTTTTGCCCGCTTTTTCGTTGCATAGCCGGGCTATGCGCCTCAAAATCAAACAAAACTGTCCTCGCTTTCCCACTCGGTTGGCTTCGCCGCTCTGCGAGAACGCTACGATCGCCAAAGCCCGACAGACTCCTAGGCGCGACGCCGTTGTCGACGCCGACAGTGCCGCAGAACTGCTGCTGGCGCATCCGGCTGCCATCAAGCGCCCGCTCATCGAGTGGGGCCAGGGCGCGCCTGAGGTCACCGTGGGCTTCACGCCGGGGCAATGGCAGGCGGGCCTGCCGGGTTGACCCGCAACCGCCATGGCGTGGGCTGAGTTGTCGCTTGCCGGGCATTCCTGGCTGGCCTGGGTGGGCTGGCTGTGGCTGGCATCCAGCACGGTCCTCATCATCTGGGTCGTGCTGCAGCAGCGCTCGCCCGTGGCAACGCTGGCATGGATCATGCTGCTGGGTGCATTGCCGCTGGTCGGGCTGGCCGTCTATGCGTATTTTGGCCCGCAGCACGTGCGGCGCCAGCGGTTGAAGCGCTGGCATACGCGCGCGGTGCTGATGTCGCAGAAGGACCTGGCCCTCCTGCGCGAGCACCGGCCCAATCCGCCGGTGTGGGCGCAGCAGCACGCAAGGCTCATAGAAGCCAGCTGCAGCCTGCCACTGTGCAGCGCCCGGGGCCTGCAACTGCTCGCCACCGGCGCCAGCACCTTTGATGCGCTGCTGGCACAAATCGCGGCGGCGCAGGACCATATCCACCTTGAGTACTATATTTTCGAGCCGGACCAGACCGGTTGCAGCGTGCTGGCAGCACTTGCGGAAAAGGCGGCGCAGGGCGTGCGGGTGCGGCTGCTGGTCGACGCCATAGGCTCGTCGCGCCTGCTGTCGCGGCGGCACCGCGACAAGCTGGCTCCCCTGCTCGCCGCCGGCGGCGAGCTCACCGCCTTCCATCCCCGCAAGCTCGACCTCCTGCGCCCGCTGGTCAACCTGCGCACGCACCGCAAGATCGCAGTCATTGACGGCCGCGTCGGCATGCTGGGCGGCATCAATATTTCCGACGTCCAGAACGGCCGCTTTCGGCCCAAAGACGCATGGCGCGACACGCATCTGCTGCTGCACGGCAGCGCCGTGCGCTGGCTGCAGTACGTGTTCCTGCTCGACTGGCACTACGCCAGCGGGCGCCAGCCGGCGCAGAACGAGGAAATCCTGCCCGAGGCCGAACCCGTGGGCGACATCCCGGTGCAAATCGTTGCCTCCGGCCCCGACAGCGAGAGCGAAGCCATCCACCGCGCGGTCATAGACGCGCTGGGCCTGGCGCAGCAGCGCATCTGGCTGTCAACGCCGTACTTCGTCCCCACCGAACCGGCCAAGACGGCGCTGACCAACGCGGCGCTGCGCGGCGTCGAGGTCCGGCTCATCGTGCCGCAGCGCAGCGACTCGCGCATCGTCAGCGCAGCCGCCCGCTCTTACTACAGCGAGCTGCAGGCTGTCGGCGTGCTCATCCACGAGTATGCCGGCCGCATGTTCCACGCCAAGACGCTGGTGGTCGACGACAGCTACAGCATGATAGGCAGCGCCAACTTTGACAACCGCAGCTTCCGGCTCAACTTCGAGGTGGCCGCGGTCCTCTATGACCGGGGCATGAACCAGCAGCTGGCGCGGCTGTTCGAGGAGGACCTGGCGAAGTGCAGGCTGGTGCCCGTCAACCGCCGCGTGCCGCCGCAGCAGAAACTGTTTGAGGCCCTGGCACGGCTGGGCTCGCCGCTGCTCTAGCGCGCGCCGCTCAGGCGTCAAAGACAATGCTGTCGCGCAGTCCCGAGCCCGATGCCAGGTGGTCAAATCCGGCGTTGATGTCGTCCAGCGCAAACGAGCGGCCGATCAGCCGGTCCACCGGCAGCCGGCCGGCCCGGTACAGCTCTACGTAACGCGGGATGTCCAGCGCCGGCGCGCCCGAGCCCAGGTAGCTGCCCCGGATCTCACGCTCCTGGCCGACCAGCTCGGCAATCGGCAGCGCAAACGTGGCGTCCGGATGCGGCAGCCCGGTCGTCAGCGTCAGGCCGCCGCGCCGCGTCAGTGCGTAGGCGTTTTGAAAGGCCGCTACCACGCCGGCCGCGTCGTATCCCACATCGACCGGGCCGCCTGCGGCATCGAGCAGGTCGGCCACCGAGCGCAGCTGCAGCGGATCGACCAGGTGCGTTGCGCCCAGGGTGCGCGCCAGCTCGCGCTTGCCGGCGTCGGGCTCGACCCCGACCACGCGCCGGGCGCCTGCCGCAATGGCCGCCATGAGCGCGCTCAGGCCCACCCCGCCCAGGCCGACGATGGCCAGGCTGTCGCCGGGCTTGAGCCGTGCCCGGTTGATGACCGCGCCGGCACCGGTCAGCACGGCGCAGCCAAACAGCGCTGCCTCATGAAACGTGAGGTCGTGCTCCAGCTTCACGCAGGAACGTCGGGAAACCACCGCATATTCGGCAAAGCAGGAAACGCCCAGGTGATGGTTCAGGGCTTCGGCGCCCTGGTGCAGGCGCCGCTCGCCGCCCAGCAGGACGCCGCGGGCGTTGGCGTCGGCACCCGGCTCGCACAGCGCCGGGCGACCCGAGACACAGGGTG
>JALOAS010000004.1 GCA_023228705.1 Ottowia sp. | reverse complement strand
GTCACGTACGCCATCCTGGCGCACCGCAGCGCCGGGGCAGAGCGAAAAGGCCCGGTGCGTGCTGCCTTCAAATACCAAGAGGAGACTTTGCATGAGCAATCTATTCAGACCAAGCGCGCCCCGGCGCCAGTTCCTGCGGACCATGGGCGCCGCAGGCGGCACCCTGATGCTGGGCGGCCTGCTGCCTGCGTCACGCGCCTTTGCGGCGGACGTGCCCGCGATCAACCTCGGACAGCTGGTGGCCATGACGGGCTCCGCAGCCGAGTTTGGTCCTTTCTACCGCGATGCGGTCAAGCTTGCGATCGACCAGATCAACACCGCGGCCAAGCAGGTGTTTGGCGGCCCCATCATCGCCAACCAGGTCACCGCGGACAGCGGAACGCTGCCCACCACGGGCGTGGAGGCGGCGCGCCAGATGATCAACACCCAGCACACCCCGGCGGTGATCTGCTGCTGGTCCAGCGGCGTGACGGTGGCGGTGGCCACCTCGGCCACGCTGCCCTCGCGCGTGCTGCAGATAGGCAACGGCACCACCTCGCCGCTGGTGACGGTGCTGCCGGAGGACAACGACCTGGACCTGCTGTTCCGCACCAGCCCGTCCGACCTCATGCAGGGCATCGTCGCGGCGCAGTTTGCCAACGGCGAGATCCTGCCCGACGTCAAGTACAAGAAGGTCTCAACGATCTACATCAACAACCCCTATGGCCAGGGCCTGTCCAACGCCTTTGCCGCAGCGTTCAAGAAGCGCGGCGGCACCGTGCTGGCCGAGGTGGCGCACCCCGAAGAAGTGCAGCCGACGTACAAGTCCATGGTTTCCCAGGCGCTCAAGGGCGACCCGGACATGCTGTTCCTGCCCAGCTACCCGGCGCACACCATCGCCATCTGCAAGGAGTCGCGCGACACCTTCAACTTCACCAACTGGCAGTTCACCGATGGCAACGCCAGCGTGGACATCATCAAGGAGGTGGGTCCGTCCGACATGGACGGCAAGTACGGCACCGCGCCGGGCGAGGACACATCCACCGAGTCGTACAAGGGCTTTGCCGCCAGCTACAAGGAGGGTTTTGGACGCGACAGCTTCCCGCCGTTCACCACCACCACCTACGACGCGGCCATGGCCGCGGGGCTGGCCATGGCCGCGGTGGTCGCCAAGGGCCAGATCACCGATGCGTCCAAGATCACCGGCGAGGTCCTGCGCGACCAGTTGCGCGCCGTGGCCAACCCGCCGGGCGAGATGATAGACGGCGGTACCCAGGAGCGCGTGACGGCCATGCTGCAGGCGCTCAAGGACGGCAAGGCCATCAACTACAACGGCGTGGGCGGGCCGGTGGACTTCAACGAGTTCGGCGATGTCATCACGCCGGTCAACATCTGGCAGTATGAAGGCAACGAGCTGAAGACCATCAAGATGGTTCGCGCAGAGGACATTCCGTCAGAGTAAGCGCCTGCGAGATACGGAAAAAGGGGCTGGCAACAGCCCTTTTTTTTCTTGACGCTGTCATGTCGCCCCGGTTCTGGCGACAATGCAGCTTGCGTCGATCCAAAACCGGGAGTCATGTCGTGATCACCACCGTTGTCCTGTTCCGCATGCCCGAGCGTGTTTCCGTGGCGCAGGCCCGGGCCCTGTTCAACAGCACCGCGCCGCGCTACCTGGGCATGCCGGGCCTGGTGCGCAAGTACTACATCCTGTCCGAAGACGGGCAGTCCGCCGGCGGCGTCTACCTCTGGCAGTCGCGCGCGGATGCCGAGCGCGTCTACACGCATGAGTGGCGCGAGTTCGTGCGCGGCAAGTACGGCAGCGATCCGGAGCTGAGCTGGTTCAGCACGCCGGTGCTGGTGGACAACACCACCGGGGAAATCGCGGTCGACGGCTGAGAGGCGTCGTGCCGTCGCGCAGGTGGCTGGGGCAGGCCATGGTGCGCAGCGGGCTCCCCGGCGACGCGCAAGCGGCTCCGGACACGGCAACTGGTCGCCCGTCAGTTCTCCGGTACGCCGCGCAGGAAGCGGGACACGCGTTTCTTCTCGGGCAGCAGGCCCTGCGGGCGATACAGCACGATGGCGGCCAGCAGCAGCCCGACAAAGGCCCAGCGCAGGAAAGACATGCGCCGGGCAATATCCGGTGCGATGTTCGACAGCGCGCTCTCCAGCCCGCTGGTGACGTAGCCGGTCCCGCTCCACACGGCCCAGATCACGAATGCCCCCAGGATTGCGCCCTTGTTGTTGCCGCTGCCGCCGAGCATGAGCATGACCCAGACCAGGAAGGTCGAGAACAGCGGGTTGAGGTGGCTGTAGTCTATGGTGACCATGAACGGCGCATACAGGCCACCGGCGATGCCCATGATGACGCAGCCGAGCACGAAGGACTGCACGCGCAGCGACTTCACGTGCTTGCCGCTCATGGCGGCCGAGGATTCCTCGTCGCGCACGGCGCGCAGGGCCCGGCCCCAGGGCGAGCGCACCATGGCCTCCAGCATGGCGTAGATGATGGCCAGCGCGATCACGACGATGACCAGGTAGAGATAGGCGTAGTCCCGTGGCTGCAGCACCGCAGTGGCGTCCAGGAACCAGTCTGGCAGCCAGCCGCAGCGCGGCGCCTTGAATACGCAGGAGAGCGGCTGCGGGATGCCGGAGAAGGGCTGCGGACCATTGGCCAGCCAGCGCTCGTTCTGGAAGATGAGGCGCACGATCTCGGCAATGCCCAGCGTGGCGATGGCCAGGAAGTCGATGCGCAGGTGCAGGATGGGCTGCGCCACCAGGTAGCCCAGGACACCTGCCATCACCGCCGCCGCCACGAGGCCGACCAGGAACGGCGCGTTCAGGCCGAACAACTGCTGGGCGTACAGGGCCAGCGGCCCGGTGGGCGCGGTGGACACGAACAGCGCCATGGTGAACATGCCCATGCCGAAGAACGCGGCCACGCCAAAGTTCAGGTGCCCGTTGTAGCCCCACTGCGCGTTCAGGCCCAGCGACAGCACCGCGTAGATGGACGCCATGGTGCAAAACGACACCAGGTAGTCCATGACCCCGGGGATGAACGCAGCCACGGCCAGCGGGACCAGGATGCCAAAGAGCACGGCAGCCGGCAGGCGCAGCGGCCAGCGCCAGCGCCCGAACAGCAGGCAGCCGAGCAGGAAGGTCGGCAGCATGAGGAAGAAGGCCTTGACCAGATGGGCTGGATCCATGGTGATTTTCTCCTTCTGCCTTCTAGTTTTGCGCGAACAGGCCCTGCGGGCGCATGAGCAGCACCAGCACCATGAGCGTGAACGCCACCGCCGGGCCGTACGTGGGGTTCAGGAACGCCGACGTCAGCTGCATGGCGACGCCGATGATGATGGCGCCCACCAGCGCGCCCCAGGCGCTGCCTATGCCGCCCATGATGACCGCGGCAAACAGCGGCAGCAGCAGCAGGAAGCCCATGTCGGGGCGCATCTGCGAAGCCAGCCCGTACATGACGCCACCCACGGCCGCCAGCCCGGCGCCTATGGCCCAGGTCCATGCGATGACGCGCTCGGTGTTGATGCCGCGTACCTGCGCCAGGTCCGGGTTGTCCGCGGTGGCGCGCATGGCCTTGCCCATGCGGGTGCGTGTCAGCATCCAGTACAGCGCCACCACCAGGATGAACGCCAGCGCAAACACGAAGAGCTGGTCCGCCTGGACGCGTACCCCGAACGGGAAGTCCATGGCCGGGTTGGCGCGGCCGGAGTAGTAGAAGTGGTAATTGGAGCCCCAGATCAGGTAGACGATGCCGCGCAGCAGGAACTCCATGCCCAGCGACGCCATGGCCAGCAGCACCAGCGGCGAGCCGTGCATGCGCAGCCGCCGGTACAGCAGCTTGTCCAGCACGATGGCCACCACCGCCGTGATGATGATGGCCAGGACCATGCCCAGCAGCAGTTCCCAGCCGAACGAGAAGCGCCAGATGGGGTTGGTCTGCGGCAGCACCAGGATGCTGCCGTAGGTGATGTACGCCCCCAGCGTGAGGAACTCGCCGTGGGCGAAGTTGGGAAACTTGAGCACTCCGTAGCACAGCGTGAGGCCTATGCCGCCCAGGGCAATGATGCCGCCCAGCATGACGCCCCACACCGTGAGCGAGAGCATTTCCTCGGCTGTGGTGCCCGAGAACCAGCCGGCGACCCACATGGCCACGAGCACCAGCAGGAGCACGCCGCCCACGAAGCGGGGGCTGCGCACGCCGTCGCTGCTGCGTGCGGCCACCTCCGCGCCGGACCCGGTTTCTGATGCGGCGTCGCCGTCGGTCATCGTCATCGTGCTGTCTGCCATGGCTCAGCCTCCCAGATACAAGCGTCCGACTTCGGGGTTGTCGAGCATTTCCCTGCCCGTGCCCTCGTGCCGGTTCTCGCCGTTGGCCAGCACGTAGCCGCGGTCGGCCATCATCAGGGACTGGCGTGCATTTTGCTCGACCATCAGGATGGCGATGCCGGTGTTCCGGATGCTGGCGATGCGTTCAAAGATCTCGTCCACCAGCTTGGGCGAAAGCGCTGCCGTCGGCTCGTCCAGCAGCAGCAGCCTGGGGTTGAGCATGAGCGCGCTGCCCATGGCCACCTGCTGGCGCTCGCCGCCCGACATCTTGCCCGCCAGCTGGCGCCGCCGCTGGCGCAGCTTGGGAAACATGGCGTAGACGCGATCCTTGCTTTCGCTCAGGTCGGCCTTGCCCAGTGGAAACGCGCCCATCTGCAGGTTCTCCTCCACCGTGAGCGTGGTGAACACGTTGGCCACCTGCGGCACGTAGCACATGCCCTGCAGCACGATATCGTAGGGCGCGGTGCGCGAGATGTCCTTGCCGTTGAAGGTGATGGAGCCCTGGCGCGGGTGCAGCAGGCCGAACACCGTCTTCATGAGCGTGGACTTGCCCGCGCCATTGGGCCCGATGATGGAGACGATCTCGTTCTCGTGGACCACCATGGACAGGCCGCGCAGGATCTCGGTGTCGCCGTAGCCGGCGGTGACGGAATCAACTTCCAGCAGCGGCATACTGCCCTCCCAGGTAGGCTTCGAGCACGTCCTTGTTGGTGCGCACCTCCTCCGGGCGCCCCTCGGCCAGCTTGCGCCCCTCGCTCAGGACAATGACCGGGTCGCACAGGCTCATGACCATGTTCATGTCGTGCTCGATGAGCAGGAACGTGATACCGCGTTCCTCGGCCAGGTAGCGGATGTTGCTGACGATGCTCTTGAGCAGCGTGCGGTTGACGCCCGCCGCGGGCTCGTCCAGCAGGATGAGCACGGGGTCGGCCATGAGCGTGCGGCCCAGCTCCAGCAGCTTTTTCTGTCCCCCCGAGAGGTTGCCTGCGTATTCGTTGCCCACGTGGTCCAGATTGAGGTATTCCATGACCTCGCGCGCCTTTTGCAGCAGCCGGCTTTCCTCGGCCCTGACCTTGCCGCCGCCCAGCAGTGCGGTCCACCAATGCTCGCCGTGCTGCTGGTAGGGCACCAGCAGCAGGTTCTCCAGCACGCTCATGGACAGATGTTCGCGCGGGATCTGGAACGTGCGGCACATGCCGGCCGCAAAGATCTGGTCGGGCCGCAGCCGCGTCACGTCCCTCCCGTCCAGCAGCACCTGGCCGGAGTCGGGTGTGATGAACCCGGTGATGAGGTTGAATACCGTGGTCTTGCCGGCGCCGTTGGGGCCGATGAGCCCGGTGATGGTGCCGCGGCTCACGTTGAACGAGCAGCGGTCCACGGCCCGCAACCCGCCAAAGCGCTTGTTCAGGTTGCGCACCTCGAGCAGGTACGGCTGCTCCGGCACCGCAGCAGCGGTGGTGATTTCAGTCACAAGACGGTCTCCCGATAATTGTTTTTGCACGTGCTGCGCTTGTTGTTTTGTCATGTGCAGGTACCAAGACCGGACCGGGCGCGGCCTTGTTGCCAACCCGGTACACATGAATTGCAGCGCCATGTCTTGTCTGGCCAACAGTCCAGCGGCATTTTTGCACAGTTTCCCGCAATGGCTCAATCCGCTGCGCCGCTTGCTGCTGCCGCATGATCCGCGATCCCCGCTTTCTGCGCGTGCTGCAGCCGCTCCGGCGCATGGCGGGATTTGCGGCAACGCGGCAGTTACCGCCCTGTCCGGGCTCTCTTCCAATATAATTGCAGGGTTTTGCACAGAGCAAGACGCACGCAGTGTTCAGTTCCGGCGCGCTGCGCAAGTAAAACCATATGGAACAACCCAAGGATTTTTGATGATTTCCAAAGAAGCCAAGGCCGCGGTCGTTGCTGAAAACGCGCGCGCTGCGGGCGACACGGGCAGCCCTGAAGTCCAGGTGGCCATCCTGACCGCCCGGATCAACCAGCTGATTCCCCATTTCAAGGAGCACGGCAAGGACCATCATGGCCGCCGCGGTCTCCTGCGCATGGTCAGCCGTCGTCGCAAGTTGCTCGATTACCTGCGGCGCAAGAACGCGGACCGCTATCTCGCGCTGATCGAAAAGCTGGGCCTGCGCAAGTAGGCCAGTGGGCACGTGCCGCGCAGCGTTCGGTATCGTGCAGGGCGCGCCGATGGCCGGCGTGCCCTGTCTGGCGTGGCGCCAGCCGCGCGCAACACGGCGCGCGGCTTGATCTTCTGTTGCCGGACCCGGATGCCATGGGGCCGGCGTGGATTTATTTTTTTGCGGATGCCTCTGTCGGGCATCCGTGTCCAGGCGTTGGGCCAGCGAATTGCAGGCGGCGCTGTGTCATTCCAGAACCGGCATGGATGCGCCAGGCCGGTTCCGGAATGGCACCGCGAGGCAAAAGTGCAGCCACCAACGCGCATGCAGTGCCCGGGCACTGCCCTTAAGGAAACAACATGAGCATTTTCAACAAGACAACCAAGACGTTCCAGTGGGGCGAGCGGACGGTGACGCTGGAGACGGGCGAGATCGCGCGCCAGGCCCACGGCGCCGTGCTCGTCGACATCGAAGGCACCGTGGTGCTGGCCACGGTGGCGGCAAGCACGACGACCAGGCCGGGCCAGGACTTTTTCCCGTTGACGGTGGATTACATCGAGAAGACGTACGCCGCCGGCAAGATCCCGGGCAACTTCTTCCGCCGCGAGGCGCGGCCCAGCGAATCGGAAATCCTCACCTCGCGGCTGATCGACCGGCCCATCCGCCCGCTGTTCCCGGACGGCTTCTACAACGAGGTGCACGTGGTCATCCACACCGTCTCGCTGAACCCGGAAGTGGATGCGGACATTGCCGCCATGCTGGGCGTGAGCGCGGCGCTGAGCATCAGCGGCCTGCCGTTCAACGGCCCCATAGGCGCGGCGCGCGTCGGCTACATCAACGGCCAGTATGTCCTCAACCCGGCGCGCAGCGCCATGGCGGACAGCAAGCTGGACCTGGTTGTGGCGGGCACCGAGAGTGCCGTGCTCATGGTCGAGTCCGAGGCCGACCAGCTGAGCGAGGACGTCATGCTGGGTGCGGTCATGTTTGGCCACGAGCAAAGCAAGGTGGCCCTGGAAGCGATTCATGAGCTCGTGAGCGAGGCGGGCAAGCCGCTGTGGTCCGAGGACGGCTCCTGGCAGCCCGAGCCCGAGGACGCCGAGCTGGCGCAAAAGGTCAGCGCGCTGGCCGAGCCCAGGCTGAAGGCAGCCTACCAGGTGCGTGCCAAGCAGGCGCGCACGCAGGCGCTGCGCACCGCCTACGCCGAGGTCAAGGAAGCGCTGGGCGAGGCCGGGATCGCATTTGACCCGGTCAAGGTCGACGACCTCCTGTTTGCGCAGGAAGGGCAGCTGGTCCGGGGCCAGATCCTGGCCGGCGAGCCGCGCATAGACGGCCGCGACACGCGCACCGTGCGACCCATAGAAATCCGCACCGGCGTGCTGCCGCGCACGCACGGCTCGGCGCTGTTCACGCGCGGCGAGACGCAGGCGCTGGTGCTGACCACGCTGGGCACGGACCGGGATGCGCAGCACATGGACGCGCTGGCCGGCGACTACGACGACCACTTCCTGTTTCACTACAACATGCCGCCCTTTGCCACTGGCGAGGCCGGCCGCCTGGGCACGACCAAGCGCCGCGAGCGCGGCCACGGCAACCTGGCCCGGCGCGCGCTGCACGCGGTCATGCCCGGGCGCGACGAATTTCCGTACACGATCCGCGTGGTTTCGGAGATTACCGAGTCCAATGGCTCCTCGTCCATGGCGTCGGTCTGCGGCGGCTGCCTGTCGCTGATGGACGCGGGCGTTCCGGTCAAGGCACACGTGGCCGGCATTGCCATGGGCCTGATCAAGGACGGCAACCGCTTTGCGGTGCTGACCGACATCCTGGGCGACGAGGACCATCTGGGTGACATGGACTTCAAGGTGGCCGGTACCGCAGCCGGCATCACCGCGCTGCAGATGGACATCAAGATCCAGGGCATCACGCAGGAGATCATGCAGGTGGCGCTGGCGCAGGCCAGGGAAGGCCGCGTGCACATCCTGGGCAAGATGCAGGAGGCCATGAGCCAGGCCAACACCGAGATCAGCAGCTACGCCCCGCGGCTGTTCACCATGAAGATCAACCCGGACAAGATCCGCGACGTGATCGGCAAGGGCGGCGCGACGATCCGCCAGCTGACCGAAGAGACCGGCACCACCATAGACATTGCCGAAGACGGCACCATCACCATCGCCAGCAACGACGGCGACAAGGCCGAGGAGGCGCAGCGGCGCATCGCCGAGATCACCGCCGAAGCCGAGGTGGGCGAAGTGTACGAGGGTGCGGTCACCAAGATCCTGGACTTTGGTGCGCTGGTCAACGTGCTGCCCGGCAAGGATGGCCTGGTGCACATCAGCCAGATTGCACACGAGCACGTGGACAAGGTCACCGACTACCTGCATGAAGGCCAGGTGGTTCGCGTCAAGGTGCTGGCCACGGACGACCGGGGGCACATCAAGCTGTCGATGAAGGCGCTGCTGGAGCGGCCCGTGCGTACCGAGAACGGCGGCGAAGAATCGTCGCGTCGGCAGCGCGAAGAGGAATCGGCGGGCAAGTGACCCGCCCGCTGCAAGCGTCGCCCGGCGGCGGCGCCAGATGCAAAGGACAAGCCATGAAATGCATCGCCATTGACGCGTTTGGCGGCCCCCAGGTCCTGGTCCCGGCGCAGCGCGAGCGGCCGGTGGCCGGCGCCGGCGAGGTCCTGATCGCCGTGGCGGCATCGGGCGTCAACCGGCCCGATGTCTTCCAGCGCAAGGGCAACTACGCGCCGCCTCCCGGTGCCTCGGACCTGCCGGGGCTGGAGGTGGCCGGGCGCATTGCCGATGGTGATGCGCAGGCCATGGCCGAGGCGGGCCTGGCGCCGGGCGACCGCGTCTGCGCGCTGGTGGCCGGTGGCGGCTACGCCGAATACTGCGTGGCACCCGTTGCGCAGTGCCTGCCCGTGCCGGCCGGACTGAGTGACGTCGAGGCGGCCGCGCTGCCCGAGACGTTCTTCACGGTCTGGAGCAACGTGTTTGACCGCGGGCGCCTGCAGCCGGGCGAAACCCTGCTGGTGCAGGGCGGCTCCAGCGGCATAGGCGTGGCCGCGATCCAGCTGGCCAGGGCGGCTGGTGCCACGGTCATCGCCACTGCCGGCAGCGAAGCGAAGTGCGCGGCCTGTGTGGCGCTTGGTGCCGACCATGCCATCAACTACAAGGAGGCCGACTTTGCCGAGGCGGTGCGCGAACTCACCGACGGCCGTGGCGTCGACGTCGTCCTGGACATGGTCGCAGGTGACTACGTCAAGCGCGAGGTCGAGCTCCTGGCCGAGGACGGCCGGCTGGTCATCATCGCGTTGCTGGGCGGTGCCCGGGCCGAGTTCAACGCCGGGCTGGTCATGCGCCGGCGCCTGATAATCACGGGTTCCACGCTGCGCGCACGCCCGGTGGCGTTCAAGGGCGCGATCGCCCGCGCGCTGCGCGAGCGGGTCTGGCCCTGGCTTGAGGCCGGCACGGTGCGGCCGGTGATCCACCAGACCTTTGATGCGCTGCAGCCTGGCGAGGGTCTGCCCAGCGGTGCCGCGCGTGCGCATGCGCTGATGGAAAGCAGCCGGCACATCGGCAAGATCGTCCTGACCTGGGGCGCCGCGTGACGCGCAGGAAGCTGGTTGCCGGCAACTGGAAGATGACCGGCTCGCTCGCGGCCAACCGGGCACTGGCAGCCGAGGTCCTGGAGCGGCTGCCGGGCCATCTGCCCTGCGATGTCGTGATCTGCCCGCCGCCGGTGCACGTGGCGGCGGTGGCCGAGGTCCTGCAGGGGCAGGCGCAGCTGCTGCTGGGGGCGCAGGACGTGGCGGCAGAGGCAGACGGCGCATACACGGGCGACGTGTCGGGCGCCATGCTCAGGGAGCTGGGTGTTCGCTACTGCATCGTTGGCCACAGCGAGCGGCGCCAGCACCAGCACGAGAGCAACCTGGCCGTTGCGCAAAAGACGCAGCGCGCGCTGGACGCCGGCCTCACGCCCATCGTCTGCCTGGGTGAAACCGCGCAGCAGCGCGACGCGGGCTGGACCGACTGGGTCCTCGGGCATCAGCTGGACGCGGTGGCCCGGGCGCTGGGCCAGCGCCTGGCCGAGGTGGTGCTGGCGTACGAGCCGGTCTGGGCCATAGGAACGGGGCAGACCGCCAGTCCGGCGCAGGCGCAGCAGGTCCATGCGGCGCTGCGCGAGCAAATGGCGCAGCGCGGCGTGGCGGCGGAGCGCGTGCGCATCGTCTACGGCGGCAGCATGAATCCGGCCAACGCGGCTGACTTGCTCGCACAGCCGGACATAGATGGCGGCCTGGTCGGCGGCGCGGCCCGGGTGGCCGATGATTTTGTGGACATAGTTGAAGCGGCAGGCCGGAGCGCAATGCCTGGCGCTGGCGCGATGGGGAAGCTTGAATGAATATCTTGTTGAACGTGGCGCTGATCGTGCAGATCGTGTCGGCGCTCGCCTTGGTGGGCGTGATCCTGGTGCAGCATGGCCAGGGCGCGGACATGGGCACCGGCTTTGGCAGCGGTGCCTCGGGCAGCCTGCTGAGCGCATCGGGCGGCGCCACCTTCCTGTCGCACACGACGGCCGTGCTGGCAACCATCTTCCTGACCACGACGCTGGTGCTGGCATACTTTGGCTACAGCGCGCCGTCCGCGTCGTCTGGCGGCAGTGTCCTGGAGCGCGCGCCGGTGACGCTGCAGCAGAAGCCGGGCGAGGCTGCCGTGCCGGCGCCGCCCGCGGCGCCTGCCGCCGATGGCGCGGCCGATGCGATTCCGGCGCATGAAAGCGCAGCCGGTGACGCCGGCGCGCCGGCGCCGGGCGCAGCGGCAGAATCCGCCGAGTCCGAGGAGCCCGCGTCGGGTGCCGATGCCATTCCGGGCGAATAGCGGAGGGCCTCGCTGGGTCTTTGATCTCCTTTTTTGTCGGAACCTCGCGTTTTCCTAGTAAACTTCAGTGTTTCCAACGGCGCGGTCCCCGGCCCGGTCGGGCTGCGGAGCGCGCCACTCAAAGCCGTCGTGGTGGAACTGGTAGACACGCTATCTTGAGGGGGTAGTGGCGAAAGCTGTGCGAGTTCGAGTCTCGCCGACGGCACCAGACAAGCGCCCCGCGGGGCGCCGTGAAACTCCCGGCATCGCTGCCGATACCGCGAATCCGTCATGATCCTGGCCGACTATCTTCCCGTGCTGCTGTTCATCCTGGTGGGGCTCGCCGTGGGCGTGGCCTGCCTGGTGATCGGCGACTTCCTGCAGCCGCACAAGCCCGACCCCGGCAAGAACGCCCCCTATGAATGCGGGTTCGAGGCGTTCGAGGACGCGCGCATGAAGATTGACGTGCGCTTCTACCTCGTGGCTATCCTCTTCATCATCTTCGATCTGGAGATCGCGTTCCTGTTTCCCTGGGCGGTCACCATGAAGGAAGTGGGCGGCCCGGCCTTTGTCGCCGTGCTCATTTTCCTCACCATCCTGGTCATAGGCTTCGTGTACGAGTGGAAAAAAGGGGCTCTCAATTGGGAGTAAGGTGGCCAGAAGGCTTCCACCGGAGTTGACTTGATGAACAAGACCTATCAGGCGCAAAAGGGCTTCATGCTGACCGGCATGGACGCGGCCATCAACTGGGCCAAGACCGGCTCGTTCTGGCCGGTCACGTTTGGCCTGGCCTGCTGCGCCGTCGAGATGATGCATGCGTCGGCCGCGCGCTACGACATAGCGCGCTTTGGCGCCGAAGTGTTCCGTGCCAGCCCGCGCCAGTCGGACCTGATGATCGTTGCCGGCACGCTGTGCAACAAGATGGCGCCGCCGCTGCGCCGCGTCTACGACCAGATGGCCGAGCCGCGCTGGGTCATCTCCATGGGCTCGTGCGCCAATGGCGGCGGCTATTACCACTACAGCTATTCGGTGGTGCGCGGCTGCGACCGCATCGTGCCCGTCGACGTGTATGTGCCCGGCTGCCCGCCGACGGCCGAAGCGCTGCTGTACGGCATCATCCAGCTGCAGCAGAAGGTACGGCGCACCCATACCTTTGCAAGGGCCTGACATGGCTGGATACGCAATTGCGCCCGAGGCGCTCCGGGACCATGTCGCCCGCGCGCTGGGCGAGCTGGTCGTGTACATGGAGGTGGCGCTGGAAGAGGTCACGGTGACCGTCGCGGCTGAAAACTACCTGTCGGCCATGCGCATCCTGCACGACCACGAGTCCTGCGCCTTCGACACGCTCATAGACCTCTGCGGCGTCGACTATTCCACGTACAAGAACCGGCCCTGGGAGGGCAGGCGCTTTGCGGTGGTGGTGCACCTGCTGTCGGTGCGCCTGAACCAGCGGCTGCGCGTGCGCGTGTTCTGCCCGGACGACGAGTTTCCGCTGCTGCCGTCGGTGATCGACGTCTGGGCCGCAACCAACTGGTTCGAGCGCGAGGCCTTTGACCTGTACGGAATCGTCTTCGAGGGCCATCCGGACCTGCGTCGCATCCTGACCGATTACGGCTTCATCGGTCATCCGTTTCGCAAGGACTTCCCGCTGTCGGGCTACACCGAGATGCGCTACGATGCCGAGCGCCAGCGGGTGATTTACCAGCCGGTGACCATCGTCCCGCGCGAAGTCACGCCGCGCGTGGTGCGCGAGGAGAAGTACGCGGGCTTTCGCGGAGCCCCAGTTGACCAGACCCAAACCCATGGCTGAAATCAAGAACTACACGGTCAACTTCGGCCCGCAGCACCCGGCCGCGCACGGGGTGCTGCGCCTGGTGCTGGAGTTCGACGGCGAGGTCGTGCAGCGCGCAGACCCGCACGTGGGCCTGCTGCACCGCGCCACCGAGAAGCTGGCCGAGCACAAGACCTACATCCAGTCGCTGCCGTACATGGACCGCCTGGACTACGTGTCCATGATGAGCAACGAGCACGCGTACTGCCTGGCCATAGAAAAGCTGATGGGCATTGAGGTGCCGATACGGGCACAGTACATCCGGGTCATGTTCTCCGAGATCACGCGGATCATGAACCACCTGATGTGGCTGGGCTCGCACGGGCACGACTGCGGCTCGTCCACCGTGCTCATCTACACCTTCCGCGAGCGCGAGGACCTGTTCGACATGTACGAGGCCGCGTCCGGCGCGCGCATGCACGCGGCGTACTTTCGCCCCGGTGGCGTCTACCGCGACCTGCCCGACACCATGCCGCAGTACGCGCCCAGCAAGGTGCGCAGCGCCAAGTCGCTGGCGCGCATCAACGCCAACCGCCAGGGCTCGCTGCTGGACTTCATCCAAGACTTCGTCGAGCGCTTTCCCAAGCACATGGATGAATACGAGGTCCTGCTCACGGAAAACCGTATCTGGAAGCAGCGCACCGTGGGCGTGGGCGTGGTCTCGGCCGAGCGCGCCATCAACCTGGGCATGACCGGCCCCATGCTGCGCGGCTCGGGCGTGGCCTGGGACCTGCGGCGCATGCAGCCTTACGAAGTCTACGACCAGCTGGAATTTGACATCCCGGTGGGCAAGACCGGCGACTGCTACGACCGCTACCTGGTTCGCATCGAAGAGATGCGCCAGTCCAACCGCATCATCCAGCAGTGCATAGACTGGCTGCGCGAGAACCCGGGCCCGGTCATCGTCGACAACTACAAGGTGGCGCTGCCGCCGCGCGAGCGCATGAAGACCGGCATGGAGGACCTCATCCACCACTTCAAGCTCACGACCGAGGGCATGTACGTGCCCGAGGGCGAGGCGTACGCGGCGATCGAGCACCCCAAGGGCGAGTTTGGCATCTACATCCTCAGCGACGGTGCCAACAAGCCGTACCGCCTGAAGATACGTGCCGCGGGCTTCCCGCACCTGGCCGCCTTCGACGAGCTGGCGCGCGGGCACATGATGACCGACGTGACGACCATCATCGGCAGCCTGGACGTTGTATTTGGAGAAATTGACCGATGAGCATCAGCACCGTAGCCGACGCACCGGTGGCGCGGTTTTCCGAAGCGACCATCGCCCGCTTTGACCAGGAAGTGGTCAAGTACCCGCCCGAGCAGCGCCGCTCGGCGATCCTGGCGTGCCTGGCCATCGTGCAGGACGAGCAGGGCTGGATCAGTCCCGAGAGTGAAAAGGCCCTGGCCCGCTACCTGGACATAGAGCCCATTTCCGTGCACGAGGCCACCACCTTCTACGACATGTGCAACACGCAGCCGGTGGGCCGCTACAAGATCAACATGTGCACCAACCTGCCGTGTCAGTTGCACGGCGCGGCGCGTGCGCTCAAGCACCTGACCGACAAGCTGGGCATAGAAGACGGCCAGACCACCGCCGACGGCCTGTTCACGGTGGCCCACTGCGAGTGCCTGGGCGCCTGCGCCGATGCGCCGGTCATGATCGTCAACGACCGCAGCATGTGCAGCTTCATGACCGAAGACAGGCTGGACCAGCTGGTGGCCGAGCTCACCGCGGCGGAGGGCAAGGCATGAGCGCCGCGCAGGTCCTGGCCCAATATGCGTCTGCCGGTACCGAGAGCTGCTTCCACGGCCGCCACATCAAGCCGCAGATCTACGCGGACCTGAACGGCAGCAACTGGCGCCTCGCGGACTACGAGGCGCGCGGCGGCTACGCCGCGTTGCGCAAGATACTGGACGCCGATAACGGCATGACGCCGGACGAGGTCATCACCGAGGTCAAGGAATCCGCGCTGCGCGGGCGCGGCGGCGCCGGGTTCCCCACCGGCATGAAGTGGAGCTTCATGCCGCGCAAGTTCCAGGGGCAGAAGTACGTGGTCTGCAACTCGGATGAAGGCGAGCCGGGCACCTGCAAGGACCGCGACATCCTCATGTTCAACCCGCACAGCGTCATAGAAGGGATGATCATCGGTGCCTACGGCATGGGCGTGAGCGTGGGCTACAACTACATCCACGGCGAAATCTGGATCGCCTACGAGCGTTTTGAAGAGGCGCTGCAAGAAGCACGTGCGGCAGGCTACCTGGGCAGGAACATCCTGGGCAGCGGCTTTGACTTCGAGCTGCATGCGCACCCCGGCTTTGGCGCGTACATCTGCGGCGAGGAAACCGCGCTGCTGGAATCGCTGGAAGGCAAGAATGGCTGGCCGCGCTACAAGCCGCCGTTTCCGGCCAACGTGGGCCTGTACGGCAAGCCCACCACGGTCAACAACACCGAAACCTTTGCTGCCGTGCCCTGGATCATCCGCAACGGCGCGCGCGCGTTCCTGGAAACCGGCATCCCCAACAACGGGGGCACCAAGATCTTTTCGGTCACGGGCGACGTGGCGCTTCCCGGCAACTACGAAGTGCCGCTGGGCACGCCGTTCCCGGAACTGCTGGAGCTGGCCGGCGGCGTGCGACACGGACATCAACTGAAAGCGGTGATCCCGGGCGGCTCGTCGGCGCCCGTGCTGCCGGCGTCCATCATGATGGACCTGAGCATGGATTTTGACGACCTGGCCAAGGCCGGGTCCATGATGGGTTCGGGCGCGGTCATCGTCATGGACGAGACGCGCTGCATGGTCAAGTCGCTGATGCGGCTTTCTTATTTCTACATGCACGAGTCCTGCGGCCAGTGCACGCCGTGCCGCGAAGGCACGGGCTGGCTCTGGCGCATGGTGCAGCGCATAGAGGACGGCGCCGGGCGGCCGGAGGACATGGCCATCCTGGACGAGGTGGCCGGCAACATCCTGGGGCGCACCATCTGCGCGCTGGGCGATGCCGCAGCCATGCCGGTGCAGGGCATGATCCGGCACTTCCGCGCCGAATTCGAGCACCACATCAAGCACAAGGCGTGCCTGGTTCCGGAATACTTGTAGAGGCCGGTTGAAAGAATTTCATGGTTGAACTGGAAATTGACGGCAAGAAGGTGCAAACCACCAAAGGCACGATGCTGATCGAGGCAGCGCGCCAGGCGGGCATCTATATCCCGCATTTTTGCTATCACCACAAGCTGACGATTGCCGCCAACTGCCGCATGTGCCTGGTCGACATAGAAGGCCAGCGCAAGATCATGCCGGCCTGCGCCATGCCGGTGGCCGACGGCATGGTCGTGCATACCAACAACGAGAAGGCGATCAAGGCGCAAAAGGTGGTGATGGAGTTCCTGCTCATCAACCACCCGCTCGATTGCCCCATCTGCGACCAGGGCGGTGAATGCCAGCTCCAGGACCTGGCCGTGGGGTATGGCTGGTCCGGCACGCGCTACATCGAGGAAAAGCGCGCGGTCTCGGCCAAGGAGGCGGGCCCGCTGATTTCCATGCTCGAGATGACGCGCTGCATCCACTGCACGCGCTGCGTCCGCTTTGGCGAGGAAGTGGGCGGCATCAGGGAATACGGCATGGTGGCCCGCGGCGAGTTCGAGGAAATCCAGACGTACCTGAGCACGTCGGTCGACTCCGAGCTCTCGGGCAACATGATCGACATCTGCCCGGTCGGTGCGCTCACCAGCAAGCCGTTCCGGTTTGCCGCGCGCACCTGGGAGCTGGCGCGACGCAAGAGCATCAGCCCGCACGACGCCACCGGCGCCAACATGGAGATGCAGGTCAAGAACAACAAGGTCCTGCGCGTGGTGGCACTGGAAAATGAGCCGGTCAATGAGTGCTGGCTGGCCGACCGCGACCGCTTTTCCTACGAGGCGCTGAACAGCGACGAGCGGCTGACGCAGCCCATGCTCAAGCAGGGCGGGGCGTGGCAGGAAGTGGACTGGCAGACGGCGCTGGAGTACGTGGCCAACGGCCTGGCCGGTATCCGCGAGCAGCACGGCGCCGGCGCCATCGGTGCACTGGTGAGCCCGCACAGCACGCTGGAGGAGCTGTTCCTGATGCGCCAGCTCATCCATGGGCTGGGCAGCCAGAATATCGACTACCGGCTGCGCAACAGCCAGTTCGTCGCCCACGAGGGCATCCGCTGGCTGGGCAGCTCCATTGCCGCGCTGGCCGAGCTGGATTCGGTACTGGTCATAGGCGGCAACCTGCGCAAGGACCATCCCCTGTTTGCCGCGCGCATCCGCCGTGCCGTGCGTGACGGCGGCGCGCAGGTTGCCGCGCTGACGTCGCAGCCCATGCTCGATGGGCCCAAGGCCTGGGCCATGCCGCTGGCGGCGTTCTCGGTGGCCGAGCCGGGTGACTGGACGCGCATGCTGGCGGAGGTGGCGGCTGCGGTGGCGGCAGAAAAGGGCATTGCTGCTCCCGTGGACGCCCCGCCCAGCGACGCGTCGCGCGCGCTGGCGCAGGTCATCCTGGGTGGCAAGCGCAAGGCCGTGCTGCTGGGCAACGCGGCCGTGCAGCACCCGGCGGCCGAGAGCCTGCTGGCGCTGGCGGGCTGGATTGCCGAGTACACCAGCGCCACCGTTGGCAACCTGACCGAGGCCGCCAACACGGTGGGCGCGCAGCTGGTGGCTGCAGTTCCCGGCACAGAGGGTCTCAACGCACGCCAGATGCTTGATGGCGGCCTCAAGGCGGCGCTGCTGCTGCATTGCGAACCGGGCGCCGATACGCGTGGCGTGCCGCTCACCGGCTGCGACATGGTGGTCACGCTCAGCCCGTTCAAGGCCAACCTGGACATCAGCGACGTGCTGCTGCCTGTTTCGCCGTTCAGCGAGACCTCGGGCACGTACATCAACGCCGAGGCGCGCGTGCAGAGCTTCCATGCGGTGGTCGGGCCGCTGGGCGCCACGCGCCCGGCCTGGAAGGTGCTGCGCGTGCTGGGCGACCTGATGCAGATCGGCGCGCCAGCGTACCAGTCGTCCGAGGAAGTGCGCCTGGACGCGCTGGGCGGTGCGGACGCCGAATTTGTCGCGCAGGACAGGCTGGACAACCGCAGCGACGCAGCCATAGATGTTTCCGGGCAGTCCGTGACGCTCAACCCCGTCGGCATCTACCAGCTCGATGGCATCGTGCGCCGCGCGCCGTCGCTGCAGTTGACGACCGACGGCAAAGCGGGGGCTGCCTGGTGATCGATACCTTCTACAACGGTGGGCAGACCCTGTTTGCCGGCGCCTGGTGGACCGGCGCCACATGGCCGGTGGTCTGGAACCTGATCAAGATCGTGGCCGTGCTGCTGCCGCTGCTCGGTGCGGTGGCGTACCTCACGCTGTGGGAGCGCAAGCTGCTGGGCTGGATGCAGGACCGCATCGGCCCCAACCGCGTGGGCCCGGCCGGCTTGCTGCAGCCCATTGCCGACGCGCTCAAGCTGCTGACCAAGGAAATCATCCGTCCCACGGCAGCGGCCAAGGGGCTGTTCTTCCTGGGGCCGCTGATGTCGATCACGCCGGCGCTGGTGGCGTGGGCCGTGATTCCCTTCGGCCCCGAGGTGGCGCTGTCCAACGCCAACGCCGGCCTGCTGCTGCTGCTGGCCATCGTGTCCATAGAGGTGTACGCGGTCATCATTGCCGGCTGGGCGTCCAACTCCAAGTATGCGCTCATGGGCGCGCTGCGCGCCACCGCGCAAATGATCAGCTACGAGATCGCGCTGGGATTCTGCCTGCTGGTGGTGGTCATGGTCTCGGGCAGCCTCAACCTCTCGGCCATCGTGATGGGGCAGGGGCAGGGCCTGTTTGCCGACATGGGGCTGTCGTTCCTGTCCTGGAACTGGCTGCCGCTGCTGCCCATTTTCGTCGTCTACCAGATTTCCAGCGTGGCCGAGGTCGCGCGCCATCCGTTTGACATGGTCGAGGGCGAGTCCGAGATCGTGGCCGGGCACATGGTCGAGTACTCGGGCATGGGCTTTGCCATCTTCTTCCTGGCCGAGTACGCCAACATGTGGCTGGTGTCGGTGCTTGCCGTTGTCATGTTCCTGGGCGGCTGGCTGCCGCCGCTGGACATCGCGCCGTTCACCTGGGTGCCCGGCTGGATCTGGCTGGGGCTCAAGACCTTTGCCATGGTCTGCCTGTTCATCTGGTACCGCGCTTCGTTCCCGCGTTTCCGCTACGACCAGATCATGCGGCTGGGCTGGAAGGTCTTCATTCCGGTCACGCTGATCTGGCTGCTGGTCGTGGCCGCCTGGATCATCAGCCCCTGGAACATCTGGCTCTAGGGCCAAGCAAGGAGCACTATCGTGTCCTCTTTTGTCGCCGAACCGTTTTCACTGCGCAACTTTCTCAAGAGCTTCATGCTCGGGGAGCTGTTCAAGGCCATGGCGTTGACCGGCCGCTACGCGCTGGGCAACAAGGTCACCATTCAGTACCCGGAAGAAAAAACCCCGCGCTCGCCGCGTTTCCGCGGCCTGCACGCGCTGCGTCGCTATGAAAATGGCGAGGAACGCTGCATTGCCTGCAAGCTGTGCGAGGCGGTGTGCCCGGCGCTGGCCATCATCATCGAGTCGCACCAGCGCGACGACGGGACGCGCCGCACCACGCGCTACGATATCGACCTCGTCAAGTGCATCTATTGCGGGTTCTGCGAAGAGGCCTGCCCCACCGATTCCATCGTGATGACGCACATCCTTGAATTTCACGGCGAGACGCGGGGTGACCTGTACTACACCAAGGAAATGCTGCTGGCCATAGGCGACAAGTACGAGCCCGAGATTGCAGCGGCGCGCGCGGCGGATGCGCAGTACCGCTGAGTCGGCCCGTCGCGGACGATTTTTTCAACAGTCATGGACGCAACCTCCTTTTTCTTCTACCTGTTCTCGGCGGTCATGCTGCTGTCGGCGTTTCGCGTCGTGACGGTGCGCAACCCGGTGCACGCCGTGTTGTTCCTGATGCTGACCTTCTCGCAGGCCACCGGCCTGTGGCTGCTGCTGCGCGCGGAATTCCTGGCCATCATCCTGGTCCTGGTCTACCTGGGCGCCGTCATGGTGCTGTTCCTGTTTGTCGTCATGATGCTGGATGCGCACGCGGAAAGCCTGCGCCAGGGTTTCTGGCGCAACTTTCCGCTGGCGCTGGTCGTGGGCGGGCTGATCTCCATCGAGTTGGCCATCGTCGTCATCGGCGGCTTCCACAGCGTCGAGGCGCCCGCAGCAGGCGCTGCCGTGCCTGACGCGGCAGGGTTCATCGCACAGCACTCCAATACGGCAGAACTGGGCCGCCTGATCTACACCGAGTACCTGTTCCCGCTTGAGGTGGTCGTGACCATCCTGCTGGTGGCCATGATCGCCGCGATTGCGCTGACGCTGCGCAAGCGCAAGGACAACAAGGCCATAGAACCTGGGTTGCAGCTGCGCGTGCAGCCCCGGGACCGCGTCCGGCTGGTCAACGTGGCGACCGTGCGGCGGGCGCCGGCGGCGCCAGCTGGCGATGCCGACAGCACGGCGCAGGAGGGTGCATCATGACCGTCAGCCTGGCGCATTACCTGACCGTGGCGGGCATCCTGTTTGCCATTGCCATGGTCGGCATCTTCATGAACCGCAAGAACCTGATCGTCCTGCTCATGGCGATCGAGCTCATCCTGCTGGCGGTGAACATCAATTTCGTGGCGTTCTCGGCTTACCTGGGCGACTTGCACGGACAGGTGTTCGTGTTCTTCATCCTGACGGTGGCCGCCGCCGAGGCGGCCATAGGCCTGGCCATCCTGATGCTGCTGTTCCGCAACCAGTCGAACATCAACGTGGACGAACTCAACACGCTGCGCGGCTAGCAGAGCGCCTGAATCGAAGAAAACAAACATCTGATTGGAAACGATGCTCAGCACACCCAAGCGCATGACCGATGACCCCGCTGTCGCTTTGATGATCGATGAGGTCGAGCGAATTGCGTCCAGCGTCCAGCGCATGCCCACCACGCGCAACGCGCAACGCCTGACGCCAAACCTTCATGGGTCAAGGTCATCTGTCGTCCGGTGAGCTGACGATGCTTGCCAATCGGGAAACAACATGACACCGACGCTATCTCCCGCCACCCTGCTGGCCGTGCCGCTGCTGCCGCTGCTGGGCTGCCTCATCGCCGGCTTCCCCGGCACCGCGCTGGTCGGCAACCGCATTGGCCGCCGCGCCAGCCATTGGGTCACCATCCTGGGCGTGTTCCTGTCGTTCCTGCTCTCGTGCTACGTGCTGCTGCAGGTGACCAACGGCGCCCGCTTCGACGCCACCATCTACGAGTGGATGGTGGTGGGCGACTTCAGGATGGAAGTGGGCTTCCTGGTCGACGGGCTGACCGCGCTGATGATGGTGGTGGTCACATCGGTGTCCTTGCTGGTGCACGTCTACACCATAGGCTACATGGACGGCGACCCGGGCTACAACCGGTTTTTCTCGTACATCTCGCTGTTCACCTTTTCCATGCTCATGCTGTGCATGAGCAACAACTTCCTGCAGCTTTTCTTTGGCTGGGAGGCGGTGGGGCTGGTGTCGTACCTGCTGATTGGCTTCTGGTTTGACCGCGAGGCTGCAGTGTTTGCCAACTTCAAGGCATTCATGGTGAACCGCGTGGGTGACTTCGGCTTCATCATCGGCATTGCCTTGATCTATGCCTACGCCGGCACGGTCAACTACGGCGAGGTCTTTGCCCAGGTGGAAGGGTTGGCGGGCGTCATCCTGCCCGGCACCAGCTGGATGCTGATCACCGCGATATGCATCTTCCTGTTCATAGGCGCCATGGGCAAGTCGGCACAGTTTCCGCTGCACGTATGGCTGCCCGACTCCATGGAAGGCCCCACGCCCATCTCGGCGCTGATACACGCGGCAACCATGGTCACGGCCGGCATCTTCATGGTCGCGCGCATGTCGCCGTTGTTCGAGCTGTCAGACGTGGCGCTGAACTTCATCCTCGTCATCGGCGGCATCACGGCGCTGTTCATGGGCATCCTGGGCATCGTCAGCAACGATATCAAGAAGGTCATTGCCTATTCCACGCTGTCGCAGCTGGGCTACATGACGGTGGCGCTGGGCGTGTCGGCGTATTCGGCGGCGATCTTCCACCTGATGACGCATGCTTTCTTCAAGGCGCTGCTGTTCCTGGGTTCGGGCTCGGTCATCATCGCCATGCACCACAGCAAGGACATGCGCTGGATGGGCGGCCTGCACAAGTACATGCCCATCACCTCGATCACGTTCCTGCTGGCAACTTTTGCGCTGGTCGCAGTGCCGCTGTTCTCGGGCTTTTATTCCAAGGACGCCATCATCCACGCTTCGCACGCCAGCCACCTGCCAGCGGCCGGCTTTGCCTCGTTTGCGGTCACGGCCGGCGTCTTCATCACGGCGGTGTACGCGTTCCGCGAGTATTTCCTGGTCTTCATGGGCAAGCCGCGCTGGGACCAGGACCCGGAGGTGATCGCCGGCAGGCAGGAGCCCTGCCATCCCAAGGAGTCGCCCAGGGTGGTGACGGTGCCGCTGATCATCCTGGCGGTGCTGTCGGTGGGCGTGGGCTTCTTCACCATGATGCCGGTGCTTTTTGGCAGCCTGTTTGACGACTCCATCTTCGTCAACTTGGCGCAACACCCGGCCATGACCGAGCTGCGCGACGCCATCGTTGGCCCCGGTGCCATGGCGCTGGAGGCCTTTGTCGGCCTGCCGCTCTACCTCATGCTGGCCGGCGTGCTGGTGGCCTGGTACTGCTACATCGTCAACCCGGGCCTGCCGGCGCGCATCGCCAGGGCCATCCAGCCGGTCTACAACGTGCTGGTCAACAAGTACTACATGGACTGGCTGTGGATCAACGTCGGCGCCGGGGCCGCGCGGCTGGTGGGGCGCGGCCTGTACCACGGCGGCGACCGCGGCATCATCGAGACCGGCATCGTCAACGCGTCCTGGCGCCTGGTGGGCTGGACGGCCGGCGTCACCCGCTGGTTCCAGTCGGGCTACCTGTACCACTACGCACTGGTCATGGTGCTGGGCGTCTTCGTCCTGATGTCGTACTTCATCTGGCTCGCCTGAGCAGAAGAACAGAAACGGGAATCAACACATGGCGTGGCTGAGCCTTTCGATTTGGACGCCCATCGTTTTTGGCGTGATCCTGCTGTTCCTCAACAAGGAGGAACAGGTGGACCTGGTCCGCTGGGTCGCGCTGGTCGGCTCGCTGATCAGCTTTGCCGTCACGCTGCCGCTTTACTTTGGCTTCGACCCCACGTCGGCGCAGATGCAGTTCGTCGAGAACGTGCCGTGGATAGAGACGTTCAACATCAACTACCACCTGGGCGTGGACGGGTTGTCGGTCTGGTTCGTGTTGCTCACGGCGTTCATGACGTTCATCGTGGTGGTCGCCGGCTGGGAGGTGATCCAGCGCAAGGTCAACCAGTACATGGCGGCGTTCCTCATCCTCTCGGGGATGATGATCGGCGTGTTCGTGGCGCTGGACGGCATCCTCTTCTACATGGCGTTCGAGTCCACGCTGGTGCCCATGTACATCATCATCGGCATCTGGGGCGGGCCCAACCGCATCTACGCGGCAATCAAGTTCTTCCTGTACACGTTCCTGGGCTCGCTGCTGATGCTGGTAACGTTCATCTACCTGTACTACGCCTCCGGCGGCAGCTTCAACGTGCTGGACTGGCAGCTGCTGCCCGAAATCTCCAGCACCGCCCAGACGCTGATCTTCTTTGGCCTGTTTGCCGCCTTTGCCGTCAAGGTGCCCATGTGGCCCATCCACACCTGGCTGCCCGACGCGCACGTGGAGGCGCCCACCGGCGGCTCGGTCATCCTGGCCGCGATCATGCTCAAGCTGGGCGCCTACGGCTTCATCCGCTTCAGCCTGCCCATCGTCCCCGATGCGGCGCATGCCTGGGCCTGGCTCATCATTGCACTGTCGCTCATGGCCATCGTCTACATCGCGCTGGTGGCGCTGATCCAGCCGGACATGAAGCGGCTGGTGGCGTACTCGTCGGTGGCGCACATGGGCTTTGTCACGCTGGGGTTCTTCCTCTTCAGCGACCTGGGCATCTCCGGCGGCATCGTGCAGATGATCTCGCACGGTTTTGTCTCGGGCGCCATGTTCCTGTGCATAGGCGTGCTGTACGACAGGCTGCACACGCGCGACATCGCGGCCTATGGTGGTGTCATCAATTCCATGCCCAAATTCGGTTTCTTTGCGCTGCTGTTCTTCATGGCCAACAGCGGCCTGCCCGGCACCTCCGGCTTTGTCGGCGAGTGGATGGTCATCCTGGCTTCGATCAAGGTCAACTTCTGGATCGGGCTGCTCACCGCGACGGCGCTCATCTCCAGCGCGGGCTACGGCCTGTGGATGTTCAAGCGCGTGTATTTTGGCGCGGTGGGCAACGAGAAGGTCGCCGGCATGTCCGACATCAACGCGCGTGAATATTTCATCATGGCCATCCTGGCGGTGACGGTGCTCTGGCTGGGCCTGTACCCTGCCTTCTTCACCAACCTCATGGATCCGTCGGTGGCGCATCTGGTGGACCAGGTGCACATGACCAAGCTGAACTGAAGGGTGTGGGCAAATGATTGATCGCCTCAGCTGGATTGCAATCTATCCGGAGATCGTGCTGCTGGTGATGGCCTGCGCCATCCTCCTGCTCGACCTGTTCGACAAGCGTCCGGGGCGGCTGCTGGCGTACTACCTGTCGCTGCTGACGCTGCTGGTGCTGGCGCTGCTGACCGCCTCGTACGCGGTGGGCGGGCAGACGGTCTACGGCTTTGGCGGCATGGTCGTCTCGGACGTCATGGCCAACTGGCTCAAGTGTTTCTCGGCGCTGGCGCTGCTGGTCACGTTCATCTACGGACGCACCTACGTTCTAGACCGCGACATGCTGCGCGGCGGCGAATGGTATGCACTGGGGCTGCTGCTGCTGCTCGGCATCTTTATCATCATCTCGGCCAACAACTTCCTGACCATCTACCTCGGGCTGGAACTGCTGTCGCTGGCCAGCTACACGCTGGTGGCGCTGTGGCGCCATCAGGTGCGCTCGACCGAAGCGGCCATGAAGTACTTCGTCCTGGGCGCCATGGCCTCGGGCTTCCTGCTGTATGGCCTGTCCATGCTCTACGGCGCCACCGGCACCTTGAATATCGGTGAAGTCTTCCACGCCGTGCAGTCGGGCGCCGCCGACACGCGCGTGCTGATCCTGGGAACGGTCTTCGTCGTTTCCGGCCTGGCGTTCAAGTTGAGCTCGGTGCCGTTCCACATGTGGGTGCCCGACGTCTACGACGGCGCGCCCACCGCAGTGACGCTGCTGCTCGGCGCGGCGCCGGAGCTGGCCGGGTTTGCGCTGGCCGTGCGCCTGCTGGTCGAGGGCCTGCTGCCGCTGGCGCTGGACTGGCAGCCCATGCTCGGCATCATGGCCGTGGGCTCGCTGCTGCTCGGAAACGTCGTGGCCATTGCGCAGACCAACATCAAGCGCATGCTGGCGTACTCGGCGATCTCTCACATGGGGTTCGTGCTGCTGGGGCTCATGTCCGGCGTGGTCGGCAGCGACACCACGCTGGCGGCCAACGCGTACGGCTCGGCCATGTTCTACGTCGTGGCGTACGTGCTGGCAACGCTGGTGAGCTTTGGCATCGTCATGCTGCTGGCGCGCGAAGGATTCGAGAGCGACCAGATCGCCGACTTTGCCGGCCTCAACAAGCATCACCCGCTGTACGCCGGCATCATGGCCATCTGCATGCTGTCGCTGACCGGATTTCCGCCGTTCATCGGCTTCCAGGCCAAGCTGGCCATCCTGCAGGCGCTCGTCAACACCGGGCTGCCCATGTACATAGGCCTTGCGGTGTTTGCCGTGGTCATGTCGCTGGTGGGCGCGTTCTACTACATCCGCGTGATCAAGGTCATGTATTTTGACGAGCCGGCCAGCACCTTCAGCATCAACGTGCCGCTGGACATGCGCGGCGTGCTCTCGCTCAACGGCCTGGCACTGCTTGTCCTGGGGCTGGTGCCCGGCGGGCTGATGGCATTGTGCGCACGGGCCGCTGCGCAGATGCTGGCGACCTGATGCGTCCCGGCTGCAGGCGCCAGGCATGCGGCGGCGCGGCAGCGTTGCGGAGGGCAACTCCTTGCGCGACCTGACCGAACGGGCGATCCACCGCCAGGAGCAGTGGCGCGGCAATTTCCTGCGCGTCTTCCGCGACCGGGTCGCGCTGCCCGATGGCGGCCGTGCCGAGCGCGAGTACGTCGCGCATCCGGGTGCGGTCATGATCGTTCCGTTGCTGGAAGCGGCAGGCGGCGCCCTGCACGTGGTGCTCGAGCGCCAGTACCGTTACCCGGTGCAGCGCACCATGATCGAGTTTCCCGCGGGCAAGCTGGACGCTGCCGAAGCACCGCTGACCTGCGCGCAGCGTGAACTGCGCGAGGAAACGGGCTATAGTGGCAGGCAGTGGGCCCGCGCCGGCGTCGTGCACGTGGCCATAGGCTACTCGGACGAGGTGCTGGAGATCTGGTTTGCGCGCGGGTTGCGCGCCGGATCGCGGCAGCTGGATTCCGGCGAGTTCATCGAGGTGTTCAGCGCGTCCGTGGCGCAGGTCCAGGATTGGTGCCGCAGCGGCGCGATCACCGACTCCAAGACGCTGGCCGGCGCGCTGTGGCTGCAGAACATGTTGAACGGGAGCTGGACGCCGCAGTGGCGCGCCGCGTCTTCAGCTCCCGCGTTGGGCAATGTGCGTGAAAGTCTTTGATCTTCAATGCGCGGGCGGGCACGCCTTCGAGGGCTGGTTCTCCTCGGAAGGCGATTACCAGGACCAGCTCGATCGCGGGCTGCTCACTTGTCCGCTGTGCAGCGCAACCGACGTTGCGCGCGTTCCCAGTGCGCCGCGCCTCAACCTGCGCCGCCAGACCGCGCCGGCTCGCACGAAGCAAAAGGGCGACGAGCAGCCGCCGGCAGAAGCGGACGAGGGGACGGGACCACCAGCCGCGCTGCAGGCGACCTGGCTGAAGGCGCTGCGCCGGATCGTGGCGCAGACCGAAGACGTGGGGCAGCAGTTTCCCGAGGAGGCCCGGCGCATGCACTATGGCGAGACCCGCGAGCGCGGCATCCGCGGCCAGGCCACGGCGCAGCAAACGCGCGAGTTGCTGGAAGAAGGCATTTCCGTCATGCCGCTGCCCGACGGCTTCAAGGACACGTTGCAGTAGAGTTCGCCGGGGCCCGCTGCCAAGAGGGCTGTGCCTTATCCTTCGCGACAACCGTTGCCCGATGCAAGCCTCGCGATACGCTACCGCCCGGGCGCACGTGCCGTGTCAGAATCAGCGGTGTTCGTAGCAACACACATTGTGATTGCACCGCCTTTTGGGCGGCGCTAGGAGTCTGTCGGGCTTTGGCGATCGTAGCGTTCTCGCAGAGCGGCGAAGCCAACCGAGTGGGAAAGCGAGGGCAGTTTTGTTTGATTTTGAGGCGCATAGCCCAGCTATGCAACGAAAAAGCGGGCAAAAATGGACCGCTTGTCCCACCGGCGCAGTAGATTGGACCAAAGTTCGGCAGGCTCCTGGGATGGATTGGATAAAGACAAGGAGAGACGCGCTGTGATGCCACTGGCGGGGTTGAAGGTTCTGGATTTGTCGCGGGCGCTGGCGGGGCCGTACAGCACCATGATCCTGGGTGACCTGGGGGCCGAGGTGATCAAGGCCGAGCCGCTGCCCCGCGGCGAGATGTCGCGCGGCTGGGGGCCCATTGATCGCGACATGAGCGTCTACTTTCTCAGCACCAACCGGAACAAGAAGGGGCTGGGGCTGGACTTCCGCGACCCCGAGGGGGCGGCGCTGCTGCGCCGGTTGGCGCTGAAGTCGGACATCGTCGTTGAAAACTTCCGCGTCGGCACCATGGAAAAGATGGGGCTGGGCTACGACAGCCTGGCCGCGGAGAACCCGGCGCTGATCATGGCGTCGATTTCGGGCTACGGACGCGTCGGCCCGGCCAGGGACTGGGCCGGGTTCGACCAGATCGCGCAGGGTCATTCCGGTTTCATGAGCCTGACCGGCAGCCCCGAGACCGGCGCGACGCGGGTGGGCATTCCGATTGGCGACATGGTTGCCGGCATGTGGCTGGTTACCGGCATCCTCTCGGCGGTCATCGAGCGCGGCCGCACGGGCCGGGGCCAGCACGTGGACGTGTCGCTGCTGGCCGGCCTCATGGCGCTGCTGAGCGTGCAGGGGCAGCGCTACCTGAACCTGGGCGAGGTGCCAACGCTCAACGGCAACGCGCACCCCACGCTGGCGCCTTACGGCACGTTTGAAACCGCAGACGGTCCCATCAACCTCGCACCGGCGACCGAGCCCATGTGGAAAAAGCTTTGCGAGCTGCTGGGCCTGCAGGAGCTGACCGGCGACCCGCGCTTTCTCACCAACGCCGAGCGCATCCAGAACCGCGACGCGCTCAAGGCGTTGCTGGAATCGCGGCTGCGCGAGAAAACGCGCAGCCAGTGGACCGAGCTGTTTGTTCCCAACGGCATTCCGGCCGGACCCATCAACAGCATGCCGGACGTGTTTGCCGACGCGCAGGTCAAGGCTGCAGGCATCGTCGAGCAGATAGCGCATCCGGTCCTGGGCGAAATCTCGCTGGTGGGGTCGCCGGTGCGGCTATCAGCGCACGCCGGTGAAAAAAGCACCCGGCTTGCGCCGCCGCTGCTGGGACAGCACAGCGCCGAGGTGCTGCGCGATCTGGGCATCGCCGACGATGAGATCCAGGCGCTGCGCGCGCGCGGGGTGATCAGTGACGAGGTCCGCCCTGATTTCGCGACCGAGTCCGGAGCGGCGCAATGAGCACGGAGACCGCCCCCACGCTGGACGTCGACGGCCGCATCGCGACCATTGCGCTGCAAAATCCGGAGCGAAGCAACCGCCTGAGCCCCGACGACCTGGCCACCCTGCGCCGGCTGCTCGACGCGGTCAATGCCAGCGAGGACGTGCTGGTGCTGCGCATCACGTCTCGCGGCAAGTATTTTTGCAGCGGCTACGACATCTCGTCGCTGGCCAGCAGCGAGGCGCCCAGCTCGCTGTACTTTGGCGAGACCATCGACCAGGTGGAGGCTGCGCGTCCGGTCACGATCGCGGCGGTGCACGGCGGTGCCTACGGCGGCGGTACCGACCTGGCGCTGGCCTGCGACTTTCGCATCGGCAGTCCGGGCGCCAACATGTTCATGCCGGCGGCGCGCCTGGGGCTGCGGTTTTATCCGGGCGGGCTGCGCCGCTACGTGTCGCGCCTGGGCGTGAACAACGCCAAGCGCCTGTTCCTGACCGCCGAGAAGATCGGCGCGCAGGAGATGCTCGACGTGGGTTTTCTCACCGAGCTGGTTGCGCCGGACGCGCTGCAGGCGCGCGTTGACGAGCTGAGCCAGGCGCTGGCACACATGGCGCCGCTGGCATTGCTTGGCATCAAGCGGGACCTGAACCAGGTCATCAACGGCGTGCTCGACGAGGTGGCCAACGCCGAAGGCGTGCGCCGCTCCGAAGCCTCTGAGGACATCCGCGAGGGCGCGCTTGCGTGGAAGGAAAAGAGGATCCCGCAATTCCAGGGACGTTGATTTGAAGGCCAGGAGCGCTGCAGCCCGGGCATGACGCCGGCTGCAGCGACCCCGCAACCAGGAGAGAGAGATGGCGCAGACCAGTGCAGCCAACGAGACGGTGGTGCTGGGACCCACCCGGCAGCTGATAGGCGGGCAGTGGGTGGGCGCTGCAGACGGACGCGAGCTGGACGTCGAGTGCCCGGCGAACAAGCAGGTGATTGCATCGGTGCCGCGCTCGGGCGCCGAGGACGTGGACCGCGCGGTGGCCGCGGCGGCTGGCGCCTTTGACGCCTGGCGCCGCGTGTCTCCCACCGAGCGCGGCCGCCTGCTGCTGAAGATTGCCGACGAGCTGGAAGAGCGGGCCGAGCAGCTGGCGCGGTTGGGCGCGCACGAGACCGGCAACGCGCTGCGCACGCAGACGCGGCCCGAGGCGGCTTTCGTGCACAACACCTTCCGTTACTTTGGCGGGCTGGCCAGCGAGCTCAAGGGCGAGACGCTGCCGCTGGGCGACGACCTGCTCAGCTACACGCGGCGCGAGCCGCTGGGCGTCGTCGCGGCCATCGTGCCGTGGAACGCGCCGGTGCAGCTGGCGTCGATCAAGATCGCTCCCGCGCTCTGCGCGGGCAACACGCTGGTGCTCAAGGCAGCCGAGGACGCGCCGCTTGGCGTGCTCCTGATCGCCGAAGTCTGCAGCAAGTACCTGCCCGAAGGCGTGCTCAACGTCATCACCGGCTACGGCCACGAGTGCGGCGCTGCGCTTGCGGCGCACCCGCGCGTGGACAAGCTGTCGTTCACCGGTTCCACCGCAGTGGGCAAGGGCATCATGGCGCAGGCCGCGCAGCGCATCGTCCCGGTCTCGCTGGAACTGGGTGGCAAGAGCCCGGTCATCGTCTGCGAGGACGCCGACGCGGACTGGGTGGTCGACGGCATCGCCTCGGCCATGCGCTTCACGCGGCAGAGCCAGTCGTGCACGGCCGGATCGCGGCTGTTCGTGCACAGGAAGATTGCAGACAGCCTGCTCGCCAAGGTGGCAGCCAAGATGGCCTCCTACAACATAGGCGACCCGCTGGACGAAGCCACCGACATGGGCAGCATCATCAACAACAAGCAGTTCACGCGGGTCTGCGACTACGTGCAGGAAGGCATGGGCCACAAGGACGTGCAGCTGCTCACCGGCGGCCTGCCCGAGAAGGACGGTCCGCTGAGCCAGGGCTACTTTGCCACGCCCACGCTGTTTCGCAGCACGTCCAACGACTGGCGGCTCGCGCGCGAGGAAATCTTCGGGCCGGTGCTGGTTGCGATTGCCTGGGACGACGAGGCCGAGGTGCTCCAGATGGCCAACGACAGCCACTACGGGCTGGCCGGCTACGTGTTCTCGCACGACACGGCGCGCGCGATCCGGCTGGCGCAGGAAATCGACTCGGGGTGGGTGCAGGTCAACCAGGGCAAGGGTCAGATCCTGGGCCAACCCTACGGCGGGTTCAAGGAGAGCGGGCTGGGCAAGGAAATGGCGCTGCACTCCATGCTCGAGAGCTTCTCGCGCCTGAAGACCATCACGGTCAACCTGGATATCTGAATCGTGTGCCGGGCCAGCAGCGGCCCGGCCCGATCTCGCCGACGTTGTACTCACCCTGCCAGGGCAGGGCCAGCGCCGACGGGTCTCGCGCTGCAGGCGGGGCGCTGTCTCGCCGCAGCAAGGTTCGTTGCTAGAGGGGAGACAACATGAAAGCCGTATTACTTGCCATCGCGCTGGCGCTGGGCGCCGGCCACGCATTGGCCGCAGATGCCGAGGTGCTGAGGATAGGCGTCTTGAACGACCAGTCCGGGCCGTACGCTGATTTTGGCGGCAAGACCTCGGTGGTCGCGGCCAAGATGGCCGTCGAGGACTTTGGCGGCCAGGTGCTGGGGCGGCCCGTGGAGGTCATTGACGCGGACCACCGCAACAAGCCTGACGTTGCGGCATCGATTGCACGCAAGTGGTTTGACACCGAGGACGTGCAGATGATCACCGACCTGACCAACTCCGCGGTGGCGCTGGCCGTCCAGGACCTGGCCAAGGACAAGGACAGGATCACCATTGCCACGGGGCCGTTTTCTTCGGCGCTGACCAACGAGGCGTGTTCGCCCACCGGGTTCCACTGGGTGTTCGACACCTACGCGGCGCCGCGCGGCGTGGCCACCGGCATGATCGATGACGGGGCCAAGAAGTGGTTCATCCTGGTCACGGACTACGCCTTTGGCCACGCCATGCAGGCCGACCTGACCACGACCATAGAGCAAAAGGGCGCCGAGGTCGTGGGTGCGGTGCGCGCACCGCTGGGCACCGCGGACTTTGCCTCGTTCCTGCTGCAGGCGCAGGGGTCCAGGGCAGACGCGATCGCGCTGGCCAACGCCGGCACCGACATGATCAACGCGATCAAGCAGGCCGGCGAGTTCGGCATCATGACCGGCGGGCAGAAGCTGGCCGCGCTGGCCATGGTCATCAGCGACGTGCACGCGCTGGGGCTGCAAACGGCGCAGGGCCTGGTTGCCGCCACGTCGTACTACTGGGACCGCGACGACGCCAGCCGCGAGTTCGGCAAGCGCTTTGACGAGCGCACCGGCCGCATGCCGGGAATGGTCCAGGCGGGCACGTATTCGGCGGTCCTGCACTACCTGAAGGCGGTCGATGCGGCCGGTTCCACCGATGCGGACCAGGTGGCCGAGAAGATGCGCGAGCTGCCCGTGCACGACTTCTTTGCGCCCAATGGCACCGTGCGCAAGGACGGCCGCATGGAGCACGACATGTACCTGGTCGAGGTCAAGAAGCCGGACGAGTCCAAGGGCGAGTGGGACGTCTACAAGGTGAAATCCACGCTCCCGGCCAGCCTGGTGACGCGGCCGCTGTCCGAGAGCCAGTGCCCGCTGGTCAACTGACGGCGCCTGCCAGCCGGAGCGAGGTGCAACGGGCAGGCAGCCTGCCCGTTGCGTTCCTTCCTGGTGCGCTCCGGCCGCTGCTGGAGATCATGGGCCAGATCGCCAAGATCTGCAACAACATGCTTGCAGCCATCCTCATGACAGGCACGTCCGAAGCGCTCAACCTGGCGCAGCGGCACGTTTTTATCGCCCGCTGCTTTTACATTAAACCTAGATTCCGCATAGCGTCTTCACCTGACGGGTGGTCATTGAAAAACGCAAAACTTCGAGTAATAACAAATAGTTGTCAAAGAAAATAAGCGGTCAACTGCGGATTCTAGGTTAAACTCGATGGTTCGCCGCGCAGCTTGCGCAACCCGCGAGAAGTTCCAACGGACCAGGGAGACAACACAGTGAAGCGTTCCATCATTCCCATCCTGCTTGGCCTGGCTTTTGCCGCCGGCGCCACCGCCGCGCTGGCTCAGACCACGCTGCGTGCCTCGCACCAGTTCCCGGGTGGGCAGGGTGACCCACGCGACGAGATGGTGCAGATCCTGGCGCGCGACGTCGAAGCCGCCGATGTGGGGCTGAAGATCCAGATCTTCCCCAGCCAGTCGCTGTACAAGGCCGCCGAGCAGTGGGGTGCGCTGACGCGCGGCCAGCTCGACATCTCGGCGTTCCCCCTGGACTACGCCTCGGGGCGCGTGCCGCAGTTTTCGGCCACGCTCATGCCCGGGCTGGTGCGCAACCTGGCGCATGCCGAGCGGCTGAACGAATCCGACTTCATGAAGGACATCAAGAAAATCGTCGAGGACAACGGTGCGGTCGTCATTGCCGATGCCTGGCTGGCCGGCGGTTTTGCGTCCAAGAAGCAGTGCATCACCAGCCCGGATACCGTCAAGGGCCAGGTGATCCGCGCCGCAGGCCCGGCATTCGAGCAAATGCTGGCAGCGGCTGGCGCGTCGATCGCCTCGATGCCGTCCTCCGAGGTGTATTCCGCCATGCAGACCGGCGTGCTGGATGCGGCCAACACGTCCAACAGCAGCTTTGTCTCGTTCCGGCTGTACGAGCAGGTCAAGTGCCTGACCGCGCCGGGTGACAACGCGTTGTGGTTCATGTACGAGCCCATCATCATGTCCAAGAAGACCTGGGACAAGCTCAACGACGCGCAGCGCGACGCCATCATGGCGGCTGCGAAGAAGGCCGAGGACTACTTCAACGAGGAGGCCAGGAAGGGCGAGCAGAAAATGCGCGACGTCTACGAGAAGGCCGGCGTCGAGGTCGTGACCATGAGCGGCGACGACTACAAGGCCTGGATGGAGATCGCCAAGGGGTCGTCCTACAAGGAGTTTGCCGACAACGTGAAGGGCGGGGAAGAACTGCTGCAGAAGGCACTGGCGGTCGAGTAAGCTGCGCCGCGCAGCGCCGCCCGGCTGCATCGCGTCCGCCTGCCGCGGGCGCGGGGCAGTCGGCTGCGGATGAACCGGATTTCCGTGCGCCAGACGTACATCCGCTGGATTGACGGGCTGTCCCGCCTGTGCGGGGTGGCTGCTGCCGTGCTGCTGGTGGTGGCCATGCTCGTGGTCTGCGAGATGATCCTGATCCGCTACGTCTTCACCGCGCACACCACCTGGCAGACCGAGGCGGTTGTCTTCAGCGCAACCGCCTCGATTTTCCTGGGCGCGCCGTACGTGCTTCTGATCAAGGGCCACGTGGGCGTTGATTTCATCCATCTCATGGTCAAGAGCCGCGTACGCTTGTGGCTGGACCGCGTCGGCGCCGTGCTGGGGCTGGTTTTCTGCCTGGTCATGGCCGTGGCCACGGCGATCTTTCTCTTTGACGCGATTGCCGGCGGCTGGACCACGCCCAGCGTCGCGCGCGTGCCGCTGTGGATGCCGCTGACGCCGGTGTTCGTGGGCTTTGTCCTGCTCTGCCTGCAGTACGTCGCCGAGCTGCTGAAGCTGTTTCCCGCATCACCATGACCCCTGCCATCGCCGGCGCGATCCTCATCCTGGTGCTGCTCGCCATGCTGGCCACCGGCATGCCCATCGCATTTGCGCTGGGCCTGGCAGCGGTGGCCAGCCTCTTCCTGGACCAGGGGCCCGACGTCATCGGCGTGCTGGCGGAAACCATGTTTGCCGGCATTGCGAACCTGGGGTACGTGGCCATACCCATGTTTGTCCTCATGGGCGACATCGTTGCCGGCACGCCGGCCGGGCGCGACCTGTACCGTGCCCTGGACCGCTGGCTGTACAAGGTGCCCGGCGGGCTCATCCTGTCCAACCTGGGCGCCTGCGGCATCTTTGCCGGCATGACCGGATCCAGCCCCGCCACCTGCGCCGCCATCGGCAAGATGGGGATTCCGGAGATGCTCGAGCGCGGCTACCCGGCGTCGGTGGCCACCGGATCGATTGCTGCCGGTGGCACGCTGGGCATCCTGATCCCGCCTTCGGTCACGCTCATCGTTTACGGCATTGCCACCGAAACCTCCATAGGCCGGCTTTTCCTTGCCGGCGTGCTGCCGGGGCTGATGCTGGTGTCCATGTTCATGGCGTGGGCGCTGTTTGACGCGCACCGCAAGGGGTTCCGCTTTGGTAGCCCCGATATCACGTACTCGTGGCGCGAGAAGTTCCAGACCCTGCCGCGCGTGCTGCCCATCCTGGCCATCATCGTCACGCTGCTGTTCGTGCTCTATGGCGGCGTTGCAACGCCTTCGGAGGCCGCGGGCGCCGGCGCGTTCCTGACGCTGCTGGTCGTGGTCGTCGTCTACCGGCTGTTCCAGGCCAAGACCTTTGTCGACATCTTCAGCGCCGCCATGCGCGAGAGCGTCATGATCATGATGATCATGGCCGCAGCCGAGCTGTTTGCCTTTGCGCTCTCGTCGCTGTACATCACGCAGACGCTGGCCGGGACCATTGCCGCGCTGGAGGTCAACCGCTGGGTGCTGATGGGGCTGATCAACGTCTTCCTGCTGGTGGCGGGCATGTTCCTGCCGCCGGTGGCGGTGATTGTCATGACCGCGCCGCTGCTGCTGCCCATCATCACGCAGGCCGGGTTCGATCCCTACTGGTTTGCCATCGTCCTGACGATCAACATGGAGGTGGGGCTGATCTCGCCGCCGGTGGGGCTCAACCTCTTCGTCATCGATGCGATCGCGCCCGATGTCCCGACCAAGGAGATCCTGGTGGGCGCGCTGCCGTACGTCGCCGTCATGCTGGTTGCCATCGTCATCCTCTGCGTGTTTCCCTCCATCGTCACGGCGTTGCCCAACTGGTACATGGGACCCGCGTTTTGACGAGAATGCAGCATGGACACGTTGCTGCCGGCTGCCGCGGGCTGCGCCGCATGAAGGAGACCTGACCCGATCATGACCACGACCAAGGAACGATTGCTGCGCCTGGTGGCCGGCGACTGGAAGATTTTTGGCGGACTGACGCACGACGCCGGCCGGGACCTGCCCGACGACCTGGTCACCATCGCCCGCTTCCTGCTGTCCCGGCGCGGGGAGGCATCGGGGACGCTGCTGGCGCAGCGGCTGCTCGACAAGTTCGAGGCAGCGCCTGCAGCGGCACGGCTTGCGTTCTTCACCGAATTGGCGCGCGGCTTTGGCGCCGATCCCGAGCGGGTTGCCGCCGCCATCGCACGCTACACCAGCGCCGCCGACAGCAAGGCCGAGCAGGGGTTGCACAAGGCGTCGGAACCGCGCCGGCAAGAGCTTTTCCGTCGCGTGAACTACTCCAGGGGCGGTACCTATGGCCTGATCAAGATGCGCGAGAGCCTGCAGGGCATGCTGGCCGGGCACCCGGAGCTGGCGCCGGTCGACACGGACTTTGCGCACCTGTTCGCGTCGTGGTTCAACCCGGGGTTCCTGGAAGTCCAGCCCATCAGCTGGGGCACGCCGGCCAATGTGCTGGAAAAGCTGATCAGGTACGAGGCCGTGCATGCCATTGCCGGCTGGGACGACCTGCGCAGCCGCCTGGATCCGCAGGACCGGCGCTGCCTTGCCTTCTTTCATCCGCGCCTGCCCGACGAGCCGCTCATCTTCGTCGAAGTGGCGCTGTCCGATGGCGTGCCCTCGTCCATCCAGACGCTGCTGGACGACGACCGCGTGGAAGTACCGCTGGAAGATGCGACAACCGCGGTTTTCTATTCCATCTCCAACACGCAGCGCGGGCTGGCGGGCGTGCCGTTTGGCAGCTTCCTGCTCAAGCGCGTCATCGACCAGCTCAGGCGCGAGTTGACCGATCTGACTACGTACGTGACGCTGTCGCCGGTGCCCGGGTTTGCCAGGTGGCTGCGGCAGGCACGCGAATCAAACCAGATTGATTTCCTCTCCGATTCGCAGCGGCAGACGCTGGACATTCTGGATGCGCCCGGCTGGCAGGCGGACGCAGCGCGCGTTGATCAGGTGCGTGACGTGCTGCTGGACTGTGCCACGTTTTACCTGCTGCTCGCGCGCAACGACCGGGACCGGCCCGTGGATCCGGTGGCACGCTTTCACTTGCGCAATGGCGCCGAGCTCCACCGCGTGCACTTCCTCGCTGACGTGTCCGAAAAGGGCCTGCGCCAGTCCTTTGGCGTCATGGTCAACTACCGCTACGAGCCCGACGAGATCGAGCGCAACCACGAGGCGTTTGTCGAGCGTCATGAGGTGGTGGCCTCGCGCGCCGTCAAGGGCCGCCTGACCAAGGCCATGAAGGCGCAGTTTGCCGAGGCGTCACCGTCCCGCTGACGCGCCCGCGGCGGTCGGCCGTGCAGCAGTCAGGTGCCCATGGTGCTGAAACCCTTGTACAGCATGTAGATCCCCAGCCCGTACAGCAAGAGCGCAAACAGCCGGCGCAGCCTGGCAACGGGCAGCCGGTGCGAGATTCTGGCGCCCAGCGGCGCCATGGAGACGCTGCAGACGGCGATGATGACCAGCGCCGGCAGCCAGATGTAGCCAAACGAGTACGGCGGCAGGCCCGTCACCCCGTGGCCGGAATAGATGTAGCCGGCCATGTTGGACACCGCGATGGGCAGACCCAGCGCCGCGCTGGTCGCCACCGCGTGGTGCACGGTGACGTTGCACCAGGCCAGGAAAGGCACCGAGATGGCGCCGCCGCCAATCCCGACCAGGCCCGAGAGAAAGCCGATGACCCCGCCCGCGCCAAACAGGCCCGTTGGCCCTGGCAGGTGGCGCCGCGGCGAGGCGGGCTTGCTGCTGAACATGCGCGTTCCGGCAACCATGAGGAAGACCCCGAAGATCAGCGCCAGCACCCAGCCCTTCAACACGGCAAACGCACCAAAGCTGGCCAGGATGCTGCCGGCCACGATGCCCGGCGCCAGGCTGGCGACCAGGTCCCAGCGAACCGCGCCGCGGCGGTGATGCGCCCAGACGCTGCTGGTGGCCGTGAACACGATGGTGGCCATGGACGTGGCGATGGCCATCTTGACCGCCAGGCCGCCCGAGACGCCGCGGGTGCTGAGGATGGCCGCGATCAGCGGCACCATGGTGCCGCCACCGCCTATGCCGAACAGCCCGGCCGCAAACCCCACGAACAGGCCCAGCACGGTCAGTTCAACGATGATCTGGACGTCTATGGGCATGGGTGCAGGTGCAGGGGACCCCAAGCAAAAGGCCGGTAGGAAACCGGCCTTTTGCTTGGAATCTGAGTGCCTGCGATGCTGTGGACCCGCATCCTGAACGCTCAGGTTCAGGTGGGCGAGGGCAGACTGACCTCCGGTTCGTCTATCGCGAGACGATCACTCCGGCCAGACAATGTTCCAAGCCCGGCTCGTAAGAGCATTGGTTCAAGGAAATATAAGGCCCAGCTGCACATCGCAGACAGATTCATTGTAAGGCCGATCGCCGCTTCCGTGTGCGCAAGTTGCGACTGATCAAACCAGCCGGCCGTCTGCGCCCAGCGCCTGATCCATGCGCTCGAGCAACTGCCCCAGCGCGGCCTGTTGCTCGGCATCAGGGACGGCATTGGCGCTGCTGCCATCCGTCGGCGGTGCGGATGGCCTCGCGGGCTGGCCCGTGTCGGCCAGCGCTTCAAACGCCAGGTTCAGCGCGGCCAGCACCGCAACCCGGTCGCGTGCCTTGATCTTGCCCTCGTCGCGGATGCCGCACATGGCCGCATCGACCCGCTGCACCGCGGCACGCAGCCGTGCCTCGTCGCCCTCGGGGCAGCTGAGCAGGTAGCTGCGGCCCATGATCTGTGCTTCTATGCGTTTCATGATGCGGGCTCCGAAGCAGGCTCGTGCGCACCATCTGGCGCTGCGGGCTGGTTCTGCGGCAGGCGTTCGATCAGCGCGTCCACACGCGTGCGCGCAGCCTGCAGCCGGGATTTGAGGCTCTCGCGCTCTTGCGTCAACGCCTGCACCTGCTGCTCGAGCAGCGCGTTGGTCTTGCGCAGTTCATTGTGGCGCAACAGCAGGCGTTCGGCGCGATCGGCCAGCTGTTCGGTCAGGGATGCATGGGTCATGGCAGTATCGTGCGTAAGGGCACGGCCACACATTGTACGGGCCGCCCCCGATGGTGGCAGCGGTGAGGCCGGTCCATGCCATTGCAGTGGCCCAGCTGCGGCTGCGGCAGGCGATCTCCCGGATCCCGTGCAACTTGCGCTGCGGCGCGGACTCCATCTGGTTGGGCCTGTCGCTGGCCGCGGGTTGCCATGTCTTGCAGAACGTGTTATTTCTGATGGCAGCTGCGCTTGGCCCCTGGCAGCAGCAGGCGCGGCTGTTCCCAGGTCTGCGTTCGCCGTGGCCGCATCGCGGCAGCCTGCCCGGACGGCCATCGGTTCACAATGCGGGCTTGACCCGACGCCCGGCTGTTGCGCACCACGGCCCGTTGCCCGTCTGAGCGGCACGAAAATCGGCCTGGCCCCTCTTGCCTGGCCCCTCTTGTCTTGCATGCGTATTGTCTCCGGCCCCTCCTTGTTGACCATGCCCGTGCCGCGGTTGCGGGCAGGGCGCCGGATCGGCCGCGTCGGCCTGGCCGGCCTGCTCTTTGCGGCGGCGGTCGCCGCGCAGGTGCCCGATGGGGTCGGGGCGGGCGGTCGATGGGACACGGGACGGATTTTTACCCCCCGTGGAAGCGACGCGATGCGGTCCGGCGGCGCGGCGGGCAGCCAGCACGACGAGCGGCGGAGCTTTGACATCTCGGGTGAAACCCGCCGCCTCGACTACCGGCTGGACTACGCCGTCGAGCCGTTGCCAGCGACAGACGACGGCTGGCCGCCCCTGTCGGCCGCTCCGGTGCCGCATGGGCCGCCGGGGCTGGGCCAGAGCGCAGCCAAGGGGCGGCTGGACTGGAATTTCAACGCAACGCACCGCCTGCAACTGACCGGGTCGCTGTCCCATGCGGATGCGCAGCGTGCGCGCCCGCTGCCGGCTGCCCGTGACGGGCTGTTGCGCCATTCGCGTGCGCTGGAGACGGCCTGGCTGGCCGACTGGACCGACCGCTACAGCACCCGCATTGCAACCCGTGGCGAACTGAATGACTACGGCTTGCGCTTCCGGCAGGGACCGACGCGCACGCAGCTGCGTGACCATGTGTTTGAAAACCGCTGGAAACTGGGCCACCATGCTGTCACCGCGAGCGTCAGGGACGACAGCGACTTGCTGCGTTCTGATAGCAACGCGCGCGGCCACCATCAGAGGACCTGGTCGCTGGGGCACGTGTACAAGCGCCGTGCGCACAGCCTGGACCTGGGGCTGGGCTACATGCACGACAGCGAGTTTGGCGACCACGCGACCGGCAAGCTGACCTGGGACTACGACATCGTGCCGCAGTGGCGGCTGTCCGTCATGGCCGGCAGCAGCGTGCAGGTGCCCACCCTGCATAGCCGATTCTCTGACTCCGACCAGCCGGAAAAAAAGCAGGGCGTGGCGCTGCATCTGGATTGGGAAAGCGAGGACGAGGCGCTGGGCCTGGCGGTTTACCGCCGCCACGTCCGCGAGCTCGTGAGCCTGGCGCCGGGCAGCCTGTGCCAGGACCTGGCCGATTGCGACACCGACGGACGCGGCACGCAGCTGCAGGGCCTGGCCCTGTCCGGCCAGCGCGGCCTGGGGCGGTTTGACCTGGGTGGGTCGCTGGAGCTGCAGCAGCCCGTGGATGCGGACAGCCAGTTGCTGTTGCCGCGCCGTGCCACGCGCGTGCTGAAGCTGGACGCCAGCACGCGGATCGGCCCCTGGCAGGTCAGCCCGAAATGGCGGCTGTTCAGCCGCCGCTACGGCGATGCCGCGCACCGCAGCCAGCTGGCCGGTTACGGACGTCTTGACGTGCAGGCCAGCGCGCATTTTGCGCCCGCGTGGGAGCTGATGTTCGGCGTTGACAACGTCGCGGACCGCCATTATCGGCTGAGCAACAGCAGCACCGGATCCGGCCGTGCGTGGCGCGTGCGGCTGCGCTGGGTGCCGGAGTGAGGCGCAGAAAGCGGAAGGGGATCCCGGCCGCGGGCAACTGCGGCCAGCGCACGTTGGACCCGGCCAGCGGCCGCTCCCCCGGGACAGCGGATCCAAATAGGCGTACCATGGACCGTACCTCTTCTTTCCAGTTTGCGACCATGGCCCTGATCTCACACACTTATTCGACGCCGCTGGGCGAGATGCTGGCGGTTTTTTCAGAAAACGGCTTGTGCCTGCTTGAGTTTGTCGGCCAGGAGCGGCTGGACCGGGAGCTGCAGCAGGTGCAGGCCGCGCGCGGCGGTGTGCTGCGCGCCGGCGAGAACGCGCTCACCGCCCGCCTGGGCCGGCAGCTGCGCGATTATTTTGCCGGGCAGCGGCGCGACTTTGACGTCCCGCTCGACCTGGTGGGAACGGATTTTCAGCAAAGCGTCTGGCGCAGCCTGCTGCAGATTCCCTACGGCGAAACCTGGAGCTACGCCCAGCAGGCGGAGCGCGTCGGTCGACCCACGGCCGTCCGTGCGGTGGCCAACGCCAACGGCAGCAACAAGATCAGCATCGTCGTGCCCTGCCACCGCGTCATCGGCAGCAACGGCAAGCTGACCGGCTACGGGGGCGGCCTGGCACGCAAGGAAGGGCTGCTCGCGCTGGAAGCGCGTGCCGGGCAGCAACGCGCCGCTGCGTAGCGTGACGTCGCGGTTGCGCCCGGCAGAAACCGCCGTGGATCGATGATGCGCTGACCGCGCCGCGCACACCGGGCGGCAGCCGGTGTATAAACTGTTGCCGTGCACTCCATAGAGCTGGCCCTGGGCATGCTGCTGGCGGTCCTGGCCAGTGGCTACTTGGTGCGCGCGCTGCCCGTTGCGGTGCCGCTGCCGCTCGTGCAGATTGCGCTGGGCGGGCTCATTGCCGGCGTCTTCCACCATGGCGTGACGCTGCAGCCGGAGGTTTTTTTCCTGCTGTTCCTGCCGCCGCTGCTGTTCCTGGACGGCTGGCGCATCCCCAAGGACGGCCTGCTGCGCGATCGCGGCATGGTGCTGCAGCTGGCGCTGGGGCTGGTGGTCTTCACCGTGATCGGCGCCGGTTACTTTATCCACTGGCTGATCCCGGCCATGCCGCTGGCCCTGGCTTTTGCGCTGGCTGCGGTCATCTCGCCGACCGATCCCGTCGCGGTATCGGCAGTCACCGCGCGCGTTCCGGTTCCGCGGCGGCTCATGCACATCCTGGAGGGCGAGTCGCTGCTCAACGACGCCTCGGGGCTGGTCTGCTTCCAGTTTGCCGTGGCCACCGTCCTCACCGGCTCCTTTGCGCTGCAGTCTGCCGCGCTGGCGTTTTCCTGGGTCGCCACGACCGGCCTCATCTGCGGCGCGGCGTTCACCATCGTGGTCGCGTACCTGCAGCAGGCGCTGACCCGCCGCTTTGGCGCCGAAGGTGGCACGTCCATCCTGGTCAATTTGCTGACGCCTTTTGGCGCGTACCTGCTGGCCGAGCAGCTGGAGGCCTCCGGCATCCTGGCCGCCGTTGCCGCGGGGGTGACCATGAGCTACGTCGAGCTCAGCGGCCGCGCCATGGCCACCACGCGCATAGAGCGCGCCGCGGTCTGGAACACCATACAGTTCACGCTCAACGGCGTCATGTTCGTGCTGCTGGGAGAGCAGCTGCCCAACATCCTGGACAACGCCATTGCCGCCGTGCAGCAAAGCGGCCACCGTGAAGTCTGGTGGCTGGCGGTATACGCCGTCTCGATCACGGGCGTGCTGATTGCGCTGCGCTTTGCCTGGGTCTGGGTCTCGTTCCGGCTGGGACGGCGCAAGGGCGCGGGACAGCCGTCCTGGGTTGGCCACGCCCACTGGAAGCTGGTGCTGGCGACGGCACTGGCCGGCGTGCGCGGTGCCATCACGCTGGCTGGCGTGCTGACGCTGCCGTTGCTGCTTCCTGGCGGTGCCCCGTTCCCCGCGCGCGACCTGGCCATCTTCCTGGCTGCATCGGTGATCCTGCTGTCGCTGCTGATCGCCAGCCTGGGATTGCCGCCACTGCTGCGCAACCTCCATCTTGCTGCCGATACCTTGCCTCAAGAGGCTGAAGACATGGCGCGTTCAAGCGCTGCCAACGCGGCGATGGCCATGGTGCGCAAGGCGCAGCAGGAGATCGAGGCAGAGGCGCATACGCTGGACGCCCAGGTCTGCGCCGACGCCGCCAACCGCGTCATCGCCGCCTACCAGCAACGGCTGTATGCTACCGACCTGCAGGAAAACACGGACGCCGAGCGCTTGCGCCATGCCGACGTGGTCGAGCGCCGGCTGCGCCTGGCGGCCCTGCGCGCCGAACGCGAAGAAATCCTGCGCCTGGCCCGCCGGCGCCAGATTTCCGATGCGACCTCGCGCCGCCTGGTGCAGCAGATCGACCTGATGGAGGAGCTCTACCGCTGAACGCCGTGACGGCTCGCGATCAGGTCGATGCCCGGCGACCCCGATCCCCCAGGTCCTTGAACGCCATCACCAGCGCCAGCGCAAAGACAAAGGCGATGAGGCCAAAGGCCACCATCACGGCAACCGGCCATGATGATGACAGCGACAGCGTTGCAAACAGCGCCGACGTGATGAGCGCAATGCCCACCGAAGTGCCTATGCGCTGGCCGGTCTGCATCACCGCGCCTGAGCTCCCGGCGTACGCCAGCGGCACGTCGCTCAGCGTCAGCGTCTGATTGGGGCTGATCACCGAGCCCTGCGCCACGCCGACCAGCGTCAGCGACAGCAGCAGCCACCAGATGCTGATGCCGTGGCTTTGCTGCAGCACCACCACGGCAATGCTCAGCAGCATCCCGGCAATGCCTGTCATCAGGCCCGCAATGACGATCTTGCGCCCGTAGACGTCGACGCGGTCTCCGGCCCAGTACGCGGCGTACGCGGAGATGACGGCCGCCGGGATGCCGATGAGGCCGGCAGCCAGCGCCGAGTAGCCGTAGCCTTCCTGCATGTACATGGCAATGATGACCCAGATGCTGGTCATGCCCAGGAAGTACAGCGACATGATGAGCGTGCCGTTGCTGAAGCTGCGCGTCTTGAAGATGTTCAGGTCGACCATGGGACTGCCGCCGGTTTTCAGGTAATGGCGCTCCCACAGCACCCACAGCGCGGCCAGCGCCACGCCCCCCGGCAGCAACGTCCAGACCCAGGGCGAGGCCTTGTATTCCATGAACGGATACAGCACGGCAAAGACCGCCAGCCCCAGCAGCGTCGAGCCCACCGGGTCCAGCCGCTTCAGCGTTGACTTCCAGCCTGGCGAGGGTGTTCCCTTGGGGTGGCGGTTGAACAGCGGCCTGGGAAACAGTTGCCAGGTCATGACCATGATGATCAGCCCCACCGGCACGTTGAACAGGAACGCCAGCCGCCAGCCGAAATTCGGGCCGCCCAGTTCGATCAGCAGGCCGCCCAGCACCGGTCCCACGCCCACGGAAAAACCCACCATGCTGCCAAAGTACCCAAAGGCACGTCCGCGCTCGCTGCCGCGGAAATACTGCTGGATCATGCCTATGCCCTGCGGGCTGATGAGGCCCGAGCCCACGCCCTGGACAAAGCGTGCCACGTTGAGCGCGCGCGGCGTCAGCGCCAGCCCGCAGGCCAGCGACGCTAGCGTGAAGACGACCACGCCTATCATGAAGAAGCCGCCCCGTCCCAGGATGTCGCCGGCGCGTCCCGCGGCGACCAGGATGACGCCAAAGGTCAGCGCGTAGCCGGACAGCACCCACTGCAGGTCCGATTGCGACGCGCCCAGGCCGTGCTGTATGGTCGGCAGCCCGACGTTGACCGTGCTGACGTTGACCAGCGACATGAATATCGTCACCAGCAGCACGGCCAGGATGCGCCAGCGCGTGCGGTCGTCCAGCACCGACTGCACCACCGTGCTGCCTGCCGGTCCCTGCCCTGAACGTGCTGGCTGCGGATTGTTGTTGGTCTTGTTCACCTGGGTCGTGAGGTTGGAGCAGGGTGTTGCCGCTCTTGCCATTGTGTGCCCCGGCTGCCCGGGCGCACGTGTCTTGCCTGTGTGTCGTTGCGCTGGCAACATGGCAGCATGTACTGTGCTTCAGTTGCGCCCGGTGGCGTGCGATCCGGACCGGTGCCCATCGCGCCCAGGTTGGCAAGTGCGGTCTTCCCTTGCAGGTCCTTCGCACCAGCATGCAGAAAGGGTGCCGGCAACGGATGCAAGGCCAGTCTGCGGCAAGCCGCGTGTTGCTTTGCAGCAAAAGCTTTTCATTCTACGTGTTGCCAGACAGCTGCGCTCAAGGCCATGATGGCAACGGGGCAGGGCGGCAGCTGGCGCCACGCACGGACAAATGTACGCACGGACAAATGACCTGCAGCTTCCTACAATGCCTGCAAGCTGCGCGCCAGCGCGGCACCTGTTGAACCTAGATTCAGCAGTCGAACGCTGCTTGGTGTGCATATCTTGTTGTGATCAAAGGAAAAGCCAAGTTTGCACAAGCACACCATTTTGGTGGCCACGCTATGCGCTCGATCGCACAGCGCTGCACGCGCCATGCTGCGTTGCTCCGCCTTGCAGACAGTAGTCTGCGCGTTGTCGCGTCTTGCCTGGCACGCCCATCGCAGCACGCTCGAACGCATCCAACTGCTGAATCTAGGTTGAAATTTCATGCGTCGTCTCAATCCCCTGGAGCCGCTGGTCATGCTGGCCACCATCGTGCAGTGGCTGTTCCTGGCCATGATCACCGGGGCGTTGGTCGGCGTCTTCTGCAGCGTCTTCCTGCGTGCGCTGTTCCTCGTCGAAGGCCGCGTCTATGACGTGCCCTGGTGGTGGCTGGCCATCCTGCTGCCACTGGGCGGCCTGGCCAACGGCCTGCTTTTTCATTACGCCTATCCGCGCGGCCGTGACCAGTTGAGCGACGAACCCATTGCTGCCGTCAACGCCCAGCAGGGGCGCATGCCCGTGGCCACGCTCTGGGTCAAGCCGGTGGCGGCGCTGATCACGCTGGGCTGCGGCGGCTCGGCAGGCAAGGAAGGCCCGTGCTCGCACATAGGCGCCAGCGTGGCAGCCGGGGTGGGACAGGTGCTCCGGCTCAACCCCGAGCTGCGCAAGCGCCTGGTGGCCTGCGGCGTCAGCGCCGGCTTTGCCAGCGTCTTTGGCACGCCCATTGCCGGTGCCATCTACGGCGTGGAGATGCTGACCATAGGCCGCATCCGGCATGACTTCCTGTTCCCGGGCATCGTCGCCGGCGTCACCGCCTACGTCGTCAGCCAAAGGCTGGGCGTGCCGTACGAGCGCTACATCATCCCTTTCTATGCTGAATTCACCACGCTGCTGTTCCTGAAGACGGTGGCCATCGGCATCCTGTGCGGGGTGGTGGCGTCCTGGTTTGTCGAACTCATTCGCCTGGTGCGGCTGGTTTTTGCCTGGTTGCACCAGCGGCTGCACGTGTGGTGCCCGCTGCTGCCCTTTCTGGGCGGCGTGGTCCTGGCTGCGCTCATGACCGTGCTGCCCAGCGACTACCTGGGCCTGAGCCTGCCCGTCATGGACCGTGCGCTGCAGGGTGAGACCATGCCGTATCTCGGCTTTGCCTGGAAGATTCTGCTCGTGGCCATCACGCTGGGCTCGGGTTTCTACGCCGGCATCGTCACGCCGCAATTCGTCATCGGCGCCGTGGCCGGTGGTGCCTTTGCGCCGCTGCTGGGGCTGCAGCCGGCGCAGGGCGCCGCCGTGGGTTTCGTGGCCGTGGTCGCGTCCGCCTCCAACACGCCGGTGGCCGCCGTGATCATGGGCGTCGAGCTCTTTGGCGCCGGCTCGCTGCTGTACGTGGCCGGGGCCTGCGCCGCCGCCTACCTCATGATCGGCCACCGCAGCGTCTATCCGGCACAGGAGTTGGGATATTCCAAGTCAACCTGGATCGTTGCCGCGCCCAACCTGCCGGTGGGGCAGGAAAAACTGCAGCTGTCCTACGGGCTGCTCAGGTGGTGGGGCAGGAAGCTGCGCCAGCGTAGCTCCAGAGACAGGCGCTGACCGCGCCTGGGCCCCGGCCTGCTGAAGCAGCTTGCGACCAGCTTGCCAGCCAGTCTCCGGATCTTCTAGAATACTGTATAAACAACCAGTATCTGGAGTTTCTCGTGCCTGCCCATCCTGTCTTGTCCAACGTCTGGCGCGCCAGCGAACTGGCGCCAGCCACCAGTGCCACGGTGGCCAGCGGCCACGCACTGCTGGACGCCGAACTGCCGGCCGGTGGCTGGCCGCTGGCTGCGCTGATCGAGCTGCTGGTCGCCGATGCCAGGGCGCCCTGGTCGTCCCTGCTGCTGCCGGCGCTGGTCTCGCACGCATCGCGGCAAGGGGGCGTGCTGGCGCTGCTTGATCCGCCTTTTGTGCCCCACGTGCCGGCGCTGGTGGCGGCCGGCCTGCCCGTCTCGCGCCTGCTGTGGCTGCGCGGCGCATCCGCTGCCGATGCGTCCTGGCTGGCCGGGCAGGCCGCCGGTTGCGCCGATGTGGCGGCTGTCCTGGCCTGGTTGCCACGCGCCAGGACGGCGCATTTGCGCCGGCTGCACGTCATGGCCAGGCGGCGCAGCCGGCTGCTGTTGTTTGTCTTTCTTGATGCGACCGGACCGGCAGCGGCCGCGCCATCCTGCGCGCCGCTGCGGCTGGCGTTGCAATGCGCCCGGGAGTCGCTGCATGGGAATGGCGCGATGCCCCGCCTGCGCGTTGACATTCTCAGGCGTCGCGGCCCGCCGCTGGAGCAGCCGCTGTGGCTGCCGGCCCACAATGCGGCGCTGCAGGCCCTGCTGGACAGCAAGGCGGATGCCAGCGCCGGCTCACCAGGGTGTGCCGGCGCCAACGTGCTGGCGTTTCCGCAGGAAAGAGGAGGGAACCATGCCGGTGGCCATGCACTGGATCGCTTTGCAATGGCCGGCTGAGGGCGAGCCTGCCGAGCTGCACCAGGCCCGCAGCTGGTGGGCCTTGCGCTTCACGCCGCGCGTGGCCTGGGTAGGCCCGGCGCTGCTGCTGGAGGTGTCCGGCAGCATGCGGCTGTGGGGCGGCCGCCGCGCCTTGCTCGAGCGCCTGCTCCAGACTGGCCCGGGCGCCGCGCCCGTGCAGCATGCCGAAGGGGCCACCAGCCTGGTGGCGCTGGCCCGGCTGCGCTTGCGCCAGCAAGGGCGCAGCCCCTCCGAGGTGGCTGCGCTTGCCGTGGCCAACCTGCCCTGGCGCGTGCTGGATGCCGCGCGTCCGCACGCGGCCGTCTTGCAGCGGCTGGGCCTGCGCAACTGGGGTGATCTGGACGCGCTGCCGCGCAGCGCGCTGGCCAGGCGTTTTGGCGTCGGGCTGCTGCACGCGCTGGACGTGGCGTTTGGCCGCGCGCCAGACCGCTACCGCTGGCAGGCGCTGCCGCAGCGCTTCAGGCGCACGCTGCAGTTGCCGCAACGCGCCGATTCGGCGCCGGCGCTGCTGTGGACGGCACGCCGCCTGCTGGGCTTGCTGCAGCAATGGCTGGTTGCACGCCAGCAGGGCGTGCTGGCGCTGGAGCTGGCGTGGCAGTTTGATCAGCTCCGGGCCGGCGGACGGGCGTTGCCGCCCTGGCAGGCAACCGATGTGCGCACGGCGCAACCGGTGCAGGCCATGGTGCACCTGGAGCGCTTGCTCGCGGAGCAGTTGGCGCGCGTCCAGCTGCTGGCGCCTGCCAGCAGCCTGCGCCTGCGCGTGCTCGAGACCGCGCCCTGGCTGCCACCCACATCCAGCCTGCTGCCCGAAGAGGCGTCCGAGGGGGAGCCCTGGCACCGCTTTGTCGAGCGTGCCCACGCGCGCCTGGGCGCCGGCTGCGCCGTGGCGCCCGTGCTGGACGCCGTGTACGGCCCCGAAGCGCGGCAGCATTGGGTGCCCGCTTTGCCCGCCCTGCCGCAGCCGGCGCCGGTGGCGCAGGTGGACGTTGACATGTTGGCGCCACTCTGGCTGTTGCAGGCGCCAGAACGCTTGCGGCAGCAGGATGGCGAGCCCTGTTTCCGCGGCCAGCGGCTGCGGTTGCTGGCGGGGCCAGACCGCATGGAAACCGGCTGGTGGACGTCGTTGCAGCCCAAGGCGCATCAGCCGCCAGCGCCTGTCGCGCGTGATTATTTCGTGGCGCAATGCGCGGATGGCCCGCTGTTGTGGGTGTACAGGGAGCGGCTGACAGCCGCCGGGCAGGCCACTGCCGCGGCGCCGCGCTGGTTCGTGCAGGGCGTCTATGCCTGAGGCGTCAGGCGCGGCACGGGCGCAGTCGGAAGGGCGGCCCGGCAAGCTGCTGCAATTGCCGCTGCATCGCCAGCCCGGGCCGGTGGCGCCGGCAAGGGCTGCTGCGTCCAGCGCACCCGCCTATGCCGAGCTGCACTGCCTCACGCACTTCAGCTTCCAGCGCGGCGCGTCCAGCCCGGCCGAACTGCTGCGCCGTGCCGACGCGCTGGGCTATGACGCGCTGGCCATCACCGATGAATGCTCGGTGGCCGGCATCGTTCGTGCCTGGACTGCGCTGGCCGAGCTGCGGCGCGAGCGGGGCACCGCCCTGCAGCTTATCTGCGGCAGCGAATTCCGCTTTGAAGGGCAGGGCACGCTGGTGGCGCTGGCGCCCGACCTGGCCGGCTGGGGCGACTTGTGCGCCTTCATCAGCGCCTGCCGGCGCGGCGCACCCAAGGGCCGCTACGCGTTGCCGCCGCTGCACGAGGCACTGACGGCGCTGCAACGCTGCCAGTGCCTGTGGGCACCCGAGCGTGGCAGCCTGCCGTTTGCCGCCGTCGACGAGCCCGTGCTGCAGGCACGGATTCCGCTGCTGCTCGAGCTGCACGCCGGCCTGGACGATGTGCTGTGGCTGCAGCACCTGCGCGCGGCTTCGGCCGGCAGCGGCTGCCCGCTGGTGGCGGCCGGCAACGTGCACATGCACGTGCGCAGCGCCAAGCGCCTGCAGGACGTGATGACGGCAATCCGGCTGCGCCGCCCCGTGGCCGACTGCGGCTTTGCGCTGCAGGCCCATGGCGAGCGCCATCTGCGCCCGCTTGAGCGGCTGGCGCAGGTTTATCCGCCGGATGCGCTGGCTGCCGCCGTCGATATTGCGGCACGCTGCCATTTCGACCCGGGCCAGCTGCATTACGTCTATCCGCAGGAAAACCTGCTGCCGGGGCTGACGCCCGCGCAAACGCTGGCGCGGCTGGTGCAGGAAGGCGCCGCCTGGCGCTTTCCCGACGGCGTGCCGCCGCGCATCCGGGCATTCCTGGCCAGGGAGCTGGCGCTGATTGCCGAGTGCCGCTACGAGATGTTCTTTCTCACCGTGCATGACATCGTGCGCGAGGCGCGGCGCCTGGGCATCCTGTGCCAGGGGCGCGGCTCGGCCGCCAACTCGGTGGTCTGCTACTGCCTGGGCATCACCGAGGCCGATCCGCGCTTTTCGCACCCGCTGCTCGAGCGCTTCATCAGCAAGGCCCGGCAGGGCGAGCCGCCCGACATAGACGTGGACTTCGAGCACGAGCGGCGCGAGGAAATCATCCAGTACATCTACCGCAAGTACGGCCACGCGCGCGCTGCGCTGGCGGCCACGGTCATCACGTATCGCACGCGCAGCGCCCTGCGCGACGTGGGCGCGGCGCTGGAGGTGCCGCCGCCGCTGATCGACGCCGTGGCCAGGGGCCACCTGGGCTTCGAGGGCGGCGATGCGCGGCAGAAGGTGCAGGAGCAGGCCGATCGCCTGGGCATCCGCATCACGCCGCAGCAGACGGCGCTGTGGCTGGAGCTGGCGCAGCAGCTGCGCGGCCGGCCGCGCCACCTCAGCCAGCACGTGGGCGGATTCGTGCTCAGCCAGGCGCCGCTCACGCAGCTGGTGCCCATAGAGCCGGCGGCCATGGCCGGGCGCCAGGTCATCCAGTGGGACAAGGACGACCTGGAGGCGCTGGGCTGGCTCAAGGTCGACATCCTGGCGCTGGGCATGCTCACGGCCATCCGCCGCTGCCTGGACCTGGCATCCGGCTGGCGCGGGCGGGCGCTCACGCGCGCCGACATCGTGCCCGAAGATGCGGCCACCTACGCCATGATCCGCCGCGCCGACACCGTCGGCCTGTTCCAGATCGAGAGCCGGGCGCAAATGAGCATGCTGCCGCGGCTGGCGCCCACCACCTTCTACGACCTGGTGGTGCAGGTGGCCATCGTGCGGCCGGGGCCGGTGGCCGGCGGCATGGTGCATCCTTACCTGCAGGCGCGCGAGCGCGCCCGGCGCGGCCTGGCCATCCATTACGAGCGCTCGCGCCATGAGACGCCGGATGCACCGTCGCGCCTGGCCGAGGCGCTGGAGCGTACGCTGGGCGTGCCCATCTTCCAGGAGCAGGTCATGCAGCTGTCCATGATCGCCGCCGGCTTCAGCGCCCTGGATGCCGACCGCCTGCGCCGTGCCATGGCCACCTGGAAGAAAAGGGGCGGCCTGGAGCCGTTCCGCGACAAGCTGCTGCAGGGCATGCAGGCCCGGGGCTACGACACCGGCTTTGCCGAACGCCTGTTCGAGCAGATCAAGGGCTTTGGCGACTACGGCTTCCCCGAGAGCCACGCGTACAGCTTTGCCCTCATTGCCTACGAAAGCGCCTGGCTCAAGTGCCATCATCCGCAAGCCTACCTGGCCGCGCTGCTCAATTCGCAGCCCATGGGTTTTTACGCGCCCGCGCAGCTGGTGCAGGACGCGCGCCGCCGCGGCGTCATCGTGCGCCCGCCCGACGTCAGCGCCAGCAACTGGGACTGCACCCTGGAGCCTGCCGATACGGACCGGCCCGCCGTGCGCCTGGGCCTGCGCCTGGTCAAGGGACTGGGGCAGGCGCCGGCCGGGCGCATTGCTGCGGCGCGGGCCGCGCAGCCCTTTGACCATGTCGATGACCTGGCGCGCCGCGCCGCGCTCGATGCACGCACGCTGGAGTGCCTGGCTGCCGGCGACGCGCTGCACAGCCTGGCCGGGCACCGGCGGCAACAAGTCTGGCAGGGTGCCGCCACCCGGAAGACCTCGGCCCTGCTGCAGGACGCCCCGCTCCGGGAGGCACCGCTGCCGCTGCCACCCGCGCCCGAGGGCGAGGCCGTGCTGCACGACTACGCGGCGCTGGGCCTGACCCTGCGCCGGCATCCGCTGGCGCTGCTGCGGCCCCGGCTGGCGCAGTGGCAGCTGCAGACCGCGCGCCAGCTCGCGCAGGTTCCGCATGGCCGCCTCGTGCGCGCCTGCGGTCTCGTCGTCGGCCGCCAGCGCCCCGGCACGGCCAAGGGCACCATCTTTGTCACGCTGGAAGATGAAACCGGCCCGGTCAACGTCATCGTCTGGGCCAGCCTGCCCGCCGAGGAGCGCCAGCCCATGCTGCGCGCGCGGCTGCTGGCGGTGCACGGGCTGTGGCAAAAGGACGCAAGCACCGGCGGCCACGTCTGCCATCTCGTTGCCCGGCACTGCCAGGATCTCACGCCGCTGCTTGGCCGCCTGGCTGCGTTTTCGCCCAGCCGGGACTTTCATTGAGTTGTTGCAGCTGGACACTGCTGCCGGGCGACACTTCTTTTTATCTGCCCTGCGCACGGAGCCAGGCGCTGCAAGTTCCGTTGCCTTGTATCTGGAAGGCGCCAAGTCGGTCTGTGCAGAAAACCATTTGCCGTACTAAACTGATTGGCAGACAAATCACAATGAGGAGCAAAAATGAAGCCGACAATTGAGCAGCAGCTCTGGATGTACAAACACATGGTCACCAGCCGATATCTAGAGGAGTCGCTGCTGGCCGTCTACATGGAAGGCAAGACCCCTGTCTTCAACATGGGAGAGGGGCCGATCCCGGGTGAGATGCACCTGTCCAACGGGCAGGAGCCGTGCGCTGTTGGCGTGTGTGCCCACTTGACGCCAACCGATGTCGTCACCTCCTACCATCGCCCGCACCACGTGGCGGTCGCCAAGGGCGTTGACCTCAACCGCATGGTGGCGGAGATCATGGGCAAGAAGACGGGGCTGAGCGGCGGCCGTGGCGGGCACATGCACCTGTTTGACCCGACGGTCAATTTCTCCTGCGCCGGCATCGTGGCGCAGGGTCTGGCGCCGGCGGTCGGCGCGATGCTCTCGCGACACTTGCAGAAGAAACCCGGCGTGGCTGTCGCCTACTTGGGCGAGGGCGCGACCAATGCGGGAGCCTTTCATGAGTCGCTCAATCTGGCGGCAGTCTGGAACCTGCCTGTGCTGTTCGTGGTTGAGGACAACTCATGGGGCATTTCGGTTAGCAAAGCACAGTCGACTGCCGTGCCGCGCAATGACGCACGAGCTGCAGGATATGGCATGCCCGGCGTCTACGTTCCTGGCAACGACGCAGATGCCATTTTTGACGCAGCGGGCGAGATCATCGAGCGCATGCGAAAAGGTGGGGGACCAGCGCTGATGGAGCTGGAGACGTACCGTCTTGCCGGTCATTTTGTTGGTGATGCCGAAGGCTACCGCCCCGAAGGTGAAAAAGAGGCGTTGCAGGCCAAAGACCCCATTCCTGCCTACTCGAAACGTCTCATCGAAACCGGCGCTCTGACCGATGATTCCGATCGTGAGCTGGTGCAAGCCGCGCATGCCAAGGTTGACGCGGCCATTGCATTCGGGCGAGAAAGTTCATACCCGGATCCCGAAGAGGCCATGCAACATGTATTTGCGTAACGGTCTGCGCCATCTCGCATCGTACCTATTGATCAAGGAGACTTCACATGGCTGAAGCAGAAACAATTACAGCCGCCAAGACGGCACACAAGAGGCTGACGATCGCACGTGCCATGGCAGACGCCATCGCGCACGAAATGCGAACCGATGAACGTGTATTTGTCATGGGCGAGGACATCGGACCACTTGGCGGTGTTTTTGGCAATACCCGTGGACTGATCGAAGAATTCGGTCCTGAGCGCGTGCGCGACACGCCCATATCCGAGACCGGATTCATAGGTGCTGCCGTGGGTGCGGCCATGGATGGCATGCGCCCAGTGGTTGAACTCATGTTTGCCGACTTTGTCGGCGTGTGTCTGGACATCATCTACAACGCAGCAGCAAAGAACTGCTATTTTTCCGGCGGCAACGTACATGTCCCTATGGTGCTCATGACGTCCACTGGTGCTGGCTATTCTGACGGAGGCCAGCACTCACAGTGCATGTACGGTACTTTTGCCCACTTGCCCGGCATGAAAGTGGTGGTGCCCAGCAATTCGTACGATGCCAAGGGCCTGATGACGGCGGCCATACGCGATCCCAATCCGGTTATCTACATGTTCCACAAGCGCTTGCAGGGCATGGGCTGGCTTGGCACCGAAAAAGGCGCTACGGTGGCTTGTCCCGAAGAGCCGTACACGGTGGAAATCGGCAAGGCCAAGACGGTGCGTGAAGGAGTTGATATCACCATCGTCAGCCTTGGCATGGGAGTACACTGGGCGTTGCAGGCGGCCGAAAAATTGGCCAGTGATGGCGTCAGTGCAGAGGTGGTCGACTTGCGCTCACTGGTGCCTCTGGATCGTGACCATGTCTTTGCGTCTGTCAAGAAAACAGGCCGACTCATCGTCGTTGACGAAGACTACAAGAGCTATGGCATTACGGGAGAGATCATTGCGACCATTGCCGAGCGTGACATCTCGGTCCTGAAGGCAAGCCCGCAACGGGTGGCATTTCCGGACATTCCCATTCCCTATAGCCGGTCGATGGAATATTGGGCGCTGCCGTCGGCAGACAAAATCATCGCTGCTTATCAGCGCATGGAACGGTGACCAATGGCAGACGTCAGAATTCCAACCGATTTGTGGGACGATGATACACAGGCTGTCATCACGTCTTGGGCGTATGACGATGGCACGGTCGTGAAGGAGGGAGACATGATCGTCGAGATCATGGTTGAGAAATCCCAGTTTGAAATCGCTGCACCCGCGTCTGGCACGCTGCATATTCGTGAATCCGAAGACGCTGTGCTCGACCGGGGCGCGGTGATTGCAACGATTGAGTAAACTGGATGGTGGTTGCGTTTTGCGGCCGTGCTCACATCGGCTGTTTATGGCATATCAGGCGCAGATACTGCTCCATCAGATGAAAAATTGCGCAATATGCCCTGCGTGGCCACGTAGCGCATGCACGCCTTGACGTCCACCGACAAAAATGCGTTTTCATGCAATGTCGCCTGAATGGTGTCGTCAGCGGCAAAGCCAATAGAACGCTCACCGTCCAGTGCAATGGCGCCGCTTCCGCGTTGAATTTTTGCGGGGACGCCGTTTTCGAGGCGTTGCCAGTGCCGGATACCGATGGGCCGCAACAGGCCTGGGGCGATGGGGGCCATGAGCATGAATTTGGGTGGTGCGCCACCCTTGCTGTCGCAGGGCGCCAGCTCAACGTACAGGCCGCCAGCCTCGCGTCGTCCGACAGGTTGCAGCAAACCACCTATGGACGACAGCCCGACGGCATCCGGTTCGGAAAAACTCAGATACAGGGCAGCAAGGGCATCTGCGTCCCACATCGCACCAGCCCCTATGAATGGATCGCGCAACACGGCCACGTCGACCAGTGCAATCTCGTGCAGGGTTTGTGTGCCCGCGCGAAAGATCTGTATGTCCAGACACTTGTTGGTGACAAGTGCAACGGCTGCGGGTATGCGCCCGCTGGCGTACAAGCCGACGGCCAGACCGACAGATGTTGGTTCATGTGTCTGCGGGTAAGCGTTGTTGGTACCCGTGGACAAGCCGGCTATGGGGACGTCAGCGCATTCCGACACAACAGCGCGATGCGTGCCATCACCACCCAGGACGATGGTTGCTGCCGCTCCAGCGCGTTGCAAGAGCCGGGAAGCGCGCTGACTGTCTTGCACGGTGCCAGTCACCGGCATGTCGAGTAGAGTCAGCGTGGGCCAGCGTTCAGAGGCTTTCGCATAGGCACGTTCCCTCTCCAGGTTGCGCTGCAGCAGGGCACAAAGCCCATGTCGGTCGGGCATCATGAGGACGTTGCGGATGCCGCATGAGCCCAGCGCCGCCAGCAGGCGCAGCATGATGCTGACCCTGTCTGCAAGCTGAAGATTGCCCGCATTGACAACAACGCGTCGGATATCACGCGCAGATGTGGGGTTGGCGACCACGCCGACGATGGGCGCGTGGCCACTGCCGGCTTGCGGCTTCGTCTTGTTGATCGCCGTGTTTGAGCTTGTTATGTGTCGGTTGCCAAGTGAGGTGTAGTCCATGTGTTTTGGGGGTGGCCAAAGCCCAAGGATCGTCTGACATGGGGTCGATGGGAGTGTCGCACACTTCCCTCGGAGTCTGTCGTGCTTTGGCGATCGTAGCGTTCTCGCAGAGCGGCGAAGCCAACCGAGTGGGACAAGCGGGCAAAAATGGACCGCTTGTCCCACCGGCGCAGTAGATTGGACCAAAGTCCGACAGGCTCCTGGGACAAAGGCTCAACGTGTGTGCAACATGGCTCGTGGCTGCACCTTCTGGTCAGCCCGCTTCTGGCCCCATCTGTCCGGCAGTCTCATAACAAGCGTAGCGCGAACATGAGGCTGGCTGTTGCAAACAGGCATGCGACAGCGGACGGACGTGGATCACGCGTTGTCACAGCTTGCCATCATCCTTGGTGCACGTGCATGTTACCCTCGCTCCATACACCTGCACACTGTGGCGTGGCTGCGGCAGTTTGGGCAGCAGCGCGCATGCGTGGTGGCCGCAGCCAGCGGCCGGAGCATGATTCCAGGTGCGTGAGCGGACGGCAGAGCCACGATGGACCTCAAGCGCATACTGACCGCGGCTGCCCTTGCCCTGGGGTTGGGGCTGCCGCCGGTTGCGGCCCACGCCGCCACATGCAATGGCGGCGATCCGGTCCGCCTGGCGGGGCAGGACTGGGAAAGCGCCGACTTCACCACGCATCTCATCCAGATCCTGCTGCAGGCGGCTTTTGACTGCAAGACCGACGTCGTCCCCGGCACCACCGCGGCGCTGGAGACGGCGCTGGCGCAGGGCGACATAGACATCATTGCCGAGCAGTGGACCGGCCGGGCGCCCATCATCCAGCAAGCCGTTGACGATGGAACGGTGCAGGTCGTGGGCGATACGCTGAAGGGCGGCGCAACGCAGGGCTGGTTCGTCCCGGACTACGTGGTGCACGGCGATCCGGAACGCAGCATAGAGGCATCCGCGCCCGACCTCAAGAGCTGGCGCGACCTGCCGCGCTACAAGGCGCTGTTTCCCGACCCGGAAGAGCCGTCCAGGGGCCGCTTTCTCAACTGCCCCCGCGGCTGGGTCTGCGAGAAGACCAACACCCGCCTGCTGGAGCTGTATCACCTGACCGACGACTACGTCAACTCCCGCGCCGGCACGGGGGCAGCGCTGGATTCGGCGATCAGCTCGGCCTTTGACCGCGGCGTGCCCATCCTCTTTTACTACTGGCAGCCCGCCGGGCTGATGGCCAAGTACGACTTTGCCAAGATAGAGCAGGCGCCGTTTGACCCAGCCTGCTGGGACACCGTCCTCAACGGTGGCGACCACATGTGCGCGTCGGATTTCCCGGTGGCGCACCTGGGCGTGGCCGTGACCTCCGGCTTTGCCGACAGGAATCCGCAGGTGATCCGCTTCTTCAAGCGCCTGCAGGTCGAGCCCGAACTGCTCAATGGCGTCATCCTCCAGATGACCGAAACGCACCGGGGTGGCAAGGAACTGGCGCAGGAATTCCTGCAGGAAAATCCGGAGGTCTGGCGCGCCTGGTTCGATGAGGAGGCAGTGGCCAAGATCAATGCGTTCTTGCATGTGTCCGATGCCGGCGCCGCATCGGTACCGACGGTGCCAGGCGGCGGCACGGGCGCTGGCAGCAAGCGGGAAAACAAGACCACCGCCGCATCCGGCTTTTTCCCCGACTGGTCCACCGCGCAAATCGTCAACCAGCAGTTGATGAACGTGGTCAGCGCTTACGGCACCCGCTTGCGCAAGGTGAGCAACCTGATCCTGCACAGCGTGCTGCTGCCGCTGGAGCGCGGGCTGGAGGCGATTCCGCCCTGGCTGCTGCTGGCGCTGGTTGCCGCCGTGGCCTGGCACGCCACGCGCAAGCCCGTGGCCACGGTGCTCTACGTGGCGGGGCTGTACGCGATCGGTGCCGTGGGCCTGTGGCAGCCGCTCATGCAAACGCTGGCGCTCATGCTGGTGGCCACCGCCATCACCATCGTCCTGGGCGTGCCGCTGGGCATCCTGGCGGCGCAAAGCCGGACGCTGCGGCGCGTGGTGACCCCGATCATGGACGCCATGCAGACGCTGCCCAGCTTTGTCTACCTGGTACCCATCCTCATGCTGTTCGGCCTGGGCAAGGTGCCCGCGCTGTTTGCCACCGTGGTCTACGCGATCCCGCCGCTGGTGCGGCTGACCACGCTCGGGCTGCGCCAGGTCGACCGCGACATCACCGAGGCGGCGCAGTCCTTTGGCGTCACGCGCTGGCAGATGCTGACCCGGGTCACGCTGCCGCTGGCGCGTCCCAGCATCATGGCCGGCATCAACCAGGCAACGATGATGGCGCTGGCCATGGTCGTGGTCGCGTCCATGATAGGCGCGCGCGGCCTGGGCGAGGACGTGCTGGCAGGCATCCAGACGCTGGACGTGGGGCGCGGGCTGCAGGCGGGCGTGGCCATCGTCATCCTGGCCATCGTCATCGACCGCATCACGCAGGCCTACGGCCGCACCTCGCGCCAGCGCCGGGCCGCGCGCAACCGGGGGAACCGCGCATGAGCGCGCAGCCGCTGCAGACCGAAACCCCGGTGAAGATCGGCATCCACGGCATCTACAAGGTGTTTGGACCGGCTGCCGCGGAGGCCCGGGCGCTGGCGCTGCTGCGCGACGGCGTCGACAAGGAGCAGGTGCAGGAGCAGACCGGCGCCAGCGTGGGCCTGGCTGGCGTCGATGCCCGCATCCCGGCCGACCGCATCACCTGCATCATGGGGCTGTCCGGGTCGGGCAAGTCAACGCTGGTGCGGCACATCAACCGGCTCATCGATCCCTCGGCCGGTGAAATCCGCGTCGATGGCAAGAACGTGCTGGCCCTCAGCCTGGACGAGCTGCGCGCATGGCGGCGCCATGCCATCAGCATGGTGTTCCAGAACTTCGGGCTGCTGCCGCACCTGGACGTGCTGGCCAACGTGGCCTTCGGCCTGCGCGTGCGCGGCGAGCCGGTGGCGCAGGCGCGGGCCAAGGCCGGCCAGTGGCTGGAGCGGGTCAACCTGGCCGGCTATGAAAAGCGCTACCCGGATGAGCTGTCGGGCGGCATGCGCCAGCGCGTGGGCCTGGCGCGCGCGCTGGCCATAGACGCCGGCATCATCCTCATGGACGAGGCCTTTTCCGCGCTGGACCCGCTCATCCGCTACGACATGCAGGACGAGCTGCTCAAGCTGCAGCAGCAACTGCACAAGACCATCGTCTTTGTCACGCATGACATCGCCGAAGCGCTGCGCCTGGGCGACCACATCGTCATCCTGCGCGAGGGCCGCGTCGAGCAGGCCGGCAGCCCGCAGGGCATCATTGCGCAGCCGGCCAACGACTACGTCCGGCGCTTTGTCATGCGGCGCGAATGAGCACGCCCGCTTGGCATGGCTGAAGAAGCTCCGCTGGCGGGATTTTTCCGGTCCGGACAGGCTGCCGGATCGGGCAGAGGAAGTCATGGACAACCGTTTCAACGACGACGAATGGCGCAACTGGCCCCACGGGCTCGACGGCGACCAGGACCCCGAGCGCCTGCTCGACGACCATGAGCTGGCCGATTACGGCGTCGACCCACCACCCGATCTCTTCCTGGACATTCCCTTTGTCCCGACCGAGGACCGGGTCATCCGCGCCATGCTGGACCTGGCCGCCGTAGACGGGGACGACATCGTGTACGACCTGGGTTGCGGCGACGGCCGTATCGTTGTGGCCGCCGCCATGCAAAGAGGCGCGCGCGCAGTCGGCATAGACCTGGACCCCATGCGCATTGCCGAAGCCATGGAGTACGCGGGCAACAGCCGCGTCGAGCACATGGTCGATTTCAGGGAGGGCAACCTGCTTGAAGCCGATTTCAGCGACGCGACCGTGGTCTGCCTGTACCTGCTGGACAGCGTCAACCTGGAGTTGCGCCCCAGGCTGCAGCAGGAACTGCGTCCGGGCACGCGCATCGTCTCGCACGCGTTTGGCATGGGCGACTGGACGCCGGATGCGCACGTCAAGTGCGGCAACGCCAACATCTACATGTGGATCGTGCCGGCGCAGGTGGCCGGCTCCTGGGAATGGCATGACGAACAGGGCCACCTGCACGAGCTGGAGCTGGAGCAGGACCACCAGATGCTCAAGGGCCGCATCCGGGTCGATGGCCGCGAGGCCCGGTCATTTGAGGCGCGGCTTGAGGGCGACCGGCTCGAGCTCGAGTTCCAGCTCCCCGGCAGCACCACGGCTTCCGTCCTGCGCGCGCGCCACGACGGCGACGAGCTGGTTTTCCTGCAGGAGCCGGCCGGTGCGTCCTGAAGAAGCAGGGGCGCAGATCGGGCCCTTTCCTGGGCCGGCGCTGCAGGTGTTTACTGCCACCAGCAACAAGGCTGGCTCAATCCGGCGGAGTTGCGGCAAGCAGGTCGGCAATGAGCGCCTCGTAGGTCGCAGCGGCCTGGAGCACGGCTGCGTCGGCGCGTGGCGGGCCGATGAGTTGCATTCCCGTGGGCAGGCCGGCGGCGTTGAACCCGGCCGGCACGCTGGCGCAGGGCAGCCCGCCGAAGGTCGCGTAGATGACCGTTTCCATCCAGCGGTGGTACGTGTCCATGGCGCGCTCGCCTATGGCGTCGGGCCAGCGCCGTGCCTTGTCAAAGGGCCAGACCTGCGCCGTGGGCAGCGCAAGCAGGTCAAAGCGCTGGAACAAGCCGAGCATGGCGGCGTGAAACTCGGTGCGCACGACGCTGGCCTCCATGAGGTCTGCGGCGCTGCAATCGCGGCCCTGATCGTATTCCCACAGCGCCTCCGGCTTCATGAGCTTGCGGTTTTCCTCGCGCGCCAGCAGCGGGCGCAGCCTGGCGCCGACCAGCACCTGGCGCCAGGTCAGCCAGGCGCGCCACACGCGCTCGGCGTCCATGGCCAGTTGCGCGGGCTCGACCAGCGCGCCTTCGGATTCAAGGCGGTGCAGCGCGTCCTCGCATGCCTCCAGGATGCCCGGTTCCGTGGCCAGGTGTCCGTCCAGGTTGCCCAGCCAGCCCACGCGCAGGCGCTTGAGGTCGGCAGCGTGGGTGGCGGCGGCAACGTTGAAGGAAGAGCCCAGCGACAACGGCGAATGACGCGAGTAGCCGGCCTGCGTGCCAAGCAGTTGCGCCACGTCGCGCACGCTGCGCCCCATGGGGCCTTCGGTGCCAAGCTGGCTGATCCAGGCGTCGCGCGCCGGCTCCAGCGGCACGCGGCCCTGGCTGGGCCGCAAGCCAAAGCAGTTGGCCCAGGCCGCCGGGTTGCGCAGGCTGCCCATGAAGTCCGAGCCATCGGCCACCGGCAGCAGCCGCAGCGCCAGGGCAGCGGCTGCGCCCCCGCTGCTGCCTCCGGCTGACTTGCTGTCGTCGTAGGCGTTGGCGGTGGTGCCGAACACGGCGTTGAACGTGTGCGAGCCCAGGCCGAACTCGGGCACGTTGGTCTTGCCGATCACGATGCAGCCTGTCGCGCGCATGCGGGCGACCATGAGCCCGTCGTGCTGCGGCAGCGTGCCCTGGACAAGGGGTGAGCCGGCGGAGGTGGGCAGGCCCCTGGCGTCGGCCAGGTCCTTGATCGCCTGTGGCATGCCGTGCATCCAGCCGCGCGGCTGGCCGCGCGCCAGCTCGGCGTCGCAGGCGCGCGCCTCGGCCAGCAGTTCCGTGTCGGGGCGCAGCGAGACCAGCGCCTGGTACCTGGGGTTCAACCGGTGGATGCGCTCCAGGTAGGCCTGCATGACCTCGTGGCAGGACATGCGGCGGGCGTGGATGGCGTCCGACAGCGCGCAGGCGCCAAGCGCCGTGATGGCGTCGTCCTGGTGTGCAGAAGCAGGCATGCTGAAAATGGTCGATGAAACGCCACAAACCGTCGCCCTGAAAGCCGGGCCGGCGCGGCATCCGCATGCGCGCCAGACCCTGTTGGGCACGGCCGGCGCAGAAGGGGCCACAGCCTTTTCGACCCCCGTGTTGCGCAGGCTTTTCTGGCTCAGGAGCGGCGCAGGACATATTACATGAGCCCCTGTTCACGCGGCGTGAAAATGCCGGCCTGACGAAGCTCGCAACAACGTGGGGGCCGGATTGCTGGATGAAAGCGGGGTTCGTCACCGCCTGACTCTTGCCGCGGCCCCTCCGTCGGTACACTGACCCCAAACCATGGAGACAACAGGCGCACCCTCACGCTGGTTCCGGCCATTCTGGCGCGGCGTCCTGAGCGCGCACGTGCTCAACGGCGCGGCGGTGGCGCTGGGCCTGCTGCTGGTCGCGGCGTCGGCCTATGTGTTCCTGGGCTCCTACGCTGCCATCAATTGCAGCGTGGGCGCGATCATTGCGTTGCTCTCGGATGGCATCCATCCGCGGCGCGGCAAGATCAACCATCTTGTCGCCGGCCCGCTGGTCGGGGTTCCCCTGTTCCTGGTGGTGCAGTTGCTGCGCGGCGATCCGCTGGCGCTGGGGCTGGTGCTCGTGGCCGGCAGCTTTGTCGCGTTCCTGGCCACGGCCTGGGGGCCGCGCGGCATGCCCACCGCCGCCGCGATCATGTTTGCCATGCTGCTGGCCATGGCGCCGCAGCCAGCGGCCAGCAGCAGCGAGGCCCTGCTGCGAACGCTGTGGTGCGCCATGGGCGCGGCCGGGTACGTGACGTACGGCACGATGGCCAACATGCTGCTCAACGGGCGTTTTCGTGCGCAGCTTCTGGCCAACCTGCTCGTGGACCTGGCCAGCCTGCTGCGGGTCCATGCCAGGCGCGTGACGCCCAGCGCCGGCCCAACCGTTGCGGCGGCGCAGGATCCGGCCACCCTGGAGCAGCTGCTGCAGTTGCAGGCGGCGCTGGCCGACCAGATGCAGACCGCGCGCAACATCATCCTGGAGCGTCCGCGCACGGCCCGGCGGCAGCGCCTGGCCGGCCTGCTCATGCTCGCGCTGGAGATGCGCGACCAGCTCATCGCCAGCGAGCTTGAGCTGGAGAGCGGCGTGCCGGAGCAGACGCGCCCGGTGCTGCGCGAGTTTGCTGCCATCTTGCACCGGCTGGCTGCTGACGTGGATGCCGTTGCCGACAGCCTGCTGCTGGGCCGCAGGCCACCGGCGCGGCGCAGCCAGCGGGGGGCGCTGGATCGGCACGTGAGCGCGGCGCGGGCAGGCGCAAGCGCACAAACCGACGACCTGGAACTCATGCGCCATGCGGCGCTGGTTCGCAGCATGGCAACGCGGCTGGGCTATCTGGATGGCACCATCGCCGATCTCACCGCCGTCGCGCGGCGCGAGCGGGCGCCGGACCTGCGTACCGTGCGCGCTGGCTGGCGGCTCTTTGTCAGTCCCTCGTACTGGTCGCTGCAGCCGCTGCTGCGCTTGTGGCACTGGCGCCAGCCGGCGCTGCGCCATGCCGTGCGCGCCGCGCTGGCCATAGGCACGGGCTATGTCGTGGCCAGGCTGCTGCCCTGGGGATCGCGGGACTATTGGGTGCTTCTGACCATCGTCGTCGTGCTTCGGGGCAGCCTGGCGCAAACGCTGCAGCGGCGCAACGCGCGCGTGCTGGGTACGGTGCTGGGCAGCCTCATGGCCGCCGTCCTGCTGGCGGGGCAGCTGCCTGCGGCGCTGCTGCTGCTCGTCGTCGTTGTTGCGCAGGGGGTGGCGCATGCCTTTGTCCTGCGGCGCTACGTCGTCACGGCGGTTGCGGGATCGGTGCTTGCGCTCATCCTGGCCGACATGCTTTACGCAGGGGGCGGCAGCCCGCTGTCTGCTTTTGCAGAGCGCGTGGGCGATACGCTGCTGGGCACGGGCATCGCCTGGCTCTTTTCGTACGTGCTGCCGTCGTGGGAGCGCCACGCGATCCGGCCGCTGGTGCACCGGGTCTGCCGCGCCATGGCACGCCATGCCGGGCAGTCGCTCACGCTGGCCGAGCAGGCGGAAATCACCGGCCAGCCGGAGCTGACGTGGCGCCTGGCCCGGCGCGAAGCCTACGACGCGCTGTCCGCGCTGGTGCAGGCCACCGGCCGCGGGCTGGCCGAGCCGCGCAGCGTGCGGCCGCCGCTGGCCGCGCTGGAGAAGTTCCAGGCCAGCGGCTACGAGCTGCTGGGGCAGCTCAGCGCCATCCAGTCCATGCTGCTGCTGCGCCGTGACAAGCTGCAGCTGCACGTCGTCATCGAGCCGCTGACGCGGGCCGTGGACGCCATCACCGCGGTGCTGGACCTGGAGCAGCCCAGCAGCAGCCTGCCATACTTGCGCGAGACCCCGCCAGACAAGGACATGTTTCGCGCCATGCCCGAAGACCTGCCCGACCTGTTCCTGCAGGATTCCACGCCCTGGTTGTTGCGCCGGCTCAACCTGGCCAGGGCGCTGGCGCTGAACCTGCGCGCCGACGCCGAGCGGGTGCTGCACCGGCTGCCTGCGCCATGAACGGCGTGCGCGAAGGGCCACCAAGCGCCGTACAGACGCTCGGTGTTGGCCATGGCTGCAGTCGGACCTCTAGAATACATTCCCTTGTGCGCGTCGGCGCCCTGTTCCGGGGCGTGCTGCCGTGGGGGACCAGGTCTGGCGCTTCCCCGACGGCGGGCTCAAGTCGTTTTTCCAAAGGCTGCCTGCCGCCTTTGGAAAGATGATTGTCATGAACCGAACCGGAACCGGAGGTCTCCAATGAACACAGCGTGTGCGCCGGAGCAGATCAGCGAGCTGAACGTCCCGGACTACGTCAGGCACGCCGGGCTGGTCGCCTGGGTGGGCGAGATGGCCGCCCTGTGCAAGCCCGACCGTATCCACTGGTGCGACGGCAGCCAAGCTGAATACGATCGTCTGTGCCAGCAGCTTGTTGACGCGGGCACGTTCAGGCGGCTGAACCCCGCCAAGCGGCCCAATTCGTACCTGGCCTGGTCGGACCCCTCCGACGTGGCGCGGGTCGAGGGCCGCACCTTCATCTGCAGCGAAACGGAAGAAGACGCCGGCCCCACCAACAACTGGATGGCACCCGACCAGATGCGCGCCAAGCTGCAGCCGCTGTTTGACGGCTGCATGCGCGGCCGCACGCTGTACGTCATCCCGTTCAGCATGGGACCGCTGGGCAGCCCCATCGCGCACCTGGGCGTCGAGCTGTCCGACAGCGCGTACGTGGCGGTCAACATGCGGCTGATGACCCGCATGGGCAGGGCGGCGCTGGACATGCTGGGCGAGCAGGGCGATTTCGTTCCCTGCGTACACAGCGTGGGCGTACCGCTGGCGCCTGGTCAAGAAGACGCAACCTGGCCCTGCAACCCGGCCAACAAGTACATCGTCCACTACCCGGAGACGCGCGAGATCTGGAGCTTCGGATCGGGCTATGGGGGCAACGCGTTGCTGGGCAAGAAGTGCCTTGCGCTGCGCATTGCTTCCACCATGGGGCGCGACGAGGGCTGGCTGGCCGAGCACATGCTGGTGCTGGGCGTGACCAACCCGGCAGGCAAGAAATACCACGTTGCCGCCGCGTTTCCCAGCGCCTGCGGCAAGACCAACTTCTCCATGCTGGTGCCGCCAAAGGGTTTTGAAGGCTGGAAGGTCACGACCGTGGGCGACGACATCGCCTGGATCAAGCCGCAGGCCGACGGGAGGCTGCGCGCCATCAACCCCGAGGCCGGCTACTTTGGTGTCGCGCCCGGCACCAACATGCGCACCAACCCCAGCTGCATGCGCAGCCTGCAGCGCGACGTCATCTTCACCAACGTGGCGTTGACCGACGACGGCGACGTCTGGTGGGAAGGCATGGAAAAGGACCACGGTGGCCAGCTTCCCGAGCACCTGCTGGACTGGCAGGGCAACGACTGGACCCCGGCCGACGGCCAGGCCGGGCGCAAGGCCGCGCACCCCAACGCGCGCTTCACCGTGGCGGCAACCAACAACCCGGTGCTTGACCCCGCCTGGGACGACCCGGACGGCGTCGTCATCGACGCATTCATTTTCGGCGGCCGCCGCTCGACCACCGTGCCGCTGGTGACCGAGGCGCGCAACTGGACCGAGGGCGTTTACATGGCCGCCACCATGGGCAGCGAAACCACGGCGGCCGCCACCGGAAAGCAGGGCGTGGTGCGGCGCGACCCCTTTGCCATGCTGCCGTTTGTCGGCTATCACATGGGCGCGTACTTTGGCCATTGGCTCGCGCTGGGCGAGAAGCTGCGCGCGCAGGGTGCCACCCTGCCGCGCATCTACTGCGTCAACTGGTTCCGCAAGGACGGGCAGGGGAACTTCATCTGGCCCGGCTTTGGCGAGAACATGCGCGTGCTGGGCTGGATGCTCGACCGCATCGAAGGGCGCGCTGCCGGCGAGCCCACGCCGCTGGGCATCGCGCCGCGGTACGAGGAGATCAACTGGAGCGGGCTGGACTTCAGCGACAAACAGTTTGCGGAGGCAACGGCGCTCAACGCCGAGCGCTGGGTCGAGGAGCTGCGCTTGCACGACGAGTTGTTGGCGCAGCTGGCCAGCCGCTTGCCCCAGGCCCTGTCCGATACGCGCCAGGCGCTTGCGCAGCGCCTGGCCATTGAGTCACGCTGAACCAAGGGCTCACGAAACTGCAGGTAGCCCAGGCCTGTGCGGGGCAAGGCAAGTCGCGCTGCGCGCGGCGAGCCGGAAAACCACCACCGTTCCAGCAGCCCGTTGACCAGCTCGACGCCGGTGTCGGAATGCGCGGCCTGCCGGCAGACATCAAGCGTGCTGCCTTGATGCAAAAAAGGCGGCCATGCAGGCCGCCTTCAACGTTGGGAAGGAGGAGCGCGCTTACTGCGCGGCTGCCAGCCATTCGGACACCAGGTCCTGGTTGTCCTCTATCCACTGGCGCGCGTTGGCTTCCTGGTTGTCGTTTTCGCGGTCAGCGACCATCAGCGTGCCGCGCGCTTCGCCATCGAGCTTGATGGCATCCAGGATCGCGTAGGCTCGGGGTTCGTCCTCCTTCAGGCCCTTGCGCACCAGCGTGTCGATTTCATTGGGGTCGCCGAACACGTTGTCCGGATCATCCAGGAAGCGCAGGTTGTAGCTGACCCACATCCAGTGCGGCTCCCATGCAGTGACCACGACGGGCTGCTCGCGCCGGATGGCATCGTCCAGCACGGCGACCATGGTGGCGTCGCTGCCTTCCACCAGCTTCATGGGCAGCTCGTAATGATCGATGACGTTGTGCGTGAGCCGCATGATGCCGGCACCGGGGTCTATGCCGATGATCCTGCCGCCGAAGTCGTCGGCGTGTTCAACCAGATCCGGAATGCTCCGTGCTTCCACGTAGTCGGGCACCGCCAGCCCCAGAGGGGCGCCGTCCATGTTGGGCCCCAGGTTCTCCAGCCTGTCCCTGGTCTTGGCGTAGTAGTCGGCCTGAGAGGTGGGCAGCCAGGCGCACATGATCGCGTCCAGGTCCCCGTTGGCCAGCCCCTCGTACATGAGCGCTGCGGACACGGATATGGTCTTGACGTCGTAGCCGGCGTCTTCCAGCACGCCCTTGGTCACGTTGGTCGCCACCGTGCAGCTGTCCCACTCGACGTAGCCCAGCCGGATGGTGTCCGATGCGGCATGCGCACCCAGCGAGCCCAGCGTCAGCGCAGCTGCGGCCGTGCCGCTGGCAATGAATTTGAGAATGGATCGTTTTGGCACAGGCAATCTTCCTTGCTTGAAAAATGTCATGAGCGCGCGGCCGTGCGTGGAAATTCCAGGGACCGCGTACGGCGTTGCCGGCTTGGGCTGGCGTGGATGGCCGCGGCGCCCACATGGAATGTGTGCACTGGACGCTGGCTTCATTGCAGCTGTTGCTGACGCCGGCATGCAGGTTTTTGGCGCTTGCCAAGCTGCATCATCGGCAGCTCGCTGGATGGACGCGGTCCGCAACCGCTGCGCGGTGGTCCGTCTTGTTGCGCGTGGCTCGTGGCAGCCGCAGCCTGCGGCGTGCGATGGCGGCCCGCCATGGGGCCGAGGACCACATGATCTTGCTGGAACGCGATGGGGATCAGCGGGTCTCCGCTGCGCCACCACGGCCCGTGTCAGCGAGGGGCAAGTGAAATGTCCGGAAGCTGGAACAGGATCGGCGCGCTGGGATCAGCGCTCAGCTTGCCGAAATCGGCCCCATGTCGATGCAGTGTAGCGCAAGTGCTGCAGCACTTGCGCGGCATCATCCCGTCGGGACAGGCAAGCCGGCGGCGGATGGCAGCGGTGGATCCGGTGCCGCGGTGCATCGCAAACGGACGCGGATGATGCTCCGTTTGAACCCGTACTACAGCGCAAGCGTCTTCAGCCAGCCGCGGAAATCCGCACCCAGCTCCGGATGCTGCAGCGCCAGTTCCACGGTGGCGTGCAGGAAGCCGTCCTTGCTGCCGCAGTCGTAGCGCTTGCCGTCGTACTGGTAGGCGTAAACGGTTTCGCTGTCCATGAGTCGCTCTATGGCATCGGTCAGCTGGATTTCGCCGCCCGCGCCGGGCTGTTGCTGCCGCAGCGCTGCAAAGATGGTGGGCGTGAGCACGTAGCGGCCCGCAATGCCCATGCGCGAAGGCGCATCCCTGGGCGTGGGCTTCTCCACGATGCGGTCGATCTCGATCAGCTTGGGGCTGTGGTGCTGGCCCGCAACGATGCCGTAGCGGCTGACCTGGTCGGCGGGGACTTCCTGCACGGCCACGATGGAGCGGCCGTGCTTGGCGTAGGCATCGATCAGCTGCGCGAGCACGGGCTTGCCGCCGTCCGGGCCCACCATCAGGTCGTCGGCCAGGAGGACGGCAAAGGGATGGTTGCCGACGATGGAAGCCGCGCACAGCACGGCGTGCCCGAGCCCCAGCGAGCGGTGTTGCCGCACGTAGCTGCATGCCATGTCGTCGGGCGCCACCGCGCGGACCAGGTCAAGCAGCGCATTCTTGCCGTCGGCCTGCAGCTCGCTCTCCAGTTCGTAGGCGGTGTCAAAGTGGTCTTCTATGGCGCGCTTGCTGCGGCCGGTGACAAACACCATGTGGCGGATGCCGGCGGCGTAGGCTTCCTCGACCGCATACTGGATGAGCGGCTTGTCGACCACTGGCAGCATTTCCTTGGGGCTGGCCTTGGTGGCGGGCAGGAAGCGCGTTCCGAGGCCGGCGACGGGGAAGACGGCAATTTCTACGGGGCTGTGGTTGGACATGGCGTGCCTGTGTTGCGGTTGTGTGGCTGCTGATGTCAGGCCAGGCGGGCCAGCTGCGCCCGGACCTTTTCAAGGGTGGCGCCAAAGTCGGCGGCGCGCTGGCGCTCCTGCTCGACCACCTGGGGTGGCGCCTTGGCAACGAAGGATTCGTTGGCGAGCTTGCTGCTGGCCTTGGCCAGCTGCTGCTGCAGGCGCTCGACTTCTCTTTGCAGGCGCTTTTGCTCGGCCGCGACGTCGACTTCGACAAACAGCGCGAGCCGCGCGTCGCGCACCACGGCGACCGGCGCATTTTGCGCGGCCCGGGCCCAGTCTGCGTCGCTGGCGAAGACCTGCACGTCGGCGAGCCTGGCCAGCGTGGTGAGCAGGTCGCGGTGCTGCGTGATGAAGGCGTCGTCGCCCAGCACGTACAGTGGCACGCGCTGCGCGGGGGAGATGTTCATCTCGCCGCGCAGGTTGCGGCAGGCGGTGACCAGCGCCTTCAGGTGGGCCATGTCCGCTTCCGCCGCCTCGTCGATGCGGCGGGTGTCGGCCTCGGGCCAGGGGGCCACGGCAACCATGTCGCCAGTCTTGCCGGCCAGCGGCGCCACCGCCTGCCACAGCGCCTCGGTGACGAAGGGGATGACGGGGTGGGCCAGCCGCAGCGTGGTTTCCAGGACCTTGAGCAGCGTGCGCCGCGTCGCCCGCTGCTGCGCGGCGTTGCCGTGCTGGATCTGCACCTTGGCGATTTCCAGATACCAGTCGCAGTATTCGTTCCAGACAAAATCATAGATGGCGCTGGCGACCACGTCCAGGCGGTAGTCGGTGAAGCCCTTGGTGACCTGCTGCTCGGTCTTTTGCAGCAGGCTTGCGATCCAGCGGTCTGCGGCGGAGCGCTGCAGCCCGGTGTCGCTTGTCATGCCGCAGTCTTCGCCCTCGCAGTTCATGAGGACGAAGCGGGTCGCGTTCCACAGCTTGTTGCAGAAATTGCGGTAGCCTTCGCAGCGCTTGGTGTCAAAGTTGATCGTGCGCCCCAGCGTGGCCATGGCGGCAAACGTGAAGCGCAGCGCGTCGGCGCCGTAGCCGGGGATGCCATCGGGGAATTCTTTCTGGGTGTCGGCACGCACCTTGGGTGCCGTCTCGGGCTTGCGCAGGCCGACCACGCGCTTGTCCAGCAGTTCGTCCAGCCCAATGCCCTGGATGAGGTCCACCGGGTCCAGCACGTTGCCTTCGGACTTGCTCATCTTCTTGCCGTGCGCGTCGAGCACCAGGCCGTGGATGTAGACGTCGCGGAACGGCACCTGCCCGGTGAAGTGCGTCGTCATCATGATCATGCGCGCGACCCAGAAAAAGATGATGTCGTGGCCGGTGACCAGCGTGCTGCCGGGCAGGTACAACGACAAGTCTTCGGTCTGCTCGGGCCAGCCCAGCGTGGAGAAGGGAACCAGCGCCGAGGAATACCAGGTGTCGAGCACGTCGGGGTCCCGCGTGAGGACGCCGGTGTAGCCGGCGGCGCGGGCCTTCTCGGTGGCCGTGGCTTCGTCGTGCGCGACGAACACCTGGCCCGCGTCGCCGTACCAGGCGGGAATCTGGTGGCCCCACCACAGCTGGCGGCTGATGCACCAGTCCTGGATGTTGTTCATCCACTGGTTGTAGGTGTTGACCCACTGCGGCGGCACGAAGCGCACTTGGC
>JALOAS010000078.1 GCA_023228705.1 Ottowia sp. | reverse complement strand
AGTCTGCACGGCCTCATGCGCTTGGTGCCGCCCGCAGTGGCCGGCATGCCGGCAACTGCGGGCGAAGACCACGGGCAATGAAATTACAGAAAGGATGATGCACTAACGACAGGATGACCACCGGAATCAGGATGGCCGAGAACTGGTAGCTGCTGGCCGCGAACGGCACCACGGCAAACGCCAGCACCAGCAGCGCCAGGATGGCGATGCGGTCCTGCAGGATGGGAAAGATCTGCTGGTCGGACCGGTACGTGGTCTTGAACTGGCCGTTTTCTCGGTAGAACATGAAGAGGTTGAGCGTCAGGCGTTGAGGGTTTTGCGTGGTGCGTGGGCGTTGGGCGTTGGGCGGTTGTGGTTTTACGCTGAACGCTCAACGCTCAACGCAAAACCTGATGTTTCATACGCGATCGATGATCTTCTCGCCAAACAGGCCTTGCGGGCGGAACAGCAGGACGATGAGCGCCAGCACGTAGGCAAACCAGACTTCGATGCCGCCGCCCACGAAGGGACCAAGATAGATTTCCGACAGCTTTTCACCGGCGCCGACGATGAGCCCCGCAATGATGGCGCCGGGCACCGACGTGAGGCCGCCCAGGATGACCACCGGCAGCGCGCGCAGCGCCAGCGTGGAGATGGAAAACTGCACGCCCAGCTTGCTGCCCCAGACCATGCCGGCGACCAGCGCGGCCAGCCCCGCGACAAACCAGACGATGACCCACATGCGCGAGAGCGGGATGCCCACGGACTGCGCGGCCTGGTGGTCGTCGGCCACCGCGCGCAGCGCCCGCCCCGTCTTGGTTTTCTGGAAAAACACGACCAGCGCCATGACCAGCACGGCGGCAATGAGCGCGGCAATCAGTTCCTCGGTATCAATGAGGATGCCGCCCTCGACCAGGTTCTCGAAAATGAAAATGGGGTCCTTGGGCATGCCTATGTCTATGTTGTAGACGTTGCTGCCAAAGACGGCCTGGCCAAAGCCCTCCAGGAAAAAGCCTATGCCTATGGTGACCATGAGCAGCGTGGCTTCCGGCTGGTTGACCAGGTGGCGCAGCGCCAGCCGCTCGACCAGCCAGGCCACGATGAACATGAGCACCGCGGCGCCGGCAAAGGCCAGGATATTGACCAGGATCTTGTTGTCCAGCCCCAGCCAGCCGGGGATCCATTGCGCAAAGCGCGCCATGGCCAGCGCGGCAAAGAGCACCATGATGCCCTGCGCAAAATTGAAGACGCCGGACGCCTTGTAGATGAGCACGAAGCCCAGCGCGATCAGCGAATACAGCACGCCGGTCATGAGGCCGCCGGCCAGGGCTTCAAAGAAAAATCCCATGCTCGTGCCTGCTCCGTTTCAGTCGCTCGTGCCCAGGTAGGCGCGGATCACGTCTTCATTTTGCTGCACCGCGTCGGGCGTGCCGTCGCCTATCTTCTTGCCGTAGTCGAGCACGACGACGCGGTCGGAGATGTCCATGACCACGCCCATGTCGTGCTCGATGAGGACGATGGTGGTGCCGAATTCGTCGTTGACGTCGAGGATGAAGCGGCTCATGTCCTGCTTTTCCTCCAGGTTCATGCCGGCCATGGGTTCGTCCAGCAGCAGCACCTTGGGCTCCATCGCCAGCGCCCGGCCCAGGTCCACGCGCTTTTGCAGTCCGTACGGCAGCTGGCCCACCGGGACCTTGCGATACGGCTGGATCTCCAGGAAGTCAATGATTTCCTCGACAAAGCGGCGGTGCGCCAGCTCCTCGCGCTCGGCCGGGCCCACGCGCAGCGCCTGCAGGAAGAGGTTGCTCTTGATCTTGAGGTTGCGGCCGGTCATGATGTTGTCGAGCACGCTCATGCCCTCAAACAGCGCCAGGTTCTGGAACGTCCGGGCCACGCCCATCTCGGCCACCTTGCGGCTGTTCATGTGGCTGAACGTCTGGCCACGGAACGTGATGCTGCCCTCGGTGGGCTTGTACACGCCGTTGATGCAGTTGAGCATCGAGCTCTTGCCCGCGCCGTTGGGGCCGATGATGGCGCGCAACTCGTGCTCGCGCACGTCAAAGCTGACGTCGGTCAGTGCCTTGACGCCACCAAAGCGCAGGCTGATGTTTTGCACCTGCAGGATCACGTCGCCGATGCGACGACCGGGCGCGGCTGCCGCCGGTGGCGGCGCGACAACCGGACCGGCAGCCGTGCTCATGCGGCCTCCCTGACGGCCGGAAAGGTTTTTGCGTCGACAATTTGCAGGGTTGCCGCTACGGTGCCGCTGCTGCCATCCTCGAACTTCACGGCGGTCTCGATGAACTGCTCGGTCTTGCCGGAGTACAGCGCGTCGACCAGCACGCGGTATTTCTCGGCCACGAAGCCGCGCCGCACCTTGCGCGTGCGTGTGAGCTCGTCGTCGTCCGGGTCCAGCTCCTTGTGCAGCACCAAAAAGCGCTTGATCTGCGTTGCCTCCATGCCCTCTTCTGCCGCCAGGTCGGCGTTGACTTTTTCCACGCAGCCGGCAATGAGCTGCAGCACCTCGGGCTTGCCCGCCAGGTCGACGTAGCCCGCGTAGGGAATGCTGCGCCGCTCGGCCCAGTCGGCCACCGCGTCCAGGTCATAGTTGATGAAAGCGCAGACATGGTCGCGCGCATGGCCAAAGCAGACCGCCTCCTTGATCTGCGGAAAGAACTTGAGCTTGTTCTCTATGTAGTTGGGCGCAAACATGGCGCCCTGGCCGCTGCCCTGCGGGCCGTTGAGACGGCCCACGTCGCTGGCGCGGTCAATGATGCGCAGGTGTCCGTCCGCATCGAGCACGCCGGCGTCGCCGGTATGGAACCAGCCTTCGGCGTCCAGCACTTCGGCCGTGGCGTCCGGCCGCTTGTAGTACTCCTTGAGCAGCGACTTGCTGCGCACCAGCACCTCGCCGCTGTCCAGGATCTTCAGCTCGACACCCGGCGCGGCCGGCCCCACGGTTTCGAGTTTGACTTCGCCGTTTTTCTGCAGGCAGACGTAGGCACAGGTTTCGGTTTGTCCGTAGAGCTGCTTGAGATTGATGCCTATGGAGCGGAAAAACCGGAACAGATCCGGGCCGATCGCCGCGCCGGCGGTGTAGGCGACGCGGATGCGCGACAGTCCCATGGCATTCTTCAGCGGCGCGTACACGAGCAGGTTGCCCAGGCCGTAGAGCAGCCGCTGGCCCATGCCGACCGGCTTGCCGTCCAGGATGTCTGCGCCCACCTGCGCGGCCACGGACATGAACCGGCGGTACATCCACTGCTTGATGCGGGCCGCGTCTTCCATGCGGATGGAGACCGAGGTGAGCAGGCCCTCGAAAATGCGCGGCGGCGCAAAATAATAGGTGGGGCCGATCTCGTGCATGTCTATGGCCACGGTGTCGGCAGACTCGGGGCAGTTGATCGTGTAGCCGGCCACCAGCCATTGCGCCATCGAGAAAAAGTAGTCCCCCGCCCAGGCCGGCGGCAGGTACGACAGCACCTCGTCGCTGGCGTTCAGCCCGTCGACCTCGACGCCGCCACGGGCCGCCGTGATGTACGCGGTATGCGTCTGGCACACGCCCTTGGGCCTGCTCGTGGTCCCTGAGGTGTACAGGATGACCGCCGTGGCGTCCGGGTCGATGGCGGCCACCCATTGCCCGAACAGGTCGGGATGCGCCTGCGCGTGCTCGCGTCCCAGCTCGAGCAGCTGCTCGACGCTGATGAGGCCCTCTTCCGCATAGTTGCGCAGCCCGCGCGGATCGTCGTAGATGATGTGCGTGAGTCCGGGGACCGCGTCCTCGCCCGACTCGGCGCGCAGCGCCAGCAGCTTGTCCACCTGCTCCTGGTCCTCGGCAAAGGCAAACTCCACTTCGGCCTGCCGCAGCACGTACGCCATCTCCGACGCCACGGCGTCCTGGTACATGGGCACGGGCACGCCAGACAATGTCTGCGTCGCGACAAACATCAGGTAAAGGTAGGGTCGGTTGTCGCCCACGATGGCCAGGTTGCTGCCGCGCGCAAAACCCAGCGCCGCCAGGCCATGTGCAAGCGCCCGCACGTCGTCCTCGGCCTTTTGCCAGGACCAGGTCTGCCAGATGCCGTAGTCTTTCTCGCGCAGCGCCGGAGCCGCCGGACGCTGACGGGCATGTTCCAGCAAAAGCTGCGGGAAGGTGTTTGCCATGTGTGAAGCTTGTCTCCCTGGACGGCCCGGATGAGCCGTCCCCATTTCGCCGTACGTATTCTAGGGAGAACTTTGGCATCATGTTGTCATTTGAACGACAATTCCTGCCTTTCTCCCTAGGGGTTTTCCCTGATGACGTCCCGACTGCACGCCCGCCAACGACCGCTGCGCGAGAGTGAATTCGCGCAGATTCCATGGCTGTCGCGCCTGCTGCCGAACGAGCACGAACGCGCGGTCTCCGACCTGCGGGTCGGCATGGCGCAGGCTGGCGAGATGATCTGCCGCACCGGCCGGCCCGCCACATACTGGTTTGGCGTCATCGACGGCCTGCTCAAGGTCAGCATCCTGACGCTGCAGGGCCGCACGACCACCTACACCGGGATTGCGCCGGGCGGCTGGTTTGGCGAGGGCACGGTCATCAAGCGCGAAGCGTACCGCTACGACGCGCAGGCGCTGCGCAGGAGCCGGGTCGCCGGCCTGCCAACCGGCACGTTCCACTGGCTGCTCGACCACTCGATCGGATTCAACCGCTTCATCATGGACCAGCTCAACGAACGGGTGGGCCAGTTCATCGGTACCCTGGCTGCCGAGCGCACGTCCGACCCGGAGCAGCGCGTGGCGCACAGCCTCGTGGCGTTGGCCAACCCGCGGCTGTTCTACAACGTGGGCCGGGAGCTGCACATCACACAGCAGGAGCTGGCGTACCTGGTCGGCCTGTCGCGCCAGCGCGTCAACCAGGCGCTGCACGAGCTGGCAGCGCGCAAGCTGGTGCGCGTCGAGTACGGGCGGCTGCGCATCCTGGATCTGCCCGCGCTGCGCCGGCTTGGCCTGGAACCCGAATCAACCGGATGAGCGGCGCTGCCATCTCAAAACCACCAGGCGGCGGACACGTTGCCCGCGCCGGAGCCGGCCGCGCCCAGGCCATCTCGGATGAAACATGTAAGATGTTGCAAGTGATGCAAAATTTGTTATATTGAATCGAACCAACCATCGCGCCGTCAACTCTGTTACATTTGACCCCACAACACCATCGGATGAGATGACCATGCACCCAGCCACCGACCACGTTGATAAAATTGCCATCGTTGACGACGACACCCGCATCCGCGACCTGCTGCGCCGCTACCTGACGCAGGAAGGATTTGAGGTTCTGGTGGCCGAAGACGCTGCCGCCCTGTCGCGGATCATGCTGCGCGACCGCGTTGACCTGATCGTCCTGGACCTGATGCTGCCCGGAGAGGACGGTCTGTCGGTCTGCCGCCGGCTGCGCGCCAGCGGCGACAAGACGCCCATCATCATGCTGACGGCCAAGAGCGAGGACGTCGACCGCATCGTGGGCCTGGAAGTGGGCGCCGACGACTACCTGGGCAAGCCCTTCAACCCGCGCGAATTGCTGGCGCGCATCCACGCGGTGCTGCGGCGGCGGCCGCCGCTGGAAGTCCCCGGCGCACCCTCCGCCGACGATGAAAAGGTGCGCTTTGGCCCCTATGAATTCGACATGAGCGTGCGCACGCTGCACAAGAACGGCAAGGAAGTGCCGCTGACCACCGGTGAATTTGCCATGCTCAAGACGCTGGTGCGCCACCCGCGGCAGCCGCTGTCGCGCGAGAAGCTGGCGTTGCTGGCGCGCGGGCGCGAATTCGAGCCGTTTGACCGCAGCCTGGATGTGCAGGTCTCGCGCCTGCGCAAGCTGGTCGAGGAAGACACGACCAACCCGCGCTTCATCCAGACCGTCTGGGGCGTGGGCTACGTGTTCGTACCTGAAGAGGAGCACAGCACCACGTCCGAGCTGGACGGGTGAACCTGCGGGCGCACGGGCGCCCCTGCGCGCAGCGGCAGCAACAGCCTGCGCCGGCCGGCATGCGGCCTTGAGCCGGCCACATGCGCGTGCCGCCAACACACTACACTGGCCGCATGCATGCGGCGACCGATCCGGAACCGGCTGATCCCTCCCTGAGCATGGGGGTGCCGCGCCGCGCGCCCGCGGGCGCGCGGGCGCCCCAGCTGCCACGCTACAGCATCAGCCTGTTCTGGCGCACGTTTTTCCTGTTGAGCATCCTGCTCCTGGGCAGCGCGCTGGGCTGGTACCAGCTGTTCCGCACCATGGAATACGAGCCGCGCGCACTGGACAACGCGCACCAGATCGCATCGCTGGTCAAGCTCTCGCGCGCGGCGCTGTCCAACTCGGACGCGATCGCCCGGGTCTCGCTGCTGAAGACGCTCTCGCAGCAGGAAAACATCCATATCCTGCCACGCGAGCCGGGCGACCACTACGAGCTGTTCTCGCGCACGCACCTGGAGCGCAGCGTCACGCACACGCTGGTCGTGCAGCTGGGTCCGCAGACCGTGGTTGCGCGCGAGGTCAACGGCAAGCGCGGGCTGTGGGTGGGTTTTTCCATAGACCGGGACGCATACTGGCTGCTCATGGACCGCTCGCGGCTGGACGAACCGCTGGACAGCCCGACCTGGCTGCTCTGGCTGGCGGCGCTGATCATGCTCTCGCTGATTGGCGCGGCTGCGCTGGCGCGGCTGATCAACCGCCCCCTACAGAACCTCTCCAACGCCGCCGCGCACGTGCGCAACGGCGACTACCGCCTGGCCCGGCTGGACGAGCGGGCGCATTCAACCGAAATCCGCGAAGTCAACATCGGCTTCAACCGCATGGCCGAGCAACTGGCCAAGATAGAACACGAGCGCGCGGAGATGCTGGCCGGCATCTCGCACGACCTGCGTACGCCGCTGGCGCGCCTGCGGCTGGAATCGGAGCTGAGCGTGACCGATGCCGAAGCCCGCGCCAACATGGTCGAAGACATCAACCAGGTCGACGCCATCATCAGCAAGTTCATGGACTATGCGCGGCCCGACCGGGTGCGTCTGGAACGCATCCCGCTGGCGGCGATAGTGGACGCGTGCATCCGGCCGTTTGCCAGCTATGCGGACATGGAAATCCAGACGCAGATCCGGCGCGACCTGTGGGTATGCGCCGATGAAATCGAGCTGTCCCGTGTCCTGTCCAACCTGCTTGAAAACGCGCACCGCTACGGCGCATCGCCGGAAGACGGCAAGGTCCGGGTGGAGATACGGGCAGCGCCAGGCCGCGACAGGACCGTCGTCCTGCGCATCAGCGACCAGGGCCAGGGCGTGACGGACGAGCAACTGGCGCAACTGACCCGGCCCTTCTTCCGAGGCGACGCGGCGCGCACCGCCGCGACGGGTGCCGGGCTGGGGCTGGCGATCGTGGCCAAGATGATAGAAAACATGAACGGGACGCTGCAATTTTTGCCCGACAGGACCCGCGGCGGGCTGGCCATCATCATCCGGCTGCGGCGGGCCCCGCCAGAACTGCGGCACGAGAAGCACGGGCCGCGGGCGCTGCCGCAGTCCGAGTCTTCCTGACCCGGTCGCCGCGCCGCTGCAGCGCGGTCAGCCGGCCGGGCGCGGCAGCCGGCAGAGCAGCACCGCGGCGCGCGCGGCAATGGCGCTGGCCTGGCCCACCGGCCCCAGGTGTTCGCCGGTCTTGGCCTTGACGTTGACGCAACCGGGGTCCACCGCCAGCGCTGCGGCAATGGCCTGCACCATGGCAGCGCGGTAGGGCGCCAACCGGGGCCGCTGCGCCAGGACCGTGCTGTCCACGTTGACCACGGCCCAACCGGCTGCGCGCACGCGCGCTGCGGCTGCCATCAGCAGCTGGCGCGAATCGGCGTCGCGAAACCGCGGATCGCGGTCCGGAAACAGCGTGCCTATGTCGCCCAGCGCGGCCGCGCCCAGCAGCGCATCGCAGATGGCGTGCAGCAGGACGTCGGCATCGGAATGACCCAGGAGCCCGTGCGTGTGCGGGATATCCACGCCGCCAATGACCAGCCGCCGGCCCGGCACCAGCGCGTGCACGTCGCTGCCTTCGCCTATGCGCAGCTCCGGCGGGGCAGGTGCTGGCGTCGTCATGCCCGGCGGTTCCGCAGCACGCGGTCTGCAAAGTCAAGGTCCTCGGGATAGGTCACCTTCACATTCTGCCAGCTGCCGCGCACCAGCAGCGGCCTGTGGCCGGCGGCCTCCATGGCGCTGGCTTCGTCGGTGATGCCGGCAAAACCGCTGTGCGCGTGCCGCGCCAGCGCCGCGTGCAGCGCAGCCAGGCGGAACATCTGCGGCGTTTGCGCCAGCCAGGCGCCCCCGCGCTCCAGCGTGGCAACGGCCCGGCCCGCCGCTTCGCGCTTCAGCGTGTCCGCCACCGGCAGCGCGAGCAGGCCGCCCACCGCGTCGGGCAGGCAGCGGTCGATCAGCAGGTCGACGTCCTGCGCGCTGACCAGGCAGCGCGCCGCATCGTGGACCAGCACCCAGTCGGCATCGCCTGCGCCGGTCGCGCGCAGGTGCGCCAGCCCGGCAAGCACGGTGGCCGCGCGCGACGCGCCACCGCAGTCGGCCAGCTCCCAGCCGCGCCGGTGCGGCGCCAGCGTGGCGTCGCCGGGTGCAACGACCACCAGCAGGCGCTGGATGCGCGCCACGCGCTGCAGTGCCGACAGCGTGTGCACCACCAGCGGCTGCCCGGCCAGCGGCCGGTATTGCTTGGGCGCGCCGGGTCCCGCGCGGGACCCGCTGCCCGCGCACGGCACCAGAGCCAGGATGCGGGGTGCCGGGACGCTTGGCATGGCGAAGACGCGGCCGGATCAGCCCTGCTGCAGCAGCTGCCACAGCCGCGCGGGCGTGATCGGCATTTGCAGCCGGGGCGCCCGTGCCGCATGCCCGTTGCGCGCCATCGCGTCGGCCACGGCGTTGACGACGCAGGGGGTGGCCCCTATGGTGCCAAGCTCGCCCACGCCCTTGACGCCCAGCGCGTTGTTCCGGCACGGCGTGGACTCGTCCATCTCGGTCTTGAAGATGGCGCGGATGTCGTCCGCGCGTGGCGCGGTGTAGTCCATGAGGCTGCCGGTCAGCAGCTGGCCGCTCTGCGCGTCGTAGACCATGCGCTCCATGAACGCCTGGCCCACGCCCTGCACCGCGCCGCCATCGAGCTGGCCGCGAACGATGGGCGGGTTGACGACGCGGCCCACGTCGTTGACGCTGGCGTACGCGACCAGCCGAACCACGCCGGTTTGCGGGTCAAGCTCCACCTCGCTGATGTGCGCGCCGTTGGGCCAGGTCGGCCCGGCCACCGTGTGCGTGTGCTCGACCAGAAGGTGGCCCTCGGGCTGCCTGCCTGCGAGCTCGAACAGACCGATCTCGCGGTCGGTGCCGACGATGACGAAGCGCCCGGCGCGGTAGCGGATGTCCTCGGGCGCGGCTTCCAGCGCGTCGGCCGCACATTTCCTTGCTTTTTCCAGCGCCTCACCTGCGCCCGCATGCAGGGCGGTCCCACCGGTGAACAGCGAGCGCGAGCCGGCGCTGCCAAAGCCGTTGCCGCGGTCGGTATCGCCGAGGACGACCCGGACCTGGCTTATGGGCACATCAAATACATCGACCACCAGCTGCGCCAGCGACGTTGCAATGCCCTGCCCCATGGCGTTGACTGCGGCAAAAACCTCGATGATGCCATCGGCACGAACATCGACGGTCACCCGCTCTTCAAAGGCGTTGCCGCCGGTCCATTCCAGGAAAGTGGCGATGCCCAGGCCACGCCACAGGCCCCGTGACTTCGAATCGGCTGCCCGCGCGTCAAAGCCGTCCCAGTCCGCAAGCTGCAGCGCCTGGTCCATGACGTGTTCAAAGCGGCCGCTGTCGTACGTCTGCTCCATGGGATTGGTGTAGGGCATCTGCCCGGGCCGGATGAAGTTGCGCCGGCGCAGCTCGATCCGGTCCATGCCGATCTCGCGCGCGGCCTGGTCCATGAGGCGCTCGATGTTGTAGATGGCTTCGGGCCGCCCGGCACCCCGGTACGCGCCGGTTGGCGTCTGGTTGCTGAGCAGCGCCTGGAAGTGAAAATCAATGACCGGGATGTCGTAGACGCTGGTCTGGACCCAGGGGCCGATGAGCAGCGGGATGCCCACGCCCGAGCTGCGTGCATATGCGCCCACGTTGGCGCGGGCGTGCACGCGCAGCGCCAGGATCCTGCCGCTGGCGTCCAGCGCCAGCGCCAGCTGCGCACGCTGGTCGCGCCCGGGGTAGGCGCTGGCAAACTCCTCGCTGCGCGAGGCCATCCAGCGCACCGGGCACCCGAGCTGGCGTGCAGCCCAGGCCGCAACCAGGTACTCGGGGTACGCCGGGTTCTTCATGCCAAAGCCGCCGCCCACGTCGCCCACGCGGACGCGCACCTGCTCCGGCTGCAGGCCCAGCGCCCGCGCGACGGCAGCGCGCACCCGCGTGGGCATTTGCGAGCAGACCCACAGGCTGGCGCGCTGCGCAGCCGCGTCCCAGCTTGCGCGCACCGCGCGCGGCTCCAGCGTCAGCGGCGCCACGCGCTGGTGCTGCAAATCCAGCCGCACCACGTGCGCGGCCCGCGCAAAGGCGGCCGCTGCGGCCTTGGCGTCGCCGTGGCGCGCCTCGCAGGCGATGTTGTCGGCCGCAGGTGGCCAGACGCAATGCTCGGCGCGCAGGGCAGCGGGAAGGTCCGGCACCGCCGGCAGCTCGGCGTAGTCCACCACAATGGCTTCGGCCGCGTCCAGCGCCTGCTCTTGGGTGTCGGCAACGACCACCGCCACCGCCTCGCCCACGTAGCGCACCACCTCAACCGCCAGCACGTGCTGCGGCGGCGTTGCGCAGGGGCTGCCATCGGCACGCTTGAACGCAGCGCCCACGTCGGCGAGCGGCGGCACGCCCGCGGCGTCCAGGTCAGCGCCCGTGAAAATACCGCGTACGCCGGGCATGCGGCAGGCCTCATCGGTGGCGATACCGCGGATGGACGCATGCGCGTGCGGCGAGCGCAGGAAGACGGCCACGGCATCGCCAGCCTGCGCCAGGTCGTCGGTGAAGCGGCCCGCGCCGCGCAAGAGCGCGTCGTCTTCCGTGCGCAGGACGGCACGGCCGCTGCCAAAGCGGGTGGCTGCAACTGGAGGCTGGTCGGGCATGGGGGCTTCAACTTGAACGGGACGCTGGCAACACTATATATGGCTGGTGAAGCCGCTGACTGAAGCTGAAGCCGGCTGCGGCAACAGGGCTTCCCCGGGCCCGGCTAAAATCACCAAGATCAACCCCCGCTCATGCAGATCGGGGGCTTTGGTCGTTTCCGCATGAAAAATTCCAGCATGAAATTGCCTCAACTGGCGCCCAGCAAGCGCCATGCCATGACGCAGCCCCCCGGCTCTGCCGACGCACTGCTGCTGGCGCGGCTGGCGCAGCATGAGCGCGCCGCAGGCCGCATCCTGGCGGTAATCACGGCCGATGCCGCCAACGCGCGGCGCCTGCGCGACGAGCTGCCGTTCTTTGATCCTGAACTTGCGGTCACGCTCTTTCCCGACTGGGAAACGCTGCCGTACGACAACTTCTCGCCACACCAGGACCTGATCAGCGAGCGCCTGGCAACGCTGTGGGCGATCCGGCAGCAGCAGACCAACGTGGTACTCATTCCGGCCACCACCGCGCTGTACCGGCTGGCGCCGCCCTCGTTTCTGGCCGCGTACAGCTTTGACTTCAAGCAGGGCCAGACGCTGGACGCCGACGCGCTCAAGCGCCAGCTGACGCTGGCCGGCTATACGCACGTGACGCAGGTCGTGAGCCCCGGCGAATACACGGTGCGCGGCGGCCTGATCGACCTGTTCCCCATGGGTTCGGCGCAGCCGTACCGGGTCGACCTGTTTGACAACGAGATCGACTCCATCCGCGCCTTTGACCCCGACAGCCAGCGCAGCCTCTACCCCGTTCCCGAGGTCCGCCTGCTGCCGGGTCATGAATTTCCCATGGACGAGGACGCACGCCAGCAGTTTCGCAACCGCTGGCGCGAGCTGCTGGCCGGCGACCCGACCAAGAGCCGCATCTACAAGGACATGGGCAACGGCCTGGCCACCGCAGGCATCGAATATTACCTGCCGCTGTTTTTTGAACAGACCGTCAGCGTCTTTGACTACCTCGGAGAACAGGCCACGCTGGTCCTGCACGGCGAGCTGGAGCCGGCGTTTGACCGCTTTGCACAGGATACGCGCGAGCGCTACCGCCTGCTGGGCAGCGACCCGGGCTGGCCGCTGCTGCCGCCTTCGGCCCTGTTTCTTTCCGCCGAGGACTTCTACCTGGCCGCCAGGCCGCTGCCGCAGCTGGCGCTGCGCCCCGCAAACGACGGGTCTGACACCATCGACTGGGCCACGCCGCTGCCCGACCTGACGGTCTCGCGCCAGGCCGACGATCCGCTGCAGCGGCTGGGCGCGCATGTGGCCGGCAGCACGCAGCGTGCGCTGGTCCTGGCCGACACCGAGGGGCGCCGCGAGAGCCTGCTGGACTTCCTGCGCGCCAGCGCCCTGGCTCCTGCCCCGGTTGAATCGCTGCAAGACTTTGAAGCGGGCACCGAGCGGCTCGGCATCGCAGTGGGCGCGCTGGCGCGCGGGTTTTCCTGGCGCCAAGCCGGCATCGACCTGATCACCGAGACCGAGCTCTTTGCCACGCCGCCGGCCACGCGGCGCCGGCGCCGCCAGGAGCAGACCAGCGACGTCGACGCCATGATCCGCGACCTGGCCGAGCTCAAGGTGGGCGACCCGGTGGTGCACGCCGAACACGGCGTCGGCCGCTACCTCGGCCTGGTCAACCTGGACCTGGGCGCCGGCAACGGCGATGGCAGCGCCGCGCCACAGGAGTTCCTGCACCTGGAATACGCACGCGAAGCCAAGCTTTACGTGCCGGTCTCGCAGCTGCACCTCATAGGCCGCTACACCGGCGTCGGCGGCGACGAGGCGCCGCTGCACAAGCTGGGCGGCGACCAGTGGGACAAGGCCCGGCGCAAGGCCGCCGAGCAGGTGCGCGACACCGCTGCCGAACTGCTCAACATCTATGCGCGCCGCGCCGCGCGCCAGGGCCACGCGTTCCGTTTCAAGCCGGATGAGTACGAAAAGTTCGTCGCCGACTTCGGCTTTGAAGAAACACCGGACCAGCGCGCCGCCATCCATGCGGTGGTGCAGGACATGATCTCACCGCAGCCCATGGACCGGCTGGTCTGCGGCGACGTGGGCTTTGGCAAGACCGAGGTGGCGCTGCGCGCGGCGTTCATCGCCGTGACCGGCGGCAAGCAGGTGGCGCTGCTGGCGCCCACCACCCTGCTGTCGGAGCAGCACCACCGCACGCTCATCGACCGCTTTGCCAGGTGGCCCATCAAGGTGGCCGAGCTCAGCCGCTTCCGCTCCGGCAAGGAAACCAACGAAGCGCTGGCCGGCCTGGCCGACGGCAGCGTGGACATCGTCGTGGGCACGCACAAGCTGCTGTCGCAAAAGACCCAGTTCAAGAACCTGGGCCTGCTCATCGTTGACGAGGAGCACCGCTTTGGCGTGCGCCACAAGGAAGCCATCAAGAAGATGCGCGCCGAAGTCGACGTCCTCACGCTCACGGCTACGCCCATACCCCGCACCATGGGCATGGCGCTGGAGGGCCTGCGCGACCTCTCGGTCATTGCCACCGCGCCCGAGCGGCGGCTGGCGATCAAGACCTTCGTGCGCAGCGACAGCCGCGGCATGGTGCGCGAGGCCGTGCTGCGCGAGCTCTCGCGCGGCGGCCAGTGCTACGTGCTGCACAACGAGGTGGCAACCATAGGGCACCGCCTGCAGCAGCTGCAGGACATCGTGCCCGAGGCGCGCATTGCCGTTGCGCACGGGCAGATGCCCGAGCGCGAGCTGGAGCGCGTGATGCGCGACTTCGTGGCGCAGCGAATCAACGTGCTGCTGTGCTCGACCATCATCGAGACCGGCATAGACGTGCCTACAGCCAACACCATCGTCATCGAGCGCGCCGACATGCTGGGGCTGGCGCAGCTGCACCAGCTGCGCGGCCGCGTAGGCCGCAGCCACCACCAGGCCTACGCGTACCTGCTCGTGCCCGATCTGCAGGGCCTGCCCAGGCGCGCCGCGCAGCGGCTGGACGCGATCCAGGAGCTGGAAGAGCTGGGCAGCGGCTTTTACCTGGCCATGCACGACCTGGAAATCCGCGGCGCCGGCGAGGTGCTGGGCGACAACCAGAGCGGCAACATGATGGAGATCGGCTTCCAGCTCTACAGCGACATGCTGGCCGAAGCCGTGCGCAGCCTGAAGGCAGGCCGCGAACCCGACCTGCTCGCGCCCATGCAGGCGGCGGTCGACATCAACCTGCATGCGCCCGCGCTGCTGCCCAGCGACTACTGCGGCGACGTGCGCGCCCGCCTGTCGCTGTACAAGCGCCTGGCCGGCGCGAAGACACGCGACCAGGTCGACACGCTGGCCGAAGAAATCATAGACCGCTTCGGCAAGCTGCCACCAGCGGCGGACACGCTGATCGCCGTGCACCGCCTGCGCGTGGCCAGCCAGCCCTGGGGCGTGACCCGCATAGACGCCGGGCCCAACGTCATCACCGTCACCTTCAGGCCCGACGCGCCGGTGGACCCCATGGCCATCATCCAGCTCATCCAGAAGAACCGGCACATCAAGCTGGTCGGCAACGAGAAGTTGCGCGTCGAGCGTGCCCTGCCCGACCTCAAGGCGCGCGTGCAGATGGTGCGCGACCTGCTGCGCAGCCTGGGCCGGCCCGTCAAATCCGAACAGCAGGACGCCGAAACCGTGCCCGCATGAAGGCACCGCGTCGTTCCCGGCCAAGCGGCAAAAACGCTCCTGATCAGAAACGATGCCCAGCAAGATCAGGCGCATGACCGATGACCTCGCTGACGCTTTGATGAAGAGGTGGAGCGTATTGCGTTGAGCGTTGAGCGTTGAGCGTTGAGCGTTGAGCGTTGAGCGTTGAGCGTTGAGCGTTGAGCGTTGAGCGTTGAGCGTTGAGCGTTGAGCGTGGTGCGGCAAACGCTGGACGGCTTGTTCGCTGGACGCTCGACGATCTATTCGCCGGACGCTCAACCTTCATGCGTGGGCCGAGACATCTGTCATCCGGTGAGCTGACC
>JALOAS010000009.1 GCA_023228705.1 Ottowia sp. | reverse complement strand
AATGTTGACGATGGTGGCAATCACGCGCTGGGTGACAAACCCGAAGGAGTCGTTGATGACGCTGACCGGCTTGCCGTCAGCGGCAAGCAGCGCATGCGCGGCATCGCGCGTCGCGGCAGCGGTGGCGGGGCTGGTGGCCAGCACGCGTCGCCGGGTGTCGGCATCGGCTGCCAGCAGGTCTATCCCCACGGTGCGCGCCGGATCGAGTCTTTCGGCAAGCGCTGCGGTCGTGATGTCGGTTCCCAGCGGCGCGACGAGGATGAGCGCGTCGGCCGATGGCCGGGGCCCGGTCTCCACGTTGGCGTCCAGGTCCTGCAGCAGCTTGCGCAGCTCGGCTTTACGCTCGGCCTCCAGCGAGACCCAGACCGGCGGCAGAGACGCCATTTGCGGCACCGGTGGCTCGGGCGGCACCTGTTGCACGCCGGCTGCGTATTCATAAAAGCCGGCGCCGGTCTTTCGCCCCAGCACGCCAGCGGCCAGGCGTTGCGCCGTGATGACGCTGGGGCGGTAGCGTGGTTCGCCGTAGTACTGGCTGAAAATGGCTTCCATGGCCGGGTGCGAAACATCCAGCGCCGTCAGGTCAAACAGCGCGAACGGGCCCAGGCGAAAGCCGATCTGGTCGGTGAGGATGCGGTCCACGGTGGCAAAGTCGGCCACGCCTTCCCCGACGATTTGCAGCGCCTCGGTGCCGTAGCCGCGCCCGGCGTGGTTGACGATGAAGCCGGGCGTGTCGCCGGCGCGCACCGGCGTGTGCCCCATCTGCCGCGCAAACGTGGCCAGGCGGTCGCAAACGTCCTCGCGCGTCTTCAGCCCAGCCACCACCTCGACCACTTTCATGAGCGGCGCCGGATTGAAGAAATGGTAGCCGGCCAGCCGCGCCGGATCCTGCAGCGCGGCAGCAATCGCCGTGACCGACAGCGACGACGTATTGGTGGCCAGCACGGCGTCCGCAGCCAGCAGGTTTTCAAGCTCGGCCAAGACCTGCTGCTTGACGTCCAGGCGCTCGACGATGGCCTCGACCACCAGCTCGCAGTCGGCGAGGTCGGCCAGCGCCGCTGCCGGCAGCAGCCGCTGCTTGTACGCTGCAACCTGGTCCGCGCTGTAAGGGGCCTTGCCCTTGCGCTCCAGTTTGTCCCAGAGCGCGGCGATGGCGTCGTGCGCCCGCTCGGCAGCGCCGGGCGCGGCGTCAAACAGGCGCACGCGTGCACCGGCCTGCGCAACCAGCTGAGCAATGCCCTGTCCCATCGCGCCGCAGCCAACGATGCCCACGGTCTTGAATTCCGGTGTTGTCATGGCGCTTATTATGCGGGCAGACGACGCGCCCTTGGCGGGCGGCCCGGCCGTCGCCGGGCATGCCGACGCCATCCGCCTTGGCCACCGCTTGATTCAACAGCTTTCTGCGGCCAAAATGGCGCCATGAATATTGGCACCGCAAAGCGGGCATGCAGAAAGGGAAAAGCCATGGTTGCTCGTCTGAGACTCGGGGTCCTGCTGGGGGCTGGCGTGGTGCTGGCCAGTACGGCGCAGGCGGCCTGCTACACGGTCATGGATACACAGGGCGTGGTTCTGTCGCAAACCTCGACGCCGCCGGTGGACATGTCGCGGCCCTTGCACGAGACCGTTCCTGTGCGCTACGGCCGGGGCGCGCACATGGTGTTTGGCGTGGCAGACGCGCCCTGCGGGCCGCCGGCCGATGCGTGGTTTGGCGCGCAGTCGACCGCGCAGCGGACGTTGCGCCCGGCCAAGGCCGATCGCGGCTGAGCGCGCCGCCTTACTTGGCAGCCTGAGGATCCCGGAACGGCGTGTGCTGCTGCAGCACGCTGACGTACCGTGCCTCCGCGCTGCGTTCCTGCTGCAGGTAGCGGTCCACGGCATCGGCAAACGCCGGGTGTGCCAGCCAGTGCATGCTGTGCGTTTGTGCTGGCAGCAGCGCACGGGCCAGCTTGTGCTCGCCCTGCGCGCCGCCTTCAAAGCGCTGGATGCCGTGCGCAATGCACCAGGCGATGGGCTGGTAGTAGCAGGCTTCAAAGTGCAGGCAGCTCACGCGCTCCAGCGCGCCCCAGTATCGGCCCCAGGCCACCGGCTGCGCGCTGCCGACGGCGATCAGGCTGCACGCGATGGGGCGGCCTGATCGCTCGGCGACAAAGAGCACCCAGTGGCCGGCCATTTCCGCGGCCATGCGGGCAAAGAAATCCGGGTTCAGGTAGGGCGCGTTTCCGTGTTCCAGGTACGTGCGCTGGTAGCAGCGGTAGAAGAATGCCCAGTCCTCGGACGTGATGTCGGGGCCGCGTGCCCAGCGGAACCGCACCCCGGCGTCGGCCACGCGGCGGCGTTCCTGGCGTATCTTCTTGCGCTTGTCCCGCTTGAGCGTGCCCAGGAATTCGTCAAAGTCGGCAAACGGCCGCCCCGTGGCCGGATGCGCATTGTGCCAGTGGAATTGCACCTGCGCCCGCGGCATGAGCCCGCATTCGGTCGCGGCAGCCTGGTCCGCCTCGCTGCCAAAAAGCAGGTGCAGCGACGACAGCTCCTGCTGCTCGCACCAGCGCAATACCGCTTGCAGCAGCCTGCGGCGTACGGCCGCGTCGCGCGCCAGCAGGCGTGAGCCGGGTACCGGCGTAAACGGCACGGCAATGACGGCCTTGGGGTAGTAGGCCAGCCCATGCTCCGCGTACGCGCGCGCCCAGGCAAAGTCAAAGACGTATTCGCCCCAGGAATGCGTTTTCAGCAGCAGCGGACACGCCGCAACCAGCGCATCACCCTGCCACAGGGCAAAATGACGCGGTGCCCAGCCGCTGGCTTGCGTTGCGCTGCCACTGGCTTGCAGCGCCTGCAGGTACGCATGCCGCATGAACGGCGTCGGGCGGTCCTGCACGGCCAGCAGCGCATCCCACTGGTAGCGGTCCAGCTGGCCCGCATCGTGCACAATCTGGATTTCGAGGCGGTCAGTCATTGCCGGGTGGGCTGTCGCAAGGTATCGGGATCTGCCCGTTTGGAAACATCCATGGCTTTCAGGATCAACACATTCCAGCTTAACGCGACTTTGGGCGACCTGCCTGGCAATGCGCGCAAGATCGTCGAGGCGGCACGCGCCGCCCACGCGGGCGGGGCCCGCCTGCTGGTGACGCCCGAGCTGGGCGTGAGCGGCAGCCCGGCGCTGGACCTGCTGCGTCAGCCTGATTTCGTGACCGCGTGCGAAGCCGCGGTGCGGCATGTTGCGGCGAAGACGGCCGACCTGCAGGACCTGGCCATCGTGCTCGGGCACCCGGCGCGGCTGCAGGCCGGGCCGCCCCCGGCGCAGCCGGTTGCCAGTGCCGTCAGCGTGCTGCGCAATGGAAAGATCATGGCCAGCACGACCCGGCAGCATCTGGACGCCGGCGAGCGATATTATTTTGCCGCCGGCTCGCGCACCGGCCTCTTTGATGTGGCGGGCGTGCCGTGCGCCGTCCTGCCCGGCAACGACTGCGACGACGGCGCGCTGCTGGACGCGGCGGTTGCTGCCGGTGCCGGCCTGCTCCTGGTCGTTGCTGCCGCGCCGTTTTCCCATGGTGCCACCACGTCGCGGCAGGACAGGCTGGCCGCGGCGGCGCGCCGCGCCGGTCGGCCCCTGCTCTACGTCAATGCCCTGGGTGCTCAGGATGGCGTTGTCTTTGACGGCGCGGCGCTGGCGCTGCAGCCGGACGGGGCCGTGGCCGCTGCCGCTGCGCGCTGGACGGGCCAGTCGCTGGCGCCGGTGCTGGCGCAGGACGGGCGCTGGCAAGCGGCATCCACGCCGGCGGCCGCGGCGCATGGGCCCGACACCGACGCGGATCTGTGGCAGGCGCTGGTGCTGGGCCTGCGCGACTACATGGGCAAGAACGGCTTGGCTCAGGCTGCCGTGGGCTTGTCCGGCGGCCTGGATTCGGCCCTGGTGCTGACGCTGGCGGTTGACGCGCTGGGGCCGGACAACGTGCGCACGCTGGCCATGCCCGGCCCATTTACCGCCGACATGAGCACGGCCGACGCGCACGAGATGGCGCGGCGCGTGCGCGTGCGCTGCGATGAGGTGGCCATTGGCCCCCTGTTTGATGGCTTCAGGACCGCGCTGGCGCCGCTGTTTGCCGGCCGCGCGGAAGACACCACCGAGGAAAACCTGCAGGCGCGCATCCGCGGCTCCCTGCTCATGGCGCTGTCCAACAAGTTCGGGCACATGGTGCTGGTCACCGGCAACAAGAGCGAGGAGGCCGTGGGCTACAGCACGCTGTACGGCGACACCTGCGGCGGCTATGCACCGATCAGCGACGTGTACAAGACCGACGTGTTTCGGCTCGCACGCTGGCGCAACCGGAATGATCCGTTTGCACGGGCGTCCAACCCGATTCCCCAGCGCATCATCGACCGGCCACCCAGCGCCGAGCTGCGCGCGGGCCAGCTCGACACCGACAGCCTGCCGCCCTACGACGTGCTGGACGCCATTCTTGCCGGCCACCTGGAGGGCGGGCAGTCCGCCCCCGAGCTGGTGGTCCGCGGTTTTGACGCGGCCACCGTGGCGCGCGTCATGCGCCTGCTGCGCACCAGCGAATACAAACGCCGGCAGGCGGCGCCGGGCACGCGCGTGAGCCACTGCAGTTTTGATCGCGACCGGCGCTGGCCCCTGAGCCACGGCTACGTGCCTGAGCTGCCGATGCAGACGTTACACTAGCACATTCCATGAAGCAAATCACAGCCATCATCAAGCCGTTCAAGCTGGAAGAAGTTCGCGAGGCGCTGGCCGAGGTCGGCGTGGCCGGCCTGACGGTCACGGAGGTGCGCGGCTTCGGGCGCCAGAAAGGCCATTCGGAGCTGTATCGCGGCGCCGAGTACGTGGTGGACTTCCTGCCCAAGGTCATGGTCGAGGTGGTGGTGTCCGAGGGCGACGTGGACCGCTGCGTCGACGCCATCATCCGCGCGGCGCGTACGGGCAAGATCGGCGATGGCAAGATTTTTGTGACGCCGGTCGAGCGCGTGGTGCGCATACGCACGGGCGAAGAAGACGACGCGGCAATCTGATTGCAGACAATGCCCGGCAACCTGTCCGGATGACCGATGACCTCGGCCCTGGCGGACCTCGTATGAAAGCCGCCTGTGGCGGCTGATGAAGGTTTGGCGTCAAGCGTCCAGCGTGTACCCACCACGCCAAACGCTCAACGCTCAACGCTCAACGCTCAAACCGTACTCACCCCTGGTGGCCGCATGTCGGGCCACAACTGCAGCTGCCCGCTTCATTGGGGTTCTCGATGACAAAGCCTTCGCCGTGCGGATCCTGCCGGTAGTCTATGGTGGCGCCGACCAGGTTCTGGTAGCTCTGCGGGTCTATGCGCAGCGCCGCGCCCTGCTTGTGTATCGTCAGGTCGTTGGCGTCGTCGCGGTCGTCGAACTCAAACCCGTATTCAAATCCGCCGCAGCCTCCGCCGCGTGCAAACAGGCGCAGGTACAGGCCGGCGCCCGATTGCCCGGCCAGGAGGCCGGCCACCTGGGTGGCTGCGGCATCGGTAAAGACGATGCGGCCCGAGAGGCGGGATTCGGTTGCTGCTGTGTTCATGTCAGGTTCCGGGCCGCGGCCCGCGTTCTAGGACGAGCTGCTCCGGATCGAGCAGCGCCTGCTCGGCCGCCAGCTCGGTCTCCAGTGGCTGCTGCGGGTCCAGCGTGGGTTCGGTTGGCTCTTGCGCTTCCGCGGGAACGTCTTCCAGCGGCGTGTCGTCTGCGCTGCTGGCTGTCGGCTCGGCCTGGACGGGGGCGATGAGCTGGGGCTGGAAACTCCCGATGACGGTGGCGCCCGGCTGCATGTCCATGGCCTGGTAGCTCACGTTCCCCTCGATCCGGGCCGAGGCCTTGAGCTCAAGCCGCTGCGTGGCCACCACCGCGCCGACCACGGTTCCGGCAATGACGATACGGTCGGCGTGCACGCCGCCTTCGACGCGAGCCGCGACGCCGATGTGGATGCTGCTGGGCTGAGCCGGGTCGGCGATGACGCTGCCGGCGACCGTGCCGTCCAGTTGCAACTCGCCCTGGAAGTGGCAGTCACCGGCAATGTGCATGGACGCCCCGATGAGGTGGCTGGGCGTGGGCGACTTTTTCTGGCCAAACATGATCAAACGCAATGGTCCCGTCAACAATCCGGATGCGGGTCCGGCAGCATCCCGGTGGCGGCCACCGCCTGCTGCCAGCCGCAACGCATGGTCAAGGCGTCATTCTACGATGTGGCACAAAAAAACCGCGTGGCAATGCACGCGGTTGGCATGGCGGGAGCGGCCGGTCAGCGCTTGCTGAACTGCTTGCGGCGCCGTGCGGCGTGCAGGCCCACCTTTTTGCGCTCCACTTCGCGTGCGTCCCGAGTCACGTAGCCCGCGGCAGAAAGTTGCGGCTTGAGGCTTTCGTCGTAGTCGATCAGCGCGCGCGTGATGCCGTGGCGGATCGCGCCTGCCTGGCCCGATTCACCCCCGCCGTGCACGTTGACCAGGATGTCAAAGCTGTCGACGTTGTCGGTCAGCGCCAGCGGCTGCTTGCTGATCATGATCGACGTTTCGCGGCCGAAGAACTCGCTGATCGGCTTGTCGTTGACCGTGATCTTGCCCGAGCCCCTCTTGAGGAAGACGCGCGCCACGCTGGACTTGCGGCGACCCGTGCCGTTGTTCCATTCACCTATCATTGTTGTGTTCCTTCACAGTTCCAGCGGCTTGGGTTGTTGTGCGCTGTGCGGATGCTCGGCATCAGCGTAGACCTTGAGCTTGCGCGCCATGGCGTAGCCCAGCGGCCCCTTGGGCAGCATGCCCTTGACGGCTTTTTCCAGGGCGCGGCCCGGGTGCCTGGCCTGCATGTCGCGGAAATTGATGACCCGGATGCCGCCGGGATAGCCCGTGTGGCGGTAGTATTTCTTGCCGGTGGCCTTGGTGCCGGTGACCCGGAGCCGGGACGCGTTGACGACAATCACATAGTCGCCGGTATCGACGTGGGGCGTATAAATGGCTTTGTGCTTGCCACGGAGCAGGCGGGCAACTTCGCTGGCTACCCGGCCGAGCACCTTGTCGGTGGCATCAACAACAAACCATTCATGCGTCACGTCCGCTGCTTTCGCACTGAACGTAGTCATGAATCATCCTTTTGGAATGCAAAAAGGCCCGCGCAGCCGGCCGGATGCCGGTCGGCAGGTCGCGTACCTTCACTTGGGTCCTTTTCCACGGTCGGTGCTCTTCTGAAGGAGCCTCTTAGGTGGGAAGCTGTTTTTGCCGCGGGACCCAGACGCTGCAAAACACGTTATTGTACTGCGCGGGCTGCTGCAGCGGCAGGGTTCGTGCCCCGGGCCGCCGATATGATGGGGCATGTTCAGCTACCGCCACGCCTTTCATGCCGGCAACCACGGCGACGTGCTCAAGCACGTCACGCTGCTGGCCGTCCTGCGCCATCTGATGCGCAAGCCCGGGCCGCTGCTGCTGGTCGATACGCATGCGGGCGCAGGGCGGTACCGGCTTGACGGGGCGCAGGCGGTCAAGTCCGCAGAGGCCGCTGCCGGCGTGCTGCGGCTGCAGGGCGGCGGGCATGGAGCGGGCGCCGCCCTGCCGCGCATGCCGGCTGCCCATATCTTGCAGGATTACCTGGCGTTGCTGCAGCGGTTCAACGGTCCGGCTGCCAACGCGTGGACCGTCTACCCGGGCTCGCCAGCGATCATGCACGCATTGATGAGCGAGCCTGGTCGCGCCGGAGTGGCCGACCGGCTGCACCTGTTCGAATGGCATCCCACCGTGCATGAGCTGCTGGCCCGGCAGCTGGCGAGCTGGCCGGACGCGCGCCGCGTCCTCTTGCGCCGGGCGGATGGCTTTGCCGGACTGCGCGGCGAGCTTCCGCCGCCGCGCGCCGCGAGCCAGCCGCGCCGGGCATTTGTCCTGATCGACCCGGCTTACGAGGTGAAGACCGACTACGACGCCGTGTTGCAGGCAACCGCAGACGCGCTGGCTCGCTGCGCCACCGGCGTGTACATGATCTGGCATCCTGTCGTTGCGCAGCCGGGTGCCGTGGCGTTGCCGCGCCGGCTCCAGTCGCTTGCAGGACGGGCCGACCGTGCCTGGCTGCACGCCACGCTGGACGTGGGCCGGACGACAGCGCCACGGGCGGGAGCGGATGTGCGCGGCGGCATGGCGGCCAGCGGCGTCTTTGTCATCAATCCCCCGTACACGCTGGCGGAGGGGTTGCGCGCGGCCTTGCCCTGGCTGGCGCAGGCGCTGACGAGAGGCAATGCGGAACGCTGGCAGGTTGAGCAGCATGGCGCATGACGGGCGGTCCCGGGCCATGCTTGCAGCGCCTGTTGATGACGCTGCCAAGCAGGAGGTTCAGGCTGCCTGCAGGACGGCTTCGCGCAGCACGACCACGGCGTGCCCTTCGTCAACGATGCCAAGCTCCTGTGCCGCCGCCTTGCTCAGGTCAATGATCCGGCTACCGACGAAGGGGCCGCGGTCGTTGATCCGCACCATGACTTTCATGCCGGTGCGCTGGCTCTCGACCTGCACGTGCGTGCCAAACGGCAGCGTCTTGTGCGCGGCGGTCAGCGCATGCATGTCAAAGCGCTCGCCACTGGCCGTGGGGCGCCCCTGGAAACCGGGGCCGTACCAGGACGCCACGCCCCGGTCCAGCGTCCGTCCGACACGAATCTTGGCGTGGCGGCCGGTTTTCGCGCGGGTGGTGCGCCCACCTTGCGGTGGCTGCGTCTTGAACCCGGTGTAGTTGGGGCAGCGCGTGTCGTGCACCGCCTTGGCTGATGTGCAGGCCGCAACGTACTTGGTATCGGCAGCCTGCGCCGCACCGGCCAGCAGCGGCCGCGCACAAAATGCCAGCAGTCCCAGGGACAATGCACGGCGTACGCCATTGACGGCGGCAGGGGATCTTGTTGTTGGTACCGAAGCTGTTGTGGCACCCAGCGGTTGGGTTCTTGACATACCACACTGATTTTAGCCGACTGAACTCAAGGCCTGGCCGGCAGCGCGGCTTTTAGAGTCTGTACTCCAATTACCCTAGGATTACCGCAGGCGGCACCGCCAGCAATGGCCATGGACAGCCGGTTGCCGGTGGCCGCTTGCGCTCAGGGGCGGCCGGCAGGAGGCAAGCCGCTGGTCCGGCATGCGTTTTCAGGCAAAGGCGCTGCGGGTCGGTCTCAGGTTGCGGCAGCGGCTTGCGCCGTCGCCGGCTGGACCAGGCCCAGGCGCTCGCAGATGGCCTGCGTGGGCCCCGCCTGGTTGATCGTGTAGAAGTGCAGCGCGGGGGCGCCGCCGTCGATCAGACGCTGGCACAGGCCGGCCATGATGTCGGTGCCGAAATCGCGGATGGCGGGCAGGTCGTCGCCAAAGCCCTGCAGGCGCATGCGCATCCAGCGCGGCACCTCGGCGCCGCAGTTGCCGGCAAAGCGCAGCAGGTGCGTGCTGCTGGTGATGGGCATGATGCCCGGGACGATGGGGATGTCCAGGCCCAGCGCCCGCACTTCGTCGACGAAGCGGAAGTACGCATCGGCGTTGAAGAACATCTGGGTCACTGCCACGTCAGCGCCGGCCCGCACCTTGACTGCCAGCGCAGCCAGGTCGGATTGCGCGGACTCCGCCTGCGGATGCACCTCCGGGTAGCAGGCGGCGTAGATGCGGAAGTGGGCGCCGGTCTCGGCGCGGATGAACGCAATCAGGTCGCTGCCGTAGCGGAACTCGCCATGCCCGCCAAAGCCGCTGGGCAGATCGCCGCGCAGCGCCACCAGGCGCCGCACGCCCATGGCCTTGAGTTGCGCCAGCTGCTCGCGCACCAGCTCGCGGTCGGCGCCGATGCACGAGAGGTGGCTGGCCGTGTCCATGCCCTCGGCCAGCATTTCCGTGACCGCGGCAAACGTGCCTTCCTGCGTGGAGCCGCCGGCTCCGTAGGTCACGGTGCAATATTCTGGCTGCAACGCGTACAGCGCCTGCCTGGCCTGGCGCAGCCGCGCCACGCCCTTGTCGGTCTTGGGCGGAAAGAACTCGAAACTGATGGGGATGCTCATGGGGTCGTCGAAACGGGCGGCCGCATGCCGGGTGCGCGCGTGGCGGCTGCCTGTGTGCCGTGTCGTTCAGATACCGCGCCTTGGCAGCGGCAAAATCAGTAGCGGTACGCGTCGCTCTTGTACGGGCCCTGCACCGGAATGCCCAGGTAGTCGGCCTGCGCCTGCGTCAGCTGCGTGAGCGTCACGTCCAGCGTGCTCAGTTGCAGGCGGGCCACCTTTTCGTCCAGGTGCTTGGGCAGCACGTAGACGGCGCCCGCCTGGTACTGGTCCGGGCGTGCAAAGAGCTCGATCTGCGCCAGCGTCTGGTTGGCAAAGCTGGCGCTCATCACGTAGCTGGGGTGGCCGGTGGCGCAGCCCAGGTTGACCAGGCGGCCGCGCGCCAGCAGGATGATGCGCTTGCCGTCCTTGAAGACCACATGGTCCACCTGCGGCTTGATTTCTTCAAACGTGCAGTTGCGCTCCAGGCTGGCCACGTCGATCTCGTTGTCGAAGTGGCCGATGTTGCAGACGATGGCCTCGTTCTTCATCGCTGCCATGTGTTCGTACGTGATGACGTCGCGGTTGCCGGTGGCGGTGACAAAGATGTCGGCCTGGCTCGCGGCCTCGTCCATGGTGACGACGCGGTAGCCCTCCATGGCCGCCTGCAGCGCGCAGATGGGGTCGATCTCGGTCACCCAGACCCGTGCCGAGAGCGCGCGCAGCGCCTGCGCCGAGCCCTTGCCGACGTCGCCATAGCCGCAGACGACGGCGATCTTGCCGGCGATCATGACGTCGGTGGCACGCTTGATGCCGTCGACCAGCGACTCGCGGCAGCCGTACAGGTTGTCGAACTTGCTCTTGGTGACCGAGTCGTTGACGTTGATGGCACGCATCTTGAGCGTGCCGCGCCCGGCCATGTGCTGCAGCCGGTGCACGCCGGTGGTGGTTTCTTCGGTGGTGCCGATGATATGCGCCAGGCGCCGGCTGTACCAGCTGGGGTCGCCCGCCAGCCGGGCCTTGATGGCCGCGTACAGCACCTTTTCCTCGGCACTGGTGGGGTTGGCGATGACGCTGGGGTCGGCTTCGGCCTGCGCGCCCAGGTGGATGAGCAGCGTGGCGTCGCCGCCGTCGTCCAGGATGAGGTTGGGGCCTTCGCTGTCGCTGCCCCTGGGGCCGAATTCAAAGATGCGGTGCGCGTAGTCCCAGTATTCCTCCAGCGTTTCGCCCTTGACTGCAAACACCGGCGTGCCGCCGGCTGCAATCGCTGCTGCCGCGTGGTCCTGCGTCGAGTAGATGTTGCAAGATGCCCAGCGCACATCGGCGCCCAGCGCCTGCAGCGTCTCGATCAGCACCGCAGTCTGTATGGTCATGTGCAGGCTGCCGGCGATGCGTGCGCCCTTCAGCGGCTGGCTGCTGGCGTATTCCTCGCGGATCGCCATGAGACCGGGCATCTCGGTCTCGGCAATGCCGATCTCGGTGCGGCCCCAGTCGGCCAGCGACGGGTCGGCGATGATGGCCTCGGTGGCGAGGCGCGGTTTGACTTGTGCGTCCATGGATGACTCCCAAAGCAGGTTGCTTCAACATGCCACCCGGGCCGCGGAACAGCCCATCCACGCGCACGGGTGGCTGAGCGTCGTTGCAAGAAGGATCCCGAGCCTCACGCCTGGCTGCGCAGGCGCTGCAACGCTCCTCGGAGGTTGTCTTCATTATAGCGGCCCACCATCGGGGCCGAAAGGGGCAATCCGAAGTAAAATTAGACAGGTGAGTACGACGACCCTGCACATTTCGCTCTCCGATGAGCTCAAGGCCTTCGTCGAGTCGCGTGTCCAGGCAGGCGGCTACGAGGATGCCAGCGCCTACGTGCGCGAGTTGCTGCGGCGCGATGAAGAGAGCGCGGCAGAGGAGCAGGCGGCTGAAGAGCGGCTGAAGGCACTGATTCAGGAGGGGCTGGATTCGCCCATGGATCCGCGTTCATGGGAAGCGCATCGGGCTGAGCTTCAGGCGCGCCTGGACGCCGCGTATGAGAACAAGGCTGAATCCTTGCGTCGATGAAGAAGTCGGTGCGGCGAAGCGCGCGGGCAAGTGAAGATATAGAGCAAGCCAGCCACTTTTATGCGGAAACGGCGTCCAGAGACGTCGCGGAGCGCTTTCTGGTGGAGCTGACCGCCGCGTTTGCCCATATCTCCGAATTCCCTGCAACTGGCTCGCAGCGATACGCCGCACGGACCGACATTGCGGGCTTGCGCTTCTGGACACTCAAGCGCTTTCCATTTGCGGTTTTCTACCTTGAGCGCAATGACGTGATCGACGTGCTGCGCGTGCTGCACCAGGCATCGGATCTGCCGCGGCATTTTTCCTGAATTCTTTTACTGCAATCTTGTGTCCTTCGCCCACGAAACGCGGCGCCGCCGCACCTTTGCCATCATCAGCCACCCGGACGCGGGCAAGACCACGCTGACCGAGAAGCTGCTGCTCTTTTCCGGCGCGATCCAGATCGCCGGCAGCGTGAAGGCGCGCAAGGCCAGCCGCCATGCCACCAGCGACTGGATGGAAATCGAAAAGCAGCGCGGCATCTCGGTGGCCAGCTCGGTCATGCAGATGAGCTACCGCGGCCACGTGGTCAACCTGCTCGATACGCCGGGGCACAAGGACTTTTCAGAGGACACGTACCGCGTGCTGACCGCAGTGGATTCGGCGCTGATGGTGATAGACGCGGCCAACGGGGTGGAGGAGATGACGCGGCGGCTCATTGAAGTCTGCCGCCAGCGCGACACGCCCATCATCACCTTCATCAACAAGATGGACCGCGAGGTGCGCGACCCGCTGGAGCTGCTGGACGAGGTCGAGCGCGAACTGGGCATGCCCTGCTCGCCCATCACCTGGCCGGTGGGTTCGGGCAAGCACTTTGGCGGAATCATAGACCTGCGGCACCAGAACATGACGGTGTTCGAGGCCGGCGCCGAGAAGCGCCCGCACGAGTTTGAAGTGCTGCCGCTCAGCGACACGGGGGCGCTGCAGGCCCGGTTCCATGAATATTACGACGAGGCCGTGGACAGCATGGAACTGGCCGTGGGCGCGTCGGCGCAGTGGGACCAAGCGGCTTTCCTTGCGGCACAGCAGACGCCGGTGTTCTTTGGCTCGGGCCTGAACAACTTCGGCGTGCGCGAGGTGCTCGATGCGGTGGTGGACATGGCGCCGCCGCCGCGACCGCGGCGCGCCTTTGTCAGCGTCGACGGCGAGTTGCAGGAGACGCTGGTCAGGCCGGAGGACGAGGGCTTTTCCGGCGTCGTGTTCAAGGTCCAGGCCAACATGGACAGCCAGCACCGCGACCGCATCGCGTTCGTGCGCGTGGCGTCGGGCCACTACGTGCCGGGGATGAAGATGCGCGTGCAGCGCACGGGCAAGCAGTTGCGCCCGACCAGCGTGGTGACCTTCATGAGCCAGCGGCGCGAGGCGGTCGAGGACGCGTATGCCGGCGACATCGTCGGTTTCACGACGCACGGGGGCGTGCAGCTGGGCGACAGCATCACCGACGGCGCCGACCTGCGATTTACCGGCCTGCCGTTCTTTGCGCCGGAGATGTTCATGACCGTGGTGCTGGAGGATCCGCTGCGCTCCAAGCAGTTGCAGCAGGGGCTGGCGCAGCTGGGCGAGGAGGGCGCGATCCAGGTGTTCCGGCCGGAGGCCGGCGGCAACATGCTGCTGGGCGCGGTGGGGCAGCTGCAGTTCGAGGTGGTGCGCCACCGGCTCAAGACCGAGTACAACTGCGCCATCCGCCTGGAGGGCTGCCAGTACACCGGCGCCCGCTGGATCAGCGCGGACACGCCAGCGGAGCTGCGTGCCTTTGAGGATGCGTACCCGCTGCGCATGGCGCGTGACGCAGCCAACGCGCTGGCGTACCTGTGCACGTCACCCTACGACGTGCGGCTGGCGCAGGAACGCTTTCCGAAGATCCGGTTTCATCCCCTGCGCGAGCACGCGGGGATGGAGCTGCAAACGGCCTGAGCCGGCGGCTGCGCTGCGTCGCGCTGCTCCTGTGCCGCGATTTGCTCGGCTTCTTCGCGCATCAGCCGGCGCCCGGCCCAGGCCAGCCAGGCCACCGCGATGACCGCGGCCGCAGCGGTAAGCCAGCGGCCCAGGCGCTCCTGGTCGTCGAGCAGGTACGCGTTGCACAGCCGCACCGGCGAGTCGATGTACAGCATGCCGACGATGGCCATCATCGCCAGCACGTTGCCCAGGAAGAAAAACTGCAGGACCAGGCCGGCGCGCTGCCACGACAGCCGCAGCGCGGCGCCGGCCAGCAGCAGCGCGGCCAGCTTGGCCGCCTCTACCCGCGGCTGGTACAGCGCCAGGTCCAGCACGCGCGGGACCATCAGCACCGCGAGCACGATGCCCGCCAGCACCAGGCCGGTGAGCCCGCCCTGGTTCCAGCGGTCCAGCATGCGGCGCGCGCGCGGCCCGACCGCAGCGGCCAGCAGCGCACCAGCGAGCAGGAACAGTGGAAACTGCACGATCATGTGCCGCCACATGCTGCTCTCCAGCGCCTGCCGTGCCGCCGGCAGCGCCAGCGCCGCCAGCAGGACCAGCCCGGCAAGCACCTGGGCGCGATCGACGTGGCGAGTCATGATGCCTCCCCGTCGGGCAGCCGGGTTGCCAGGTGACGCGCATAATTCAGCGCCAGTTGCTGCTCCTCCATGTCAAAGATGCGGATCAGCTTGCCCCGGCGATCAAACACGAGCAGCGCGGTGTTGTGCTCGTAGTCGCCGCGGCCATCGGGAATGACGACCACGCCCAGCCGGCGCAGCAGCGCCTGCTCCTCGGCTGCGTCCGGTGCGCGCACCATCTGCCACCAGGCGGGATCGGCGCCAAAGCGCTCGCCGTATCCGCGCAGCGCAGCGGGGTCGTCGCGGCCGCCGTCAAAGCTGATCGACAGCAGGCGCACACCCGCGTTGCCGGGCACGTCGGTGCGCTGCTGCAGGTCGGCCTGGACCTGCTGGAAGACCGTGCCCAGCGACAGGCAGACGGTGAGGCAGTTGGTGTAGATGAAGTTGGCCAGCGTGACGCGGCCGTCCTGGAGCAGCTGCGGCAGCTGCGTTGCGGGGATTCCGGGGCCGTCCACGGCGATGTTCGGCACCGTGACCGGGTCCAGCGCCACTTCCAGGCGGCGCGCGCCCTCGTCGGTCCAGACCTGGAAGCCGTGCGTCAGCCAGTTGATCGTTCCCCAGCCCGCCAGGGCCAGGCACATGCAGGCAATCGCGGTTCGAAGCACTCGTCCATCAGGAGAGCCTTGTCAAGCCCTCAGCTCTCCGCCTCCAGTTTCTTGAGATCTTCCGTGCCGTTGAACGGGCTGTCGCGGCGCGCTGCCTCGCGCTCGGTGGCAAACAGCTCGGCGTCGATGGGATCGGCGTCGTTGCTCCACTCGCCGCGGATGTACGTGGCCACGCCGGCCAGCTCGGCGTCGCTGAGCTGCGGGAACGCCGGCATCTGGCCGTTGTACGTGGTGCCGTGGACCTCCAGCTCCCCCTCTATGCCGTGCAGCAGGATGTTGGCCAGCACCACCGGCTTGCCCTGCACCCACTCGGAGCCGTCCAGCGGCGGGAACACGCCCGGGAGTCCGGCGCCGGTGGCCTGGTGGCAGGCCGCGCAGTTGGCGGCAAAGACGGCCTTGCCGTCGACCGCGGCGCCGGCTTCGGCGACAGCAGGCGTGCCGGAGAGGTCGGCCAGGGTGCGCTGGTCTCCGTACTGCGGCGGCGTGTACGGGCCCGAGATCCCGATGTAGACCAGGCCCCACACAAACATGCCTATGGCCACCGCGGCAGCCACGATGGGCATGGGGCGGGTGCGCTCCTCCGGGTCGACGTATTCGCGCTCTTCGGGGCGCCTCCCCCTTGAATCAATGGGCATGTGGCCTCCTTGCGCAGCCGGGGCAATGCAGGGTGATGGTCGGTTTCATGGCCATGGACTCACTGTGGCTCGGCTGGAATGACCGGATAGTTGCGCTTGAGCGCCTGCAGGTACTTGACCAGGTCCAGCGCCTCCGGCGTGGCGACCACGACCTTGCCTTCGGGCTGGTATTCCGGTGGCAGGCGCACCTCGGTTTCATCGGCCTCGGCCTCGTCCTTCACGTCGAACAGGTACGGGAACGACGGCATGATGGAGTCAGGAACGTAGGCGCGCGGCTGGTAGAGGTGGCCCAGTTGCCAGTCCTTGCTGGGCTGGCGCACGCCGATGTTGAAGAGGTCAGGGCCCGTGCGCATGCTGCCCAGCAGGTGCGGGCGGTCGTACACGTAGTCCGCCGGCACCGCTGCGCGGCCCCAGCCGCGCGTGTGGTCCGGCGCAAAGCTGGAGTCGCGCGGCTGCTGCGTGTGGCAGTAGTGGCAGCCGTTGGCAATGTACGACTGGCGGCCACGCAGCTCGGCCGTGGTGTACGGCTTGAGCCCGTCCGGCGCCGGGATGTCCCGGATCTGGAAGTAGGGAATGATCAGCAGCAGGGCGACGGCAAACGCGAACGTCACCATGGCGCCGGTGATGAGCTTGACTTCATTTTCCATGTATGACCTCCATGGCACGACTTTGCTGGCTGAACAGGGCGGCACCGGTGCGCGCGGGCCCGAAGCGCAGCACCATGGCCAGGAAGTGCAGAACGAAGATGACGTGCGCGGTCCACATCAGCGCGCCGCCCACGCTGCGCCACTTCAGGTACGGCAGCGTCAGCGTGACCGACTCCATGAACGGGCGTGCCGGATCCAGCATGGCCAGGCCCTGCAGCCAGCCGCCCCAGGTCAGGAAGACGAAGTAGATCGTGATGCCTATGGCCGCGAGCCAGAAGTGCAGCGAGATGAGCTTGGGGAAGGGCCATTCCCAGTTGAGTATGCGCGGCATGATGAAGTAGACGGCGCCAAACAGCACCATGGTGACAAAGGCATACGCGCCCAGGTGCGCGTGCGCCACCGTGAAGTGCGTGAAGTGCGCCACGCGGTTGACGCTGCGCAGCGCCTCGAACGAGCCCTGCACCGACGAGGCAAAGTACATGGCCCCGCCAAACATCATGAAGCGCAGCGTGGGCGAGTAAAGCGCCAGCTTCATGCGCCCGCGCATGGTGCCGTACATGTTGATGCTGAACGCGACCACCGGCACGATCATCATCATCGACTGCACGATGGACAGCGTGACCATCCACTCGGGTACCGGGCCGCCGATCAGGTGGTGACCGCCCACCTGCGCGTAGAAGAACGCCAGCGTCCAGAACCCCAGCAGCGACAGGTTGTACGACATGACGCGGTGGCCTATGACCTTGGGCAGGAAGTAGTAGATGCCGCCCAGCGCCACCGGCGTGAACCACAGTCCCAGCACGTTGTGCCCATACCACCAGTTCATGGTCGCCTGCTCGACGCCGAAGTGCAGGCCGGGGAACTTGCCTATGGTGAACAGCAGCGAGATCCACAGCAGCGCCGCGACCATGTACCAGGCGCTGACGTAGATCTCGTGCGCCTTGCGGTTGATCACCGTGGCCAGGATGGCGCCGACGATGCAGACAAAGCCCGCCACAACGAAGATGCCGACCTGCCAGGGCGTCTCCAGGTACTCCATGCCGTCGGTCCAGCCTATGCCTATGGCGCCTATGGCGCTGGCAAAGCCTATGTTGACCAGCGTGCCGCCCAGCATCACCCACAGCGCGCCGCGCAGGTGCGTTCGCATGAGCCGCGGAATCAGCCAGACGATCAGGGCCAGCTCCATGTTGGTGATCCAGCCGTAGAGCACCGCGGTGAGGTGGATGGTGCGGATGCGGCCAAAGGTCATCCAGGCCTCGGAGACCATCCAGTCGGGCCAGTGCAGCTTGAGCGATGCGGTGAGCCCGGCGGTGGACCCCAGCACCAGCCACATCATGGCAAAGGCAATGAAGGTGAACGCCGGGAACGCGGTCGAGCGGTCGGTCTCTATGCGGTCCTCCAACTGCTCGGGATCCTCGATGTCGCGCTGGCTGCGCCCCTTGTCCAGCCCCGCGCCTATGGTGTCCGTGATCGCCTGCTGCAGCTTCTTGCGGCCCTCGGCGTCCAGCGTGGGGTCGCCCGCCTTGTCCAGCTCGTCCTCGGTGAAGATGGCCCCGGCTGCGCGCGGGTTTTCAACGAACAGGCCCTTGCGCATGGACCACATGAATGCAGCCAGTGCAATGAGCGATAGCAGGAAGGCTGACAACAGACTGACGGTGGCTGGCCCCATGTTTTTTCCTCAAGTTGTCGCGTAAAGCAGACCGCCGACGCGGTGGGCCGCATCGCAATGCGCGGCGCACCCCGGATTATGCGCAGCCGGCAACTTCCGGGAGTTGATCTCAAAAATTGTATTGGCTCGATCCGCAGCCGGATGAAGCACATGCTTGGGCGCAAGCATGAAGAGGATGCAAACTGTACTCATTTTGTGCAGTCCACGGTCTGCTGCCACCCAAACCGATCCCGTCCATGGGGCTATTTGCCCTGCTGTGGCTGGCCGCGGTACATGCTGCTGGTGCGGCGCCGCAGCCCGGCGGATTGCAGGCGCTGCAGGCTGCGGTGGGCATGGGCGTGCGTGATTGCCAGTCCCAGCGCATCAGCGGCGTCGGCCTGCGGCGTGCCCGGCAGGTTGAGCAGCCGCTGCACCATGGCCTGGATCTGCGCCTTGGCCGCCTTGCCGTGCCCGGCCACGGCGCGTTTCATCTGCAGCGCCGTGTATTCGGCCACCGGCAGCTCGCGGGTCACCAGCGCCGTGATGCAGGCGCCGCGCGCCTGGCCCAGCAACAGCGTCGACTGCGGGTTGACGTTGACAAACACGATCTCGACGGCCGCCATGTCCGGCCGGTAGCGTGCCGCCACTTCGGCGACGCCGTCAAACAGCAGTTTCAGCCGCGCCGGCAGGTTGCCCGTGTCGACGCTGGCGGTGCGGATGGTTCCGCTGGCGACGTAGTGCAGTGCCGTGCCGTCGCTGTCAAGCACGCCAAAGCCGGTGATGCGCAGGCCGGGGTCTATGCCGAGGATTCTCATTGCTGTCCTGTGGTTGCCGCGTCCATTATGGAGGCTGTGTCGGACAGGGTTGGACGCTCATGGGATTTGCGACGCGCGCATGCGCCTGGCGATGGTGTTTGCCCGGCGCTGCAGGTACGCCGAGCCGGGATGCTGCTCGAAGCGGCGCGGGTTGGGCAGCATGACGGCCAGGCGGGCCGCCTGCCAGCTTGAAAGCGTGCTGGCCGAGCGGCCGAAGTAATGCTGCGCCGCGGCTTCGGCGCCAAAGATGCCCCGTCCCCATTCCGCGTGGTTGAGGTAGATCTCCAGGATGCGCCGCTTGCTGAGCAGCGTCTCCAGCGCCCAGGTCAACACCAGCTCCTGACCCTTGCGCACAAAGGTGCGCTCGCCGGACAGCAGCAGGTTCTTGGCCAGCTGCTGGGTGATGGTCGAGCCGCCGCGCACCACCACGGGTTGGCCCAGCCCCCGGGCGGCAGCGGTCCGGCGCCGCTGCACGTTCCGCTCGAACGCCCTCTTGATCGCGGGCCAGTCAATGCCCTTGTGCTGCATGAAGCGGTCGTCCTCGGACGCCACGACGGCGCGCTTGAGCGCGTCTGACATGTCGGCGTAGTCGCGCCATTGCTGGCTCCAGCGCAGCTGGCCTTCGCGGGCCTGCAGCCAGATGCGCGAGCGCTCAACTGCGGTGGACTGCGGGTTGACGGCGGTCGTCAGGGCGATGCGTCCCACAAAGAAGAGCTGCAACACCATGAAGCCGGTGACCAGCAGCAGCGCGAGCCGGACCCATGGATTCAACTGATTGGCAAGCATCGTCAGCTCACCGGATGACAGATGACCGCGGCCCATGAACGTTTGGCGTCAGGCGTTGGGCGTGGCGGGCATACGCTGGACGCAATTCGCTCAACCTCATCAAGGCGCCAGCGCGGTCATCCATCATGCGCGTGGTGTTCATGGGTTGGCCCCTTGCGCCGTCGACGACAGCAGGTCGCCCTGCAGCGTGGTCTGCAGGGTGGCGTCGTGCGTGAAGTGGAAGCGGGCGGTCACGTCAAAGCGGTCGGTATCGCGGCGCATGGCCGCGGTGAACGGGCCGAACGGGGCGGCCTTTTGCGCGATGGCCTCGGCCAGGCGGTCCAGGATGCGGCTGCCAGAGCCTTTCACGACGCGCGCGTCCAGGATGCGGCCATCGTGGTTGATCAGCAGGGCCATGAGCAGGTCGCCATAGAGCTTGCGCCCGGCAAACTGCGGGAAGTTGGCCGTGCCCACGGCTTCGATCTTCAGCCGCATGTCGTCGTAGTATTGAGCGTACGTGACGCCCAGCGTTGCCGGGCTGAGGTAGCGCATGCGCGGCCGTGAATTCTCCTCGTCCTTGCGCCGCTCTATGGCCGCGAGCAGCTCACTCAACTTGCGCCGTTTTTCTTCCAGCGCCAGCGCCTGCGCGTCGTTGTCCGCCGTTTCCGGATCCGGCCTGGGCATGCTGGCCAGCCGCTCGCGGATGCGGGCGATCAGCTCCTCCTGCTGCTGCAGCATGCGGTCAATCTGGTGCTGCCGCTGCTCCACGGGGGCATCGCCCTCGACCGCGTCCTGCTGCGGCGGCAGCGGCGTGCTGGCCACGCGCCCGTCGTCGGATTCGCCGCCACCCACGAGGCTGTGCTGCGCCAGCGCCTGCGGCCTGTCCGGATCTTCTTCCGACTTGGCGTTGACCAGCAGCACGTCGAGCGCATCGTGGTTGAACGCGCGCTGCAGGACCACCGGGTCGACAAAGCGGATCGACAGGACCGCCGCATGCACGATCAGCGACAGGCCCAGCGCCCATTGCAGGGTGGTGAACGAGCGCAGCCGCCGGATGATCACGGCGTGCCGGGTCCGTCCGCGTCCGCCTCGTCGCTGCCCATGCTGATCTGGATGGCGACGGCATCGTCTCCCGCGTCGTCGTTGCCCGCTTCGCCGCTGGCCGTGGCGTCGCCGTCCGGTAGCAGCTCGCTGACCGTGCCGCGTACGTCCAGCGCAACCAGGTCGGGGGTGCCCAGCTGCAGGCGCACGCGGCGGCCCGGCGCCAGCGCGTCCGCAGCAGGGACGGACAGCACCAGCGGCAGTGTTTCGGTCCGGGCGAGCCAGGTGCCGTCTGCCTGTTCGCGCATGAGGCGCGCGGTCAGCGTCGTGATGCCCTGCTGCTCCAGGTAGCGCAGCGTCCAGTAACGTTCCATCGCCCGCTGGTTTTGCGCGTAGGCGGTATAGGCGGCGTCAAAGGCGCTGATGATGGCCAGCAGCGCGGTGTCCCTGGGCTTGAACGGGGCGGCCAGCGCTGCGGTCTGGCCATGCTGCGCAGCCGCGATGATCTGCCACTGGTTGACCAGGTCCACGTAGCGGCGCAGCGGCGACGTGCTCCAGCAGTAGCTGGGCACGCCGATTCCCGCGTGCGGCAGCGCACGGGTGCCCATGCGCACCTTCACGCCCGGTGCCAGCGCCGCCTGGCTGCGGTAGACGCCGGGAACGCCCAGGCGTTTGAGCCACTCGCCCCAGCTGCAGTTGGCCAGCACCATGAGCTCGGAGACGATGAGGTCCAGCGGCTCGCCGCGCGGGCGCTGCGTGATCTGCACCTGCTCGTCGCCCGTGGGGCGCTTGCCCTGCTGGTCCAGCAGCGTGAACTGGTAATCGGGCCGTGTGTAGCTTTCCGGCTTGCCGCGCAGCCGCTCGCGGCCCGCCTTGAGCTTCAGCGCCAGTCGGTGCAGGAACGCCAGCTGCGGCTGCCAGGCAGCGGCGCCATCGTCGGCTGCGGCCGCTGCTGAGTCAAACATCCAGCGCAACTCGTCATGGCGCAGGTTGGCTGCGGCCGCGATGCGTTCCAGCCGGGTCTCGGTGTTGCGAATTTCCAGCGTTTGCTCATCAATGGTGGCGTAGAGTGACACTGCGGGCACCGGCTGGCCCGCATGCAGCGCGCAGGCCGCCACGACCGCCTGCGGCAGCATGGTGATCTTGCAGCCGGGCATGTAGACAGTGGACAGGCGCCGGCGGGCCACTTCGTCCAGCGCGTCACCGGGCTGGATGACCAGCCCCGGCGCCGCAATGTGTATGCCCAGCGTCACGCTGCCCGAGCCCAGGCCGGAGACGGAAACCGCATCGTCGATTTCGGTGGTCTCGGCATCGTCTATGGACAGCGCCGCGACGTCGGCCAGCGGCAGTTCATCAGCGACGCGCTGTGGCGCCTCAAGCGCCGGGAAATCGGTGCCTTCGGGGAAGTTCTCGTACAGGAAGCGCTGCCAGTGAAACGCGTACGGCGACGCAATGGCACCGGCCTGGACCAGCAGCGCGAGTGGCGCCAGGCGCGCCTGGTGTGCCGCCTGCGCAACGGCCTTGTATTCGGGCGCGTTCTTGTCGGGCTTGAACAGGATTTTGTACAGATTGTCGGCAATCTCCGGGGGACAGTGGCCGGACTGCAATTGCCCGGCCCAGGCGTCGATCTGTGCGGCGATCTGCTTCTTGCGTTCAATGGCGGCCAGCGCTTTTTCAACCAGGTCGGCCGGTGCCTTGCGAAACCGGCCCTTGCCGGCGCGGCGGAAGTAATGCGGCACCTCGTGCAGGGCAAAGAGCGCGGCGGCCTTCTGCTCCGCGGTCGGTGCGTCGCCAAAGTAGTCGGCCGCCATGTCGGCAAAACCAAACTCCTCCTCGGGTGCAAATTCCCAGGCCAGCGCCGGGTCCACTTCTGCCGCCTGCGCCTGCGCGTCAGCGAGCAGCTCCGGTGGCTCGGGCGCGTCAAAGCGCAGCAGCTGCTGCGCTGCCTTGACCTTGACCCGCTTGCCGGTGTCCAGCTCGACCTGCGCGGAGGTGTCGGTTTCAGAGAGAATGCGGCCGGTCAGGAACTTGCCGGCCTGGTCAAAAAGCATGTACATGAGCCTTGGGATTTTCCCATGTTGCGGCCGGTCGCCGCGGTGGCCGGTGGTGCGTGCGGCGCGGCGTCCCAGCTTCAGGCTGCGCGGAGCCCGAGAAAAGCCAGGATACGGGCCATGTGCGCGTCAAAGTCACTCAGGCTGTGGTCGCTGCCGTCCAGGATATGCATGTGCGCGCCTGCGTGATGCTGCGCCATCTCCCGCCAGTCCAGCACCTCGTCGCCCTTGGCGATGATCGCCAGCGTCTGCCCGCCGTTGGCCGGCTGCGGCACTGCCAGCGCCCGCAGCTCGTCCAGGTATGCGGCATGGAAGTCAAAGTGCTGCTCCGGCGCATGCCAGCGACTCTGCCGCCCGACGCTGGACGCCAGGCTGCGCGCCGGCTGCACGGCCGGGTTCAGCAGGACCGCGCGGCAGCGCTTGCGCTCAGCCAGCCAGTTGGCGTAGTAGCCACCGAGCGACGAGCCCACGACCGCCATCCGTTCGGCCGGCCAGTCTTTCGTTCCCGCCGCGATGCACTGGCTGGCCTCTGCGGGTGAGGCGGGCAGCTGGGGGCTCCACCACAGCACGTTCCTGCGCAGCGCGTGTATGGCCCGGCACAGCTTGCGCGCCTTGGACGACAGCGGGGAAGAGCGAAATCCATGCAGGTACAAGAGATGCGTGATCGGGACTTCGGGGTTCATCTTGGTGTCTTGCCTGTCTTGCGTTTGAACGGGGGCCGGACCGTCGCACAGGGGCGCGGGAACGATAATCCAGCCTGTGATTGTCGTCTTTGAGAAACCGTCGGCATGGCGGCGGGCCGCCACCTGGCTGCGCGCGGTGGACGTGCCGCTGCTGCTCGGCGTGCTGGTGCTTGCCGCCATCGGCCTGCTGGCGATGTATTCCTCCGGTTTTGACCATGGCACCCGCTTTGTCGACCACGGCCGCAACATGCTGCTGGCCGGCGCCGTCATGCTGGTTGTTGCGCAGGTGCCGCCGGAGCGGCTCATGCGGCTGGCGCTGCCGCTGTATCTGCTGGGCGTGGCGCTGCTCGTGGCCGTGCTCCTGTTTGGCGTCAGCCGCAAGGGTGCGCAGCGCTGGCTGGACATCGGCGTCGTCGTCCAGCCCAGCGAGCTGCTGAAGGTGGCGGTGCCGCTGGTGCTGGCATGGTGGTTTCATGTCCGCGCCGGCAGGCGCCCGTGGCTGGACTTCCTGTTGGCGTTTGTCCTGCTCGGAATTCCGGTGGCGTTCATCGTCAGGCAGCCGGACCTGGGAACGGCCGTGCTCGTGCTGGCGACCGGGCTGGCCGTGATCTTCTTTGCCGGCCTGCCGTGGAAGCTGGTCGTGCCGCCCGTGCTGGCGCTGGTCGTTGCAGTCCTGCTGCTGCTGGCGTTTGAGGACAGGCTGTGCGCGGATGGCGTCAAATGGCTGTTCCTGCACGACTACCAGCGCCAGCGCGTCTGCACGCTGCTGGATCCCACGCGCGACCCGCTGGGCAGCGGTTTCAACATCCTGCAGGCCATGATCGCCATCGGCTCGGGCGGCCTTTACGGCAAGGGCTTCATGCAGGGTACGCAGACGCACCTGGCGTTCATCCCCGAGCGCACCACCGACTTCATTTTTGCGTCTTTTTCGGAGGAGTTCGGGCTCATCGGCAACCTGGCGCTGATCAGCGCCTTCGTGTTCGTGCTGTTTCGCGGGTTCATGATCGCAGCCGAAGCACCCACGACTTTCTCGCGCCTGCTGGCCGCCAGCCTGACCACCATGGTGTTCACCTACGCGTTTGTCAACATGGCCATGGTCTCCGGAATCCTGCCGGTGGTGGGCATCCCGCTGCCCTTCCTCAGCTATGGCGGCACCGCCATGATGACGCTGGGGCTTGCCTTTGGCATGCTCATGTCCATCGCGCGCAGCCGGCGCCTGATGCCGGGCTGATGCTGGTTGCAGCAGTATCGACGACGTGTGCGCTGCCCGTTCAGAGCAGCCTCACGATCAGGCTCACGGCCACGCTGAGCAGCACCGTGCTGCCCAGCGGAATGGACCAGTTGCGCCCCAGCAGCCTGAAGTTCATGTCTCCGGGCAGGCGGCCCAGCCCCAGCTTGCGCAGCCAGGGCGCGACGCCGTCCAGCACGATCAGTGCCACGAAGATTGCAAGAAGCCAGCGCCACATGTGTTGGGTTGAAAGCGGAAATCCGTACTACAGTCTGTGCGTGCGATCGCCTGCGGCAAAGCCAAGCGCGGGCCAGCCATCGCCGGCGGTCAGCGCAATGACCTTGAACAGCTCGCCCATCTCGTGCTCGGCCAGCAGCGTCATGGCGCGGCTGCGCGCCGGCAGGTCGGCTGCGGCCATGTGCTCGGCCAGGCCCAGGTTGAGCAGGAACCGGCCCTGCGACGTATAGCCCAGCACGTCCAGCCCCACGTCCTGCGCGGCCAGCGCAATGCCCGTGAAGTTGACGTGCGCGGTGATGTCCTTGGCGCCCACCTGCTGCAGCGGTGCGTTGTCTACGTGGTGCCGCTGATGGCAAGCCAGCGTCCCCATGTGGCGCTGCCAGTGGTAGTACTCGGCCTCGGGGAACCCGTAGTCGATGAAGAACGCGGCGCCCCGCCCGCGCGCCAGCAGCTCGCCCACGGTGCGCACGAAGCCTTCGGCCTGTGGATGGATTTCGGTGACGTAGTCGTGCCGGCCTTCCACCTCAAGCGGCGGGCGCAGCCCGGTCAGGCGGTTGGCCCAGACAAGGTCCTGCCCGTTGCCATCCAGCGCCACGCCGCGTTCGTGCCACGCGTTGCCCAGGCGCGCCAGCAGCTTGACCGGCATGGCATCCAGCACCTCGTTGCCCAGCACCACGCCGTGCAGCGCGTCGGGCAGCGCGCCGGCCCAGCGGACCCGGTCGCCAAATTCCGCCAGCTGCGCGCGCTGGCGCGCCTGCAGCGCGCCGGAGACGTCAACGATGGTGTAGCGGCGGGGCGATGCACCCACCTCGGCCAGCGCCTGGAGGACTTGCCGTGCCAGCGCGCCGGAGCCCGCGCCGAACTCCCAGATCTCGTCGGTGCCGGTGGCGTCCAGCGCCTCGGCCAGCTGCCGCGCCAGCAGCTGGCCAAAAAGCGGCGACAACTCGGGTGCGGTGACAAAATCGCTGCCATCTGCGGCCCAGGCGCCAAACTGCTGGCTGCCGCTGGCGTAGTAGCCCAGCTGCGGCGCGTACAGCGCCTGCTGCATGAACGCATCAAAGGGCAGCCAGCCGCCGGCCTGCCGTATGGAATGGGCCAGGCTGCGCCCCAGCGCCAGGAGGCGTTGCGCATCGGGGCTGCAGGCGGGATCGGGGTCGGGACTCACGCCTGCATTGTCGCTGATGCATCTTGGCCCCGGTTGCGCGCCGGCGGAAACCCGATGCGGCAACGCGGCGGGCGCTGCCGTGTTTTGTCGCACAATGAGGCCCGTGCCTGAACCATCCGAATCAATTGCCCGCCCGGCCGTGGCAGCCGGGCCCCCGTGGGTGCTGGTGACCGGCGCTGCGCGCCGGCTGGGGCGCGCAGTCAGCCTGCACTTTGCCCGAGCGGGCTGGAACGTGCTGGCGCATTACCGTCACTCGGCGGAAGCGGCGGACCGGCTGCGCGCCGAGATCCAGCAGCTGGGTCAAAGCTGCCACCTGGTCCAGGCGGACCTGGTGCTGCCCGACGCAGCGCGCCGGGTGCTGGACACGGCGGCAGCCGAGCTGGACCAGATGCCGCGCTGCCTGGTCAACAACGCCTCGCTGTTTGCCGCCGACGACGCGCGAACCGCCAGCGCGGTGCAACTGCAAAAGCACCTGTCGACCAACACCGTGACGCCGCTGCTGCTGGCCAACGAACTGGCGCAGCGCGTGCCAGCCGACGCCGCGCCGGGCTGGCACAGCGTGGTGCACGTGCTGGACCAGAAGGTGCACAACCTCAACCCCGATTATTTTTCATACACGGTGAGCAAGCTGGCGCTGGCCGGCAGCGTGGCGCTGCAGGCGCAGGCGCTGGCGCCGCGGGTGCGGGTCTGCGGGCTCTCGCCCGGGCTCATGTTCCCGAGCGGGCCGCAGTCGCAGGACAATTTTGACCGGGCGAGCCGGGTCAACCTGCTGCGCCGCGCGATTGACGTCGATGACGTGGCCCGCTGCGCCCTGTTCATCGCCGAGAACAGCAGCATCAACGGCAGCATCGTCCAGGCCGACAACGGGCAGCACCTGGTGCCGCTGCAGCGCGACGTGATGTTTGCCGTGGACGAAGCGGGCAGGGTGCGTTCATGAACTCCATGCTGCTTGCCTTTGCCGCGCTGGACCACCGCCTGGCCACCAGCTGCCGCCTGCTCAGCTTGCGCCGCTACGAGCTTCCCGTGCGCATAGGCGTGCATGACTTTGAGCGGCAGGCGCCGCAGCGCATGTGGTTTGACGTCGATCTGTGCGTGAGGCTGCGAGAGGCTCGTGCACAGACTGACGACATCGCGCAGACGCTGGACTACGATTTCCTGCGCGGCGCCATTGCGCAGGTGGTGGGAGCCACGCACCACGAGTTGCAGGAAACCCTGTGCGACGCGGTGCTGGACGCCGTCATGCAGCGCCCGCCGGTGCAGGCCGCCCGCGTGGCCACGCGCAAGCCAGACGTCTACCCGGACTGCGCGTCGGTGGGGGTCGAGCGGGTTGCGATCAGGCCCTGGGCTTCATGACGCAAGCAGCCATGAGCCATGCGCTCGAGGAGTCGCTGGGCCAGCAGCGGCTGACGCTGACGGGGCTGCGCTTTGACGCCAACCTGGGCATCCTGTCGCGTGAAAGGCAGGCGCCCCAGCCCATCCAGGTGGACGTGGAACTCAACCTGGGCCGCCAGCCGCTGCAGCCGCGGGACGACGACATCACCCACGTGCTGGACTACCGCAAGGTGCGGCAAATCATCATCGACGAATGCACCAGCGATCACGTCAACCTGCTGGAGAGCCTGACCGGACAGCTGTGCCGCTGCCTGCTGGGCCTGCACGGCGTGCTCGGTGTGCGCGTGAAAATCACCAAGCTGGAGATCTTTGACGATTGCGAGGTCGCCATCCGCATGGAGTCGGGCGTCTGGTGAGCTCGTTGCTTCCCGACTGCAAACCATGCCCGGCAATACTTGGCCGTCCAGCGTACAGGCCGTCCAGCGTCCAGCGTATGCCGCACCACGCCCAACGATCAACGATCAACGCCAAACTTTTATGAGCCGCCGCAGGCGGCTTTCATCCAAGGCCCGCAAGGGACAAGATCATCGTCATCCGGTGAGCTGACGATGCTTGCCAAACAGGTGTTGCTTTGTGTGGCAGCCTGCAGGCCAAAAAACGCGCCCCAACGGGCGCGTTGTCATGATCGCTGACGCGGCTTACTGCTGCGCCTGGATGCGCTTGACCAGCTCTGGGTCGACCTGCGCCACCTGCAGGATCTGGTTGTATTTTTCCACCCCCAGTCCGGTGTCCTCGACGGCTTCGACCATTTTTTCCTGGGCTTCCTGCTGGATGTCGGCGGTTTCCTCCTGGTCGCCACCGCTGCCTTGCAGTTTTTGCGTGTATTCGGCCTGGATGTCCTGCACCTTCTGGTTTGCCTGCGCAAACTTGGCGATGTCCTCATCGGAGAAGTCCGAGGATTGCGGCATGGGCGCCTGCTGTGCCGGTTGCGCGGCGGCCGGCGGCGTGGTTTGCTCGGGTGCGCCCGCTTGCGCCCAGGCCGAACCGGCGGCGCTCAGCGCCAGGATGCATGTTGCAGAAACGGGGAGTATGGCTTTTCTCAAAATGGGCTCCTTCTCGAAGTCAAGAAAGCGCCGGCTGCCCGGCGCGCTCAGCCATCCGATGGCCAGCGGCCGGGCAAGTTTCGCCTTTTGATGTAACTGTTGGGCAGCATGTGTTGGGTTGGCTTGTCTGATGTAAGCAGACCCATGCCGAGCCACCACGCAACCGGGCTTGCGCCGCGGGCCGGATCGCGGCGCCTGGCCCGGCGGTGCGCGGCGGGCCGGCAGCGGCGCGCAGGACAGGTGCCCCCGGCGTGCGCCGCTCAGCCGGGAATCAATTTGTTGCGCCCCGCGACCAGGCCCAGCGCCAACGCAGCCAGGCCGATGGCGCCGTAGAGGACGCCGGTGGCCTGCCAGTTGCCCACCCAGTCATGCAGCAATCCGGCCAGCAATGGGCCGCAGGCGGCGAGCATGTAGCCGAATCCCTGCGCCATGGCCGACAGCTGGCTGGCGCTTTGCGCATCGGGTGCACGCAGCGCCAGCAGCGTCAGCGCCATGCTGAACGTGCCGCCCTGGCCCAGGCCCAGCAGGACGATCCAGTACCACAGCGACGACACAGGCGCGTACAGGCAGCCGGCCAGGCCGGCCAGCGTGCACGCCATGAGCAGTGCGATGGTCAGCCGCTCGTCGCGCATGCGGCTGCTCAGCCAGGGCGCGAGAATGGCACTGGCGATCTGAACAATGATGGAGACGGAAAGCGCCAGCCCCGCAGCAACGGCGCTCATGCCCCGGTCGACCAGGATCGTGGGCAGCCAGCCAAAGACAATGTACGCGAGTGCGCTTTGCAGGCCCATGTAGCCGGTGACCTGCCAGGCCAGCGGGTTGCGCAGCAGCCGGCTGAACGGGCGGGGTTGCGGGCGTTTCTGGTGCGCCATGCCTGCCTGGGGCAGCCAGACCACCGTCGCCAGCAGCGCGGGCAGCGCCCAGAAGGTGAGTGCGCCTTGCCATGAACCGGCCAACGCCAGCCGCAGCGGTTCGGTGGCGCCGGCTGCTGCCGCAGCGCCTATGCTGAGGATCGCCGTGTACAGGCCGGTCATGAGTCCGGCCTGCCGGGGAAACTCGTGCTTGACGATGCCCGGCAGCAGGATGCCGATGACGCCCAGCGCCATGCCCGCGACAAGGGTGCCGACAAACAGGCCCGGCACGCCTGACCAGGGGCGCGCCAGCAACGCCAGCGTCAGTGCGGCCAGGACCCAGGCCAGCGCAAGCCGCGTGCCCAGCCGCCGCGCCAGATACTGCGCCAGCGGCGCGGCCAGGCCCAGGCAGAGCACTGGGAGCATGGTCAGCAGCGTGGCAGCCGTGCCGGAGAGCTGCATTGCCTCGACCATGGCGCGCAGCACCGGCGACACGCTGGTGATGGTCGGGCGCAGGTTGAACGCCATGAACAGCAGCCCGGCAATCAGCAGCAGGCGCTTGTGGGCGTGGGTAAATGGCGCGGGTTCGGGCATGGGCATGACGCAAAAAAAGAGCAGATGCTGGCAATCTGCGCCTTCGGCGCGGCAGGTCCGGGCGTCCGGCTTGACGAGGCCTTCCGGACCGGCCAACTGTGGCCGTTGCGGACGCCCGGCGCCTGCTGCCCGGCGGCTGCGCCGCAGCGGGCAGCCTGGCCGCACGGGCTGTGCATGGGTGGGGTCAGAGCTTGAGGTCGGGGAAGTCGCTCTCGAAGAACTCGGTGGTTGCCTTTTCCCCACGCTCGCGCCGGTCGGTCTCGATGCGGCGCAGCTCGACGCGGCGGATCTTGCCGGAAATGGTCTTGGGCAGTTCGTCGACGAATTCTATGCAGCGCAGCCGCTTGTACGGCGCCAGTGCGCGGCGCGCGTAGGCCAGGATGTCGCGTGCCGTTTCGGCGCCGGGCTCGTGGCCGCGCGTGAGGATGACGAAGGCCTTGGGGACGGCCAGCCGCAAGGGGTCGGGGCTGGGGATCACGGCCACCTCGGCCACGGCGGCGTGCTCTATGAGCGTGCTTTCCAGTTCGAAGGGGCTGATGCGGTAGTCCGAGGCCTTGAACACGTCGTCGGCGCGGCCGACGAAGGTGTAATAGCCGTCGGCGTCGCGCCGGGCCACGTCGCCGGTGCGATAGTAACCACCTTCCATGACCTGGGCGGTGCGCGCGGCGCTGTCGGCGTAGCCGGACATGAGCCCCAGCGGGCGGCCCGTGCCCGGATGCCCGCCCGGCGCGTCGCCGGGCTGCTCGCCCAGCCCGAGCGCCACCTCGCCTTCGTCGGCTTCCTGGCCGTCGGCGTCGAGCAGGACGACCTGGTAGCCTGGCAGCGGCAATCCCATGGAGCCGGGCTTGAGCGTCAGGCCGGGTGCGTTGCCGATGATGGCGGTGGTTTCGGTCTGGCCGTAGCCGTCGCGCAGCGGCAGTCCCCAGGCGACTTGTACCTGCTCGATGATTTCCGGGTTCAGCGGTTCGCCGGCCCCGATGACCTCGCGCAGCGCCAGCCTGTCGCGCCAGGCGGACAGGTCTTCCTGGATGAGCATGCGCCAGACCGTGGGCGGCGCGCACAGCGTGTTGACGCCGTGCTCGGCCATGACCTGCAGGAGGGCCGGTGCCGTAAAGCGCGCCACATTGTGGATGAAAATGCAGGCGCCTGCGTTCCAGGGCGCAAAAAAGCAGCTCCAGGCGTGCTTGGCCCAGCCGGGCTGCGAGATGTTCATGTGGATGTCGCGCGGCTGCACGCCGGTCCAGAACATGGTCGACAGGTGGCCCACCGGATAGCTCTGGTGCGTGTGCAGCACCAGCTTGGGCTGCGACGTGGTTCCCGAGGTGAAATAGAGCAGCAGCGGGTCGTCGGCGCGGGTTGGCCCGTCCGGCGCAAACGTGGCGTCGCCGCCGTGGCTGTCGGCAAACGGAATCCAGCCCGCCTGCGGCGCGCCCACGCCGATCCGGTTGTAGTCACCGGCAAGCGCCGAGAACTTGGCGATGTGCTCGGCGCCCACGACCACGTGGCGCACGTTGCCACGCTTGATGCGATCGTCCAGGTCGTCCGGCGTGAGCAGCGCCGATGCGGGAATGACCACGGCGCCCAGCTTGAACGCGGCCACCATGGTCTCCCAAAGCGGCACCTCGTTGCCCAGCATGAGCAGGATGCGGTCGCCACGCCGCACGCCCAGCCCGTGCAGCCAGTTGGCGACCTGGCTGGAGCGGCGGGCCAGCTGCGCAAAGCCCAGTTTCTCCTCGGCGCCGTCTTCCGGCACGATCCACAGCGCCGGAGCATCCCCCTGCTCTTGTGCCAGGGCGTCGAAGTGGTCCAGTGCCCAGTTGAAATACGTCAGGCGCGGCCAGCGGAAGCCGGCGGCCAGCGCCGCCTGTTCTTGCCGATGCGCCAGCAGGTGGTCGCGGGCCGCGCGGAATGCAGCGATCGAAGCGCGGTTCAGGTCGTTGCTCATGGGGTCTCCTCGGTGCTTCCCAGGGGATGGGCGCGGCCGGTTGCACGCACCCGTCCATGCAGAATACACGAGGAGGGCGCGCCGCAACCTGCCGCAGGCGCCCGGGCCAGCCCGTGCCGGCGGCTTCAGTCGGTTTTTTCCAGCACGAGCTGGACCACGCTGGAAAAGTCCAGGTGCCCGCGTCCGACGTTGTGGTTCAGCGCATAGAGGTTGCGCGCCATCTCGCCCAGCGGGATGGTCGCGCCCACGCGCATGGCGGCTTCGGCGGCCAGTCCCAGGTCCTTCAGCATCAGGTCGTTGCCAAAGCCGCCCTCATAGCCGCGCGAAGCCGGCGCGTTTTCCATGACGCCGGGCCAGGGGTTGCAGACCTCGGTGGCCCAGCTGCGGCTGGTGCTCACGGCCATCATGTCGGACAGCGTTTTGGCGTCCAGCCCGTGTGCCACGCCCAGCGCAATGGCCTCGCCGGTGACGGCCATGATCGCGCCCAGCGCCATGTTGTTGCACAGCTTGGCCACCTGCCCGGCGCCGGCGTCGCCCATGTGGAAGATGTTCTTGCCCATGTCCTGCAGGATGGGGCGGGCGCGCTCCAGCGCCGCGTCGCTGCCGCCGACGATGAAGGTCAGCGTGCCCGCGCTGGCGCCGGCAACGCCGCCTGAAACCGGCGCGTCGATGGCTGCCAGGCCGCGCGCCTCGGCCGCCGCCGCCACCTTCTTGGCCGACGCTGGCGCGATGGTGCTGCATTCCAGGATGATGGCGCCGTCTTCGATGTGTGGCAGGATGCCGTCGTCGCCCAGGTACAGCCCCTCGACGTGGCGGCTGGCGGGCAGCATGGAGATCACCACCTGCGCGCCCCGGATCGCGGCGCGTGCGGAGTCGGCCACCGGCACGCCCGCGTCCTTTGCCGCGGCCATGGCGTTGGCGCTAAGGTCAAAGCCGGTGACGTCGCGGCCGGCCTTGTGCAGGTTGGCCGCCATGGGCGCGCCCATGTGGCCCAGGCCGATGAATGCGATGCGGGGGGATTGGCTCATGGTGGTGCTCTCCTTGTGTTTCAGTTTCTTGATTGGCAAGCGTGGTCAGCTCACCGGATGACAGATGACAGATGACAGATGATCTCGGCCCATGAAGGTTTGGCGTTGAGCGTTGAGCGTTGAGCGTGGCGGGCATGCGCTCGACGCTGGACGCAATTCGCTCAACCTCATTGAGGCGGCAGCGAGGTCATCCGTCATGCGCCTGATCTTGTCGGGCATCGTTTCCAATCGGTTTCAGTCTTGTCCGGCGGCCCTTCAGGCCAGGTCGGCCAGCGGGTGCGCGCCGTCAAAGCGCGGCCGCAGGTGCGCGGCGACCAGCTCGGGCGTCACCGCGTCCAGCGTGGCGGGCCGCCAGCGCGGGTTCTTGTCCTTGTCGATGAGCAGGGCGCGCGCGCCCTCGGGAAAGTCATGGTGCATGCAGCAGCCCACCGCGGCCTGCCATTCAAGCCGGAACGCATCGGCCAGCGACAGGTGCCGCGCGCGCCGCTGCATTTCCCAAGCCAGCGCGATGGAGGTCGGGGAGCCGCGCTTGAAGGTGGCGCCGGCGCGGGCCAGCCAGGGGTCCGGGTCTTCTGCCAGCGTTGACAGCCGCGGGGCCACGTCCTGCAGCCGGTCGTGGCCAATCGCTGCATCGATGCGGTCCCAATGCATGCGCAGCATGGACGGCGGCAACTCCATGTCCTGATGCAGGCGCTGCAGCAGGTGCGTCAGCGCAGCGGCATCGTCGTCGTGGTTTCCCTGCCAGCTGGTGGCGGCAATGGCCTGCAGCACCGCGCTCTGGCTGGCGTGCGGCAGCACGAAGTCAAGCATGCCGGCAAAGCGTGCGTCGGCAGCGCCCAGCGCGCTGCCGGTGAGCGCCAGGAACAGCCCGCTGCGGCCAGGCAGGCGCGGCAGTAGCCAGCTGCCGCCCACGTCCGGGAACAGGCCGATGCTGATCTCGGGCATGGCCATGCGCGTGCGCTCGGTACCCACGCGGTGCGATGCGCCTATCATCAACCCCAGGCCGCCGCCCATGACGATGCCGTGCGCCCAGGCCAGCACCGGCTTGGGGTAGCGGTGGATCTGGTGGTCCAGCCGGTACTCGCGCTCGAAAAAGTCAGCGGCGTACGCGGGCACGTTTCCCGGGTCGGCATCCTTCATCGCGTTGTACAGGCCCACCACGTCGCCGCCGGCGCTAAATGCCCGCTCGCCCCGGGCGTCCAGGAAGACGCCGGCGACGCGCGGGTCTGCGGCCCATTTGGCCAGCTGGGGCTCCAGCAGCGAAATCATGGCCACCGAGACCGCGTTCAGGCTGTCCGGGTCGTTCAGCGTGGCGCGGCCAAACACGTGGCCGCTGGCGGTCTGCAGGGTTTCGAACAGGACGACGGGATCGTTCATCGGGATCTTGAATCTCGGTGCGTTGCGGGGGTACGTTACATCAGGAAAGCGGTCGATGCGTCTTGCAGCAGCCGTCGCGCGATGATGACGCGCATGATCTCGTTGGTGCCTTCCAGGATTTGGTGTACGCGGACGTCGCGCAGCAGCCGCTCCAGCGGGTACTCGTGCAGGTAGCCATAGCCACCGTGCAGTTGCAGGCCCTGGTTGACCACGTCAAATCCGGCGTCGGTGGCAAAGCGCTTGGCCATGGCGCAAAATGTGCTGGCGTCGGCTGCGCCCGTATCCAGCTTGCTGGCGGCAAGGCGCACCATCTGGCGCGCAGCGACCAGGTCGGTGGCCATGTCGGCCAGCTTGAACTGCAGCGCCTGGAAGCTGGAGAGCGGCCGCCCGAACTGCTGGCGCTCGCTGGTGTAGCGCAGCGCATGATCCAGCGCGCCCTGCGCGGCGCCCACCGAGCAGGTGGCAATGTTGATGCGGCCACCGTCCAGCCCCCGCATGGCGATCTTGAATCCGTCGCCCTCGTTGCCAAGCAGGTTTTCCGCCGGAATGCGTGCGCCGTCAAAATTGATCTGCCGCGTGGGCTGGCTGTTCCAGCCCATCTTGCGCTCCTTCTTGCCGTAGCTGACGCCGGGCGTGTCCGCCGGCACGGCAAACGCGCTGATGCCGGCCGCGCCCGCGCCGCCCGTGCGCGCCATCAGCACGAGCAGGTCGGTGGCGCCGGCACCGCTGATGAACGTCTTGCTGCCGTTGATTACGTATTCGTCGCCCTGCCGTTCGGAGCGGGTCTTGATCGACGCCGCGTCCGACCCGGATCCGGGCTCGGTCAGGCAATAGCTGGCAAGCTTTTCGCCGCTGGCCAGCAGCGGACCCCAGTGCGCACGTACCGCGTCGGTGGCCCAGGTGCCCAGCATCCAGGTGGCCATGTTGTGGATGCTGATGAACGCGGTGGTCGATGGGTCCACTGCTGCCATTTCTTCGAATACCAGCGCTGCGTCGAGCCGCGGCAGCGCCAGGCCACCGGCGTTTTCCGGCGTGTACAGCCCGCAGAACCCCAGCTCGCCGGCCTTGGCGATGGCGTCGCGCGGGAACACGCTTTCCGCATCCCATCGTGCGGCGTGGGGGGCCAGTTCGGCCTCGGCAAACTGGCGCGCCGTCTCGGCAAATGCGCGCTGCTCGTCGCTGAGCTCGAAATCCATGGTTGCTGTCTCTCCGGGTGTGCCTGTGGCGCAAGCGTACCATTGCGGGCCCGCAGCGGCGCCGGCTGCCTGCTGTTGTGCGCCCGGCCTTACTTCATGCTGATCGTGGTGTTCATCGGGTGCGCCACGTCGTCGTCGAACCAGCGCGAGATCACCGTCTTGGTCTGCGTGAAGAACAGCACCGCCTGCTTGCCGTAGGGTCCGAGGTCGCCCATGCTTGAGGCGCGGCTGCCGGTGAACGTGAACATGGACACGGGCACCGGAACGGGCAGGTTGATGCCGACCTGACCCACCTTGATCTCGTCCTGGAACTGGCGCGCCGCAGCGCCCGAGCTGGTAAAGATCGCCGTGCCGTTGCCGTTGGGGTTGGCGTTGATGAATGCTATGGCCTCGTCCAGGTCGTCCACCGAGACGATGGACAGCACCGGGCCAAAAATTTCCTGGTCGTAGACGGACATGCCCGGCTTGACCCCGCTGAAGACGGTGGGGCCGACAAAGTTGCCTTTTTCAAAGCCTTCTATTTGCGGCTTGGTGCCGTCCAGCTCGACCTTGGCGCCTTCCTTGCCGCCACTCTCTATCAGGCCCTCCACGCGGGCCTTGGCCGCAGCGCTGATGAGCGGACCGAGATCGGCGCCATCGACGGTGCCGGCGCTGACCTTCATTTTCCTGGCAATGGCGACCAGGTCGGGGATCCATTTTTGCGCCTCGCCCACCAGCACCGCGACCGAGATGGCCATGCAGCGCTGGCCGGCTGCGCCAAAGGCGGCGCCGGCAATGGCGCCGAGCGACTGCTCCTTGCTGGCGTCGGGCATGACCACGGCGTGGTTCTTGGCACCCACGCCGCACTGCACCCGCTTGCCGGTGACGATGGCACGGTCGTACACATGCTTGCCGACCCGCGTCGAGCCAACAAAGCTGATCGCCTGGATGTCCGGGTGGTCGCAGATGCCGTTGACGATGTCCGGGCCGCCGTGCACGATGTTGAGCACGCCCGGCGGGATGCCGGCTTCCAGCGCCAGCTCGGCCAGCCGCATGACGACCATGGGGTCGTGCTCGCTGGGCTTGAGCACAAAGGTGTTGCCGGTGGCAATGGCCATGGGGAACTGCCACAGGGGGATCATGGCCGGGAAGTTGAACGGCGTGATGCCCGCGCAAACGCCCAGCGGCTCCAGGATGGTGTGCGTGTCTATGCCGCCGGCCACCGTGCTGGCGTATTCGCCAAGCTGCAGGTTGCCTATGCCCGACGCGTGCTCGACCACCTCGACGCCACGCAGAATGCCCCCTTCCGCATCGGGCAGTGTCTTGCCGTGCTCGGCGGTCAGGATGGCAGCCAGCTCCTTGAGGTTCTCGCGGATCAGCTGCTGGTACTTGAGGAAGACGCGGGCGCGGGTCTGGATGGGCACCTTGCGCCAGGTCTTGAAGGCTTCCCTGGCGGCGGCCACGGCCGCGTCCAGCTCGTCCTGCGTGGCAAACGGAACCCGCGCCAGCACTTCCTGCGTGGCCGGGTTGAGCACATCGTGCCACTCGCTGGACCTGGATTCAACGAATTCGCCATTGATCAGCAATTTGACCGTGGCGACCTTGGGGGTGACTGCTGCGTCCATTTCTGGCTCCTTGACTTGATAGAGGTTGTCGACCCATTTTGCCCCAACGCAAAGATGCGGTATGCAGCGACGGGGGCTTCAGTCTGCCTGCTCGGCCAGCTGCGTTGCCAGCGCCAGATATTCCTCTGCCTTTTGCAGGTCATCCAGAAATCGCGACGGAATGGCCTGCAGCCCGCCCAGCGCGCCGCACAGCGCGCCGGTGAGGATGGCACGCGCCTGGTTCTGGCCGCCGCCGTTGACGGCATGCAGCACGGCGCTTTCAAACTCGCTGCCAAAGCGCGCCGCCAGGTGATAGGCGGCGGGGAACTGGTGGTACACCGCGCACGGCATGCCGTACACCAGCGATACCTTCCACGCCGGATCGATGACAACGCCGTAATCCTGCACCGCGCTGGCAATGCTCGATACCGTCAGCAGCGCGTCGGGCGAAGCAAATTCCCCTGCCTGCAGCGCGGCCTCGGCGCCGCGAGGCAGGTCCAGATGGCCACTGGTGACGGTATGGAAGGGCAGGCGCCCATCCTTGACCATGGCCATGAGCTTGCCCGACAGGTGCGCGTCCAGCGCTTCGCCCTGCACCAGTTGTCCCAGCACGGCACCGTACGCCAGCGTCATGGCGCCCACCGTGGGGTCGCGCTGCGTCAGCGCCGTGTTGCCGGCAACGTACCTGGCCAGCAACGCGGGGTCATGCGCGTAGCGCACGGCAATGGCCAGGACCCGCTCTGCGGCTTCGGTGTTGTCGGCCAGGCTGGCGACCTGGCCCCAGGGCCACCCGCGCTGGCGTGCGTGCCAGACGTCGCGCATGGACTGGCTGGTGTAGCCGCCCGGGCCGGCCATGGGCTGGCCGTCCAGCTGGGGGAACAGGTCCTCGTCCAGCCGGCGGCAAAAGTCTGCCTCGTCGTAGCGGCCGGAATCGACCAGCGATTGCAGCGTCAGCGCCAGGATGACCCCCGACTGCGACGATGCGCCGGCCGGCAGCCCGGCATGGTAGCGGCCCGGCCGGGGCGCCGTGTAGTCGCGTATCCACTCGCCGTACGCGCTGCGGAGTTCATCCAGGTCGTAATACCAGTGCGGGCCCAGCGCCAGTGCATCGCCGACAAAGGCGCCCATGATCGCGCCACGGATACGCTCGCTGCGCGACGGTTGTTGTGGGTCTTGTGCCATGAAAACCTCCGTTGAGGAATCCGCAGAGCGCGCCGCGTGGCGCGACGGCCCCGCGAACCTCGCGCCGTGCGGCACCGAGATTCAAGGATTCATTGTGCGCCAACTCGAGCAGGCAGGTCAGCAGCGCGCGTATCGCGCATCCTGATTGGCAAGCATCGTCAGCTCAGAGACCTCGGCCCTTGCGGGCCATTGATGACAGCCGCCTGCGGCGGCTCATGATGAACCATGGCGGCGCAGCCGCAGTCACTGACGCTGCGCAGCGGCAAGGTTCTCGAGGCGCCAGCGAGGTCATCCGTCATGCGTGTGGTGTTGCTGGGCATCGTTTTTAATCAGGTCGCGCATTGGCGCAATAATGGACTGCTGAAGGAACCATGCCATGCCGCTCTCCCCGTTTCACCTCGCCATCCCCGTTTACGACCTGCCCGCAGCGCGCCGGTTTTACGGCGACGTGTTCGGATTGCGCGAAGGTCGCTCCAGCAAGCAGTGGGTTGACTTTGATTTTTTTGGCCACCAGCTGGTCATCCATGAGCACCCGCGGACGGCGTCGCAGGAAGGCGCCCACACCAACCCGGTCGATGGCCACGATGTGCCGGTTCCGCACTTTGGCGTCGTCCTGCCGTGGGACGACTGGCAGGCGCTGGCCGATCGCTTGCAGGCGCAGGGCATTCGCTTCATCATCGAGCCGTACATCCGCTTCCAGGGCGAAGTGGGCGAGCAGGCCACCATGTTCCTCCTGGACCCCTGCGGCAACGCGCTGGAGTTCAAGTCGTTCCGGGACATGGGCCAGCTGTTTGCCAGATGATGCGCGGCACAGGCGGAACAGGCTGGCGCGCGGCCGCGTTCATCTGACGGGACAGGATAAATATGGTCAACTTGGACATTGCCTTCATCTCCGACGTGGCCTGCCCCTGGTGCGCCGTCGGCCTCGCTTCGCTGCTGCAGGCGCTGGACAGCTGCAAGCAGGAGATCTCAGCCAACCTGCATTTCGAGCCCTTTGAGCTCAACCCGGACATGTCGCCGACGGGAGAGGATGCCGTCGAGCACCTGGCGCGCAAGTATGGCGCGACCCCGGAGCGCAGCGCCGAGATACGCGACCTGCTGGCCCAGCGCGGTGCAGCCGTAGGGATCCAGTTTGCACCGCAGGGGCGCACGCGCGTGGTCAACACCCTTGACGCGCACCGGCTGATTTTCTGGGCTGGTGAGCAATCCGCAGGGCAGCAGCTGGCGCTCAAGCAGGCGCTGCTGCGCGCCTACCACGAGCGCAACGAGCGCGTGGACCATGCGGGCGTGCTGCTTGGCGCGGTGCGTGAAGCGGGGCTGGACGCCGAGCAGGCAGGCCGGATCCTTGCCGGTGATGCGTATGCCGCGGACGTTCGCGCGGCCGAGCAGCGCTGGCACGCAGTCGGGATCCACTCGGTGCCGACCATCATCATCAACGGAAAGTACGCCATCAACGGCGGCCAGCTGCCGGTGGTGTTTGAGCAGGCGTTGCGAAAGGTGGCGCGCTCGCTGTCGACCACGCACTGAAGCGGTGATCGGGTTGCCCGGCAGCAGCCCTTCCGGAGCCAGGCTGCTGCCGGTCGCGTTTCGGTAGCGCGGACGAGGATGACTGCCCGGGCAAACAGACGGTGCTGGCAAGCCACTGGTTCGGCGGCGTCGCTTGCGTTCAGCGGTTCAGCGCGTGGTATTCCTTGTTGGGCATCATGCCCACGCCGGCGGCCACGCGGTTGGTCATGTTGAAGAAGCCGGCCGTGCTGGCGATGTCGAAAATGTCGCGCTCGTTGAAGCCGGCGTCGCGCAGCGCCTGGCGATCGGGCTCGTCGATCTTGTCGGGCGACTCGGTCAGCTTGGCGGCAAAGTCGAGCATGGCGCGCTGGCGTGCATCCAGCGTGGCGGCGCGGTAGTTCATGACCAGCAGTTCGCCCAGCGCCGGGTCGCCAGAGAGCTGGCGCACCGACTGCCCGTGCGCGACCAGGCAGTAGAAGCAGTGGTTGATCGAGGATACGACGACGGCAATCATCTCGCGCTCCAGCTTGGACAGGCCGGACTTGCCGAGCATGAGCTCGTTGTAGAAGTTGGAGAAGTTGCGCATCTTGTCCTGGTCGAACGTGTAAGCGGCCAGGACGTTGGGCACCAGGCCCAGCTTTTCCTGGCAGATCTCCAGGTAGCGGCGCATGTCGTCGTCAAGGTCCTCGGGGGCGGGCAGCGGGATGTCGAGCGCGGTGATGGCATCGGGTTGGTGGCTCATGGTGGGTTCCTTGGACTGAGGGGGGAGTTACGCGAAGTCGCGCTCGTCGGCAATGACCTTGCCGTCGTTGGGCAGTTCACCATCGCCGACCAGCTCCACGTCGCCGCGCAGCTTGCAGACGTCGCGCAGCGTGGCGGCGATCGCCTCCTGCAGGCCGTCGGCGCGCTGGCGGATTTCGCAGCGCAGGGTCAGGATGTCACGGTGATTCTCGCTGGTCACGACCAGGCGTGCGCGGCTGATCTCGGGGTGGCGCTTGATGACCTCGGAAACCTGTTCCGGGTGCACGAACATGCCGCGCACCTTGGTCGTCTGGTCGGCGCGGCCCATCCAGCCGGTGATGCGGCGGTTGGTGCGGCCGGTGGGGCAGGGGCCAGCCAGCACGGCAGAGAGGTCGCCGGTGGCAAAGCGGATGAGCGGATACGCCGGGTTGTCCAGCACGGTGACCACCACTTCGCCCACTTCGCCGTCCGGAACCGGGTCGCCGGTTCCCGGGCGGACGATCTCGACGATGGCGTTCTCGGCCACGACCAGTCCGTCGACGGCCGCGGTCTCGTAAGCGACCAGGCCCAGCTCGGCCGTGCCGTAGGTCTGGTAGGCGGCGATGCCACGCTCGCTGAAGCTGGCGCGCAGCGACGGCGGGAAGGGCTCGGCGCTGACCGAGGCATGCTTGAGCGAGCTGGAGTCCAGGTCCAGCTCGGCGGCCTTGTCGAGCAGGATGTTGAGAAAGGAAGGCGTGCCGATGTAGCCGGCGGGCTGCAGGTCGCTGATGGCTTGCGCCTGCAGCTCGCTTTGGCCGGTGCCGGCCGGAAACACGGTGCAGCCCAGCGCGGTGGCGCCTGCTTCCAGCATGTGTCCAGCCGGCGTGAAGTGGTAGGCGAAGGTGTTGAAAATCAGATCGCCGGGGCGGAAGCCGGCTGCAAACAGCGAGCGCGCCGTGCGGCTGCCGTCATGGTCGCGGCTGTGCACCTCGTAGATGGGCCCGGGCGACTGGAACACGCGCAGCATGCCGGACAGCGGCTCGGTGTTCAGTCCACCCAGCGGTGGCGTGGCCCGCTGCAGCTCGATCAATGCTGATTTGCGCAGCACCGGCAGGCGGGCCAGGGCCGCAAGGTCGGTGACTGCCCGCGGATCGATATCCGCCAGTGATTTGCCGTAGTACGGTGCATGCACCTTGGCATGGCCGATCAGCTCGGGCAACTGCTGCCTCATGGCGACGGCGCGTTGTTCCGCGCTGCGCGTCTCCAGTGCGTCGTAATGCTCGCTCATCTGGGGTTGTTTCCTTGTCTGCCGGTGGTTGTTGTGCGTGGCCCGTGGTTGCCCCGTGCCAGCGCAGGCGGCATGTGCCGTGTGACATGCGTGCAGCCCTTGACCGATGCACGGTCGGGCGGCCCTCAGCCGGTGATTATGGAGGAAGGTGCGGCCAGCGCCAAGTCAAACGGCCGCGACAGGGCCGTGCCGCAGGCGGCAATTGTCATGCTGTCGACAGTTGACAAAAATTGCAACCCTGTTGGCAGAAAATGCGGAATAACCGCTGCCAATAACTGCTATATTGCCCTGTATTGTTCGGTGAACAAGCAGGAGACAATGCCGACTTCTTCAGCCACGCAAGCGCTGGCCGAGCCCGTGTTGACATGCGACAACGTCAGCCGCTGGTTTGGCGGCGTGCATGCATTGGCCAATGTGTCGATGACGGTGCGCAAGCGCCAGATCTACGGGCTGGTCGGGCCCAACGGCGCGGGCAAGACCACGCTGGTCAACGCCATCACCGGCTTTTACCCGCCGCAGGAGGGCGAGGTGCGCTTTGAGGGCCAGCGGCTCAACGGCGTGCGTCCGCACAAGATCGCCGGCTGCGGCATTGCGCGCACGTTCCAGAACGTGGCGCTGTTTCGCGGCATGAGCGTGCTTGACAACATCCTCCTGGGCCGCCACATCTTCATGCGCCCGAGCGCGCTGGCGTCGCTGTTTTACTGGTGGTGGGCCGAGCGCGAGGAAATCGCCAACCGCGAGAAGGTCGAGGAAATCATCGACCTGCTGCAACTGGAGAGCGTGCGCGACGAGCCGGTGGAAGTGGTGCCGCTGGGCATGCAAAAGCGCGTCGAGCTGGCGCGCGCGCTGGCCGCCGAGCCGCGCATGCTCATCCTGGACGAGCCCATGGCCGGCATGAACCAGGAAGAAAAGGAATACATCGTGCGCTTCATTCTGGACGCTCAGGAAGCGCATGACCTGACCATCCTGCTCATCGAGCACCACATGGACGTCATCACCGCCATCTGCGACCGCGCGCTGGTGCTCAACAACGGCCGCATGATCGCCGAAGGCCCGGTGCTGGAAGCTGTCAACGACCCGGCGGTGGTTGCCGCCTACATCGGGCAGGACTGATGGACATGGCAGATCCGACGCTGGCGCCTGCCGCAGCAACCGCAACCGCCCGGGACCAGGGCGACCACCTGATCGCCATGCTCGCGACCAACGCGCGCGAGCACGGCAGCAAGGTGGCCCTGCGCGAGCGCGACCGCGGCATCTGGCAGGAATACACGTGGCAGGACTACCTGACACAGGTCCTCGAGGCGGCCGCCGGCCTGGAGACACTGGGGCTGCAGGCCGGCGAGAACATGCTGGTCATTGGCGACAACCGGCCGGCGCTGTACTTTGCCATGCTGGCGGCCGTCACGTTGCGCGCGGTGCCGACGCCGGCCTTTTCCGAGGTCAACCCCGAAGAGCTGGCGGGGCAGGCCAGGCGCGAGGGTGTGCGCTTTGCCATCGCCGAAGACCAGGAGCAGGTCGACAAGCTGATGGAGGTGCGCGCGCAGGTTCCGGCGCTGGAGTGGATCATCTACGACGATCCGCGCGGCCTGGCGGGCAACGAGCCCGAGGGCGTCATGGCCTTCACCGAAGTGCAGCGCCGCGGGCGCGAGACGCTGGCCGCCGTTCCGCAACTGCGCGACGAACTGCTGGCCCGACCGCGTGCCGACGACACCGTGGTGCTATTGCATTCCTCGGGTACCACCGGCGTCCCCAAGGGCATACCGCTCAAGCACCGGCACGTGCTGGCTGCCGTGCGCTACGCTGCCGACGCCGGCTATTTCGGGCTTGAGGAAGTGCACATGGCGTACATGCCCATCGCCTGGGTCGGTGACTTCATCTTCACCATAGGGGCTGCGCTGGCGCTGCGCTTCAACGTGAACATCCCGGAGGGTCAGGAGACCGCGCAGCACGACCTGCGCGAGATCGCGCCCACCGTCTACTTCAACTCGCCGCGCGCCTGGTCGACCATGCTGACGCACGTGCAGGTGGGCATGGACGAGTCCACGCGCGTCAAGCGCTGGCTGTACAACCACTTCATGCCCTTTGCCATCCGGCTGGAGCACAAGCGCCTGCAGGGCCAGGCGCCCAGCCTTGTCGAGCGCCTGTGGCGCGGCGTGGGCGAGCTGCTGGTCTATGGCCCGATCAAGGACCAGCTGGGCCTTGCAAGAGTGAAGAACCCGTACACGGCGGGTGAAGCCATGGGCGAGGAAACCTTTGTCTACTTTCGCGCGCTGGGGCTGGACCTGCGCCAGTTTTACGGCCAGACGGAAAACTCGGCGCTGTGCGCTGCGCAGGACCCCGGTGCCGTGACCCTGCATACCGTGGGCCGGCCGTTTCCGGGCATCCAGATGCGCATCTCCGACGATGGCGAAATCCTCATGCGCGGAGAAAACGTGTTCGATGGCTACTACGACGACCCCGAAGCCACTGCGCAGACGCTGCGCGACGGCTGGCTGTACACGGGCGACGCCGGCTACCTGGAAGACGACGGCCAGCTGGTGGTGCTGGGACGCGTATCGGAGGTGGTCTACACGCGCGACAAGGTGCGCTTCATCCCGACCTACATAGAAAACCGGCTCAAGTTCAGCCAGTACATCAAGGACGTCTGCGTCATTGGCGACGGCCGTGAGTTTCTTGCCGCGCTGGTCGCCATAGACATGGAAGCCTGCGGCCACTGGGCGCAGGAGCACGACGTACCGTACAACTCGTTTTCCGACCTGTCGCAGAAGCCGCGCATCTACGACCTCATCGAAGGCGTGGTAGCACACGTCAACAGCGTGCTGCCCAAGGGCACGCAGATCCGGCGCTTTGTCAACCTGCACAAGGAGTTCGATCCGGACGATGGCGAGATCACGCGCACGCGCAAGCTGCGCCGCGGCACCATCGCGGTGCATTATGCGGACATCATCACGGCCATCTACGCAGGCGATGACGCGATCGAGTTCGAGGCGCAGATCACGTACGAAACGGGCGAGACCGGCGTGCTCAAGCGCAACCTCGCCATCCGCGATGTGTGCGGTGCGGGGCAGGCCGGTCAGGAGGCAGCCGCATGACCATCCTGGATCTTCTTGAGCTGATCATCAACGGCAGCCTGACCGGGCTCATGTACGGTGCCGTGGCGCTGGGCATCGTTCTCATCTTCAAGTCCTCCGGTGTCGCCAATTTTGCCCAGGGTGCCATGGCCATGATCGGCGGCTACCTGGTCTGGATGTTCGCCAACCTGGGGTTTTCGGTCTGGCTGGCCATCCCGCTCGCCATGGTGGCGATGTTCTTCTTCGGGCTGCTTGCCGAGCGCGTCCTGCTGCGCCGCATGGTGGGCCAGCCCATCATCATGATCGTCATGCTCACGCTGGGGCTGGAGATCTTCCTGCGCGGCCTGGGCCCGGGGCTGGCCGGCTCGACGCCCAAGAAAATAGACCTCGGGCTGAGCATGGCCCCGCTCATCATCGGTGACATGTTCATCAACCGCACGTACCTGGTCGGCGGCATCGTGTCGCTGGTGCTCATCATCCTGTCGCTGCTGTTTTTCCGCACGCACACCGGCACCAAGCTGCGCGCGGTGTCCAACGACCACGTTTCCAGCTGGTCGGTCGGCATCTCGGTGGAACGTGCCGTCGGCATTTCATGGGGGCTGGCGGGCATCTGCGCGGTCGGCGCAGGCACGGTCTGGGGCGCGGTCCAGGGCGTGGACTGGTCGATCTCCTCGTTGCTGCTGCCCGCGGTGGCGGTCGTCATCCTGGGCGGCTTTGACAGCATCGTCGGTGTGCTGGTCGGCGGCCTGCTGCTGGGCATCCTGGGCAGCGTGATTCCCGGCTACGTGGACTCCATGGTGGGTGGCAGCACGCAAAACGTGGTGATCTCGCTGGCCATCCTGGTCACCATCCTGATCCGGCCCTACGGCATGTTCGGTCGCGAGGACGTGGAGCGCGTCTGATGTTTTACCGTCTCTCTGGCGTCTATCACACGCGTTACCGAGCCACGCGCCAGTTGTGGCCGCTGCCGGCCGACCGCTGGCAGATCATCATTCTGGCCGTGCTGGCGCTCACCGCACCGCTGTTCCTGTCCAAGGTGGCGCTGTCCAGCTACATGCTGCCCTGGCTCATCTTCAGCAGCGCGGCGTTGTCGCTGACGCTGCTCATGGGCATGGCCGGGCAGCTGCACTTTGGCTTTGCCGCCGTCATGGCGATCGGTGCCTACAGCAGCATCCATCTGGTGCAGGCTGGCGTGCCGTTTGGCCTGGCGCTGGTGTTGGCCGGCATCCTGGCGGCACTCATCGGCTGCATCTTCGGGGCGTCTGCGCTGCGCGTCAAGGGACTCTACCTGGTCATGGCCACGCTGGCCATGCAGTACCTCGTGGACTGGTTCATCGTCAACGTCGATGCCATCTCGGGCGGTGCGGTGGCCACTTTGCAGACGCCCAGCGTGAGCTTTCTCTTCATCCCGCTGAAGGGCCTGGTCGCCAATTATTATTTCGTGCTGGCGTGGACGGTACTGGTGACCTTGCTGCTGCTCAACATCAAGCGCACCAGCCTGGGCCGCGCGCTGGTCGCCGTGCGCGACAAGGATTTTGCCGCCGCGGTCATCGGCGTCGACATCTTTCGCTACAAGCTGGTGGCGTTCTTTGTCAGCTCGTTCCTGGGCGGGGTGACCGGGGCCATTCTGGCGTTCTGTTATTACGGCGCGGTGACGGCGCAGCAGTTCAGCTTCGACGTCTCGGTGCAACTGGTCGCCATGGTGCTGGTGGGTGGCCTGGGCAGTGTCGTTGGTTCGTACCTGGGCGCAGGCGTCGTGCTGCTGGTGCCCCTGTTCCTGACCAAGTTCGTGTCGACACTGGCCGCGGCCGGCTGGCTGCCCATATCCATAGAGCTGATGGCCAACATCCCGCTCATGCTCTATGGTGCGCTCATTATGTTCTTCTTGCTGTTCGAGCCGCTGGGTCTGGCCAAGATGTACGACAACATGCGCAAATATTTTCTTGTCTGGCCGTTCCGGCACAATTGATTCACGCAACGATTTATTCAACTAGGGAGACGATTCAAATGAAACAAGTCAAGCAAGGGATGACCCGCCGCGACCTGATCGGCGGCGTCGGAGCAGCGACGCTGCTCACCGTCAGTGGCGGCCATGTCTTTGCCCAGGGCAAGGAAGAGATCAAGTTCGCCACGCTGATGGACTTCACCAAGGTCTACACATTCGTCAGCGTCGAATACAACCAGGCCCAGCGCGATTACATCAGCATGATCAACGCCACCGGTGGCGTCGATGGCCATCCGGTCAAGCTCATCGTGCATGACCACGCCAGCGAGCCGCAGCGCGGGATTGCCCTGTACAACCAGGCGCGTGAACAAGGCGCCATATTGACGGACTTTCTCAGCACGCCCGTGTCCAACGCCATGGTGCCGCGCGTGCTGAAAGACCACATTCCGATGCTGACCATCGCGCATGGTCGGGGCGATGCCATCGACGGGGAGGTCTTTCCCTACGTGTTTCCGGCCATGGCCAACTACTGGTCACAGGCGGCGCTCATCATCCAGCACATCCGCGACCATGACGGGGGGCTGAAGGACAAGAAGATCGCGCACGTGCACATCGACTCCGGCTTTGGCCGCGAGCCCATCCCGGTATTCCAGGCACTGGCCGAGCGCGAGGGCTTTGAATACCAGGGCTTTCCGTACCCGTCGCCCGGCACCGAGCAGACGTCCACCTGGAGCAGCGTGCGCCGCTTCAAGCCGGACCGCGTCATCCTCTGGGGCGCCGGGCCGGGACAGGCCGTCTCGGTGCGCGGCGCCATCAGCAATGGCATTCCGGTCGAAAACCTCTATTCAGTGATCTGGATGAACGAGACCGACGCGCACGCCATCGGCGAGAAGGAGGCGGTTGGCCTCAAGCGCTTCACCGGCGTCAATACCGGTACCGATTTGCCGGTGCTGCAACGCATCATGTCCGAAGTCATCGACAAGGGCGCGGGCAGCGGCGAGAAGGACAAGGTCGGTACGACGTACTACAACATTGGCGTGGCGAGCATGGCCATCGCGGTGGAGGGTGCACGCCTGGCGCTCAAGGAACTGGGCGGCCCCCTGACGGGTGAAAAGCTCAAGCAGGGCATGGAGATGATCAAGGACTTCGACGCCGAAGGCCTGATGCCGCCGCTCACCCTGTCCAGCAAGGACCACCAGGGCGGTGGCTGGGGCCGGATCACCCAGTGGAATGGCAGCGCATGGGAACCCATCTCGGACTGGAACCACGCGTACCAGGACGAGGTGATCTGGCCGCTGGCCCGCGAGTCGGCAGCCAAGTTCAAGGCCGAGAACGCCTGACCCCGGACGACCGCGCCGCCGGGAGGAAAGGGTGCGCTGGCACGGGCCGGCGCCCTTTTTGCGGTCAGCATTTCCCGGCCAAGTCGCGTGGCCCCTGTTGTCCTGACGGAGAACCCGATTGGCTGAAAAGCTGCTGTCACTGAGCAACGTCGAAGTCATCTACGACAAGGTCTTCCTGGCCATACGCGGTGTTTCGCTGGACATGGAAGAAGGTCAGATGATTGCCCTGCTGGGCGCCAACGGTGCGGGCAAGTCGACCACGCTCAAGGCCGTCAGCGGCCTGCTGGCACCCGAGCGCGGCGCGGTCACGCACGGCGACATCCAGTTTTGCGGCGAGTCCATCCTCACGTACAACCCGCCGCATCGCGTACGGATGGGCCTGGTGCACGTGCTGGAGGGCCGCCACATCTTCGAGCACCTGACGCCCGATGAAAACCTGTACGCCGCCTGGCCGGGCCGCCGGCGGGCCAGGACCGGCTATGACGCGCTGCGCGAGCGGGTCTATGGTTATTTTCCGCGGCTGGCCGAGCGCCTCAGGAGCAAGGCCGGCTACCTCTCTGGCGGCGAGCAGCAAATGCTGGCCATTGCGCGTGCGCTCATGACCGAGCCGCGGCTGATCATGCTCGACGAGCCCTCTCTGGGGCTGGCGCCGGTGCTGGTCAAGGAAATCTTTGCCATCATCCGCGAGATCAACCAGAACCAGGGCGTGAGCGTGCTGCTGGTCGAGCAGAACGCCAAGGCGGCGCTGGACGTGGCCGACCAGGCGTACCTGATCGAGAACGGCAGCGTCGTCATGAGCGGCAGCGCCGAAACACTCAAGCAAAACCCCGACATCCAGGAGTTCTACCTGGGCGGCGGCGAGCGGGCGGATTACCACAACGTCAAGCATTACCGCCGACGCAAGCGCTGGCTGGCCTGAGCCTGGATTGCGGCGGGTTCAGCCGGTCCGGCGCTGCTCCCGCCAGGCCTGTGGCGTTTGGCCGGTCCACCTGGCAAACGCGCGGATGAAGCTTTTTTCGCTGGCAAAGCCGGCTTCGCCGCTGATTTGCTTGATCGTCAGGCTGGTGCGTGCCAGCAGCTCCTGCGCGCGCTCCGAGCGTACGCTGTCCTTGATTTTCTGCAGGCTGGTGCCCTCGTGCCTGAGCTCGCGGTAGAGCGTGCGCGGCGACATGCACAGCACCTCGGCCAGTGTATCGGCGGTGTGGTTGGAACGCGGCTCGGCCAGCAGGCGCCGCACGCGCAAAGACAGCAGGCGGTCGCGCCTGTACGGCCAGATCAGGATGGGCAGGGCGCGCTGCAGCATCTGGTCCAGCGCCGCGCCATCGCGGCGCAGCGGCAGTTGCAGGTAAGCGTGGTCAAATTGCAGCATGGCCACGGGCGCGCCGAAATGCACCGGACCGGGAAACAGGCGGGCGTACAGGTCCGCATGTGCCGGCGCGGCAAACGGAAACCGGGTGCAGTGCAGCGTGATGCGGGAGTCCACCAGCCAGCTTGCAAACCCGTGCAGGTTGCGTAGCAGCGACAGCAGTGCAAACTCGCGCAGCTCGCCCAGGTCGTGTCGCTCGACGATGCGGATCTGCGCATGTGTGCTGCCGCGCTGCACCTCCCACTGCACATCGTCTGTCAACAAATTGTGATGGCGGCACCAGCGTGCCAGCGCCTGCCCCAGCACGGGCGCGCTGATGCTGGCGCGCGCCAGCATGCCGTAGCTGCCCCAGGGCAGGCGCCGGCTGAACCAGCCCAGCGCCTCGTCGTCCAGCTCCTGCATGGCCACCGAACACAGTCGCTCAAATTGCGACGCCTCCACGTGCTGCCTTGCATCGTGCAGCTGTTCGGGCCGGATATGCGCGGTGCGCAGGGCAGCGGCAGGGTCGCGCCCCCGCTTTTCATAGGCAAGCAAGACGTAGCGCACCAGGGCGACCGGTGTTTGTGCGTACTGGTTATCTTCAGGGCGGATCATCGGCCGTTTCACTACCGGTACAGTTTGGCAGCGTGTGATGGTTTGTGCAATGGATACTTGGTGATGTCACGGGCGCTGGTGGCCCTGGGCCTGCACTTGCTGGGGCCGATGGCAGCAATCCGCAGGGCAGGATGCGTTTGGCCGTACCTGCCGTGACCGCGTCATGATTTGCAACCGAAATGGCGCCGAGTTCCAGTCCGAAGTTTCTATACTTGTGTTCAGTTTGCAACACGACACACCAAGTCCTGCAATACTGACACATTGAGGCGAGTTGACGGAGACAGGAGCATGAGCAACACGCAGACATCAAGCTACGCGCGCGGCGCGGACCATCCGCCGCTGATCGAGCAGCCCATAGGCGCGTTCTTCGACGGCATGGTCGAGCGCTTCCCCGATCGCGAGGCGCTGGTCGTGGTGCACCAGCAGCGGCGCTACACGTACCGTCAGCTGCAGGCCGAAGTCAACAAGTTGGCAAGCGCACTGTTGAAGCTGGGGCTGGCGCCGGGCGACCGCATAGGCATCTGGTCGCACAACAACACCGAGTGGGTGCTGATGCAGCTGGCCACGGCCAAGGTCGGGCTCATCCTCGTCAACATCAACCCGGCGTATCGCACGGCCGAGGTGGATTACGCGTTGAACAAGGTGGACTGCAAGGCGCTGGTGACCATGCCCAGCTTCAAGACCAGCAACTACCTGGCGATGCTGCGCGAGCTGGCGCCGGAGTGGGCGCATGCGCGGGCCGGCGAGCCGCTGCAGGCGGAGCGCCTGCCGAATTTGCAACATGTGTTCTGGATAGACGTGGCTGGCCAGGGGCAGGACGAGGCGGGAATTCGTCGTTTCTCCGACCTGCTGGGCAGCGGCGACGCCGATGACCCGGCCGTGGCCCGGGCTGCGGCGGGCCTCGGCAACAACGACGCCATCAACATCCAGTTCACCAGCGGCACCACCGGCTTCCCCAAGGGCGCCACGCTCACGCACCGCAACATCCTGAACAACGGCTTCTTCATAGGCGAAGCCATGAAGCTGACCGAACAGGACCGGCTGTGCATCCCGGTGCCGCTGTACCACTGCTTTGGCATGGTGCTGGGCAACCTGGCGGTGCTGACGCACGGCGCCTGCATCGTCTATCCCAGCGACGGCTTTGATCCGCTTGCCGTGCTGCAGGCCGTGCAGGATGAAAAATGCACCGGCCTGCATGGCGTGCCGACCATGTTCATTGCCGAGCTCGACCACCCGCGCTTCAGCGAGTTTGACCTCTCGACGCTGCGCACCGGCATCATGGCCGGCTCGCCGTGCCCGGTGGAGGTCATGAAGCGCGTGCAGGCGGACATGAACATGACCGAAGTCACCATTGCCTACGGCATGACCGAGACCAGCCCGGTCAGCGCGCAGAGCAGCACCGACACGCCGCTGGACAAGCGGGTCTCGACCGTGGGGCTGGTGCAACCGCACCTGGAGATCAAGGTGATCGACCCGGAGACCGGCGAGACCGTGCCCCGCGGTGGGCGCGGCGAATACTGCACACGCGGCTATTCGGTCATGCAGGGCTACTGGGAAGACCCCGAGCGCACGGCCGAAGCCATAGACGCCGACGGCTGGATGCACACGGGCGACCTGGCCATCATGGACGACGAGGGCTACGTCAATATCGTCGGCCGCATCAAGGACATGGTGATCCGCGGCGGCGAGAACATCTACCCGCGCGAGATCGAGGAGTTCCTGTACCGCCACCCCGGCGTACAGGACGTGCAGGTGGTTGGCGTCCCCGATTCGCGCTACGGCGAGGAGCTGTGCGCGTGGATTATCGCCAAGCCCGGGCAGTCGCTTACCGAAGATGACATCCGCGACTTCTGCAAGGGGCAGATCGCCCACTACAAGGTCCCGCGCTACATCAGGTTTGTCGATGAATTCCCCATGACGGTCAGCGGCAAGATCCAGAAATTCAAGATCCGCGACGTCATGACCAGCGAGCTGGGGCTGGCCGAGGCGCAGGGGGCGTAGCAGCAGGAGGCGGCCGCCGGCGCGGCGCCTGCACATTGTTCACCATCGGGAGGCAGTCCGGATGTCGGTTTTGAAAAGCAAGTTGAGCGTGCGCTCGGCCGAGTTCAGGGCCAACGCCCAGGCCATGCAGGCGCTGGTCGACGACCTGCGCGAGACGCTGCAGCAGGTTGGCCGCGGCGGCGGCGATGCGGCGCGCAAGAAGCACATGGACCGCGGCAAGCTGCTGCCGCGCGTGCGCGTGCAGATGCTGCTCGACCCGGGCACGCCGTTCCTGGAGGTGGCGCCGCTGGCCGCGCTGGGGTTGTACCCGGACCGCGACGGCAGCGATTCGGCGCCCGCTGCGGGCATGGTGGCCGGCATAGGCCGGGTCTCTGGCGTGGACTGCATGATCGTCTGCAACGACGCGACCGTCAAGGGCGGCACCTACTACCCGCTCACCGTCAAGAAGCACCTGCGCGCACAGGAGATCGCCGAGCAGAACCGCCTGCCATGCATCTACCTGGTCGACTCCGGCGGCGCGTTCCTGCCGCGGCAGGACGAGGTCTTCCCCGACCGCGATCACTTTGGCCGCATCTTCTACAACCAGGCCAACATGAGCGCGCAGGGCATCGCGCAGATTGCCGTGGTCATGGGCAGTTGCACGGCAGGCGGCGCGTACGTGCCGGCCATGAGCGACGAGACCATCATCGTCAGGAACCAGGGGACCATCTTCCTGGGCGGCCCGCCGCTGGTCAAGGCAGCCACCGGCGAGGAAGTCAGCGCCGAGGACCTGGGCGGCGGCGACGTGCACACGCGCCTCTCGGGCGTGGCCGACTACCTGGCCGAGGACGATGCGCACGCGATCGCGCTGGCGCGGCAGATCGTGGGGCACCTGAACAAGGTCAAGCAACGCAGCGGCGCGCTGCGCGATCCCAGGCCGCCACGCTACGACGCCGAAGAGCTGTACGGCATCATTCCCACCGATACGCGCAAGCAGTTCGACGTGCGTGAGGTCATTGCCCGCATCGTCGACGACAGCGACTTTGAGGAGTTCAAGGCGCGCTTTGGCAGCACACTGGTCTGCGGCTTTGCCCGCGTCGAGGGCATGCCCGTCGGCATTGTTGCCAACAACGGCATCCTCTTTTCGGAGAGCGCGCAAAAGGGCGCGCACTTCATCCAGCTGTGCTGCCAGCACAAGATCCCGCTCGTGTTTCTGCAGAACATCACCGGGTTCATGGTCGGCCGCAAGGTCGAGAACGAGGGCATCGCGCGCCATGGCGCCAAGCTGGTCACGGCCGTGGCCACGGCCAACGTACCCAAGTTCACCATCATCATCGGCGGCAGCTTTGGCGCGGGCAACTACGGCATGTGCGGCCGCGCGTACAGCCCGCGCTTCCTGTGGATGTGGCCCAACGCGCGCATCAGCGTCATGGGCGGCGAGCAGGCGGCGAGTGTGCTGGCCACCGTCAAGCGCGACAACATGGAGCGCAAGGGCGGCAGCTGGAGCGCGGAAGAAGAAGAGGAATTCAAGAAGCCCATCCGCGAGCAGTACGACAGCCAGAGCAGCGCCTACTACTCCACTGCCCGCCTGTGGGACGACGGCATCATCGACCCGGCCGACACGCGGCGCGTGCTGGCGCTGGGACTTTCGGCGGCGCAAAACGCGCCCGTTCCCGACGTCAGGTTTGGCGTGTTCCGCATGTAAGCGCGGACACGCCGTTTCTGCCCGGAAAGACGCCCATGACCGTATCCATCAAGACCGAAACACGTGGCCACGTAGCCACGGTCACGCTGGCGCGCCCCGACGTGCGCAACGCGTTCAACGACGCCATGATTGCCGAGCTTGCGCAGGCATTCATCGACCTTGGCCAGGATGAAAGCGTGCGCGCCATCGTGCTGGCCGCCGAAGGCAAGGCCTTTTGCGCCGGCGCCGACCTCAACTGGATGCGCGCGATGGCCGACTACACGCGCGATGAAAATCTTGAAGACGCCCGCGGCCTGGCCCGCATGCTGCAAGTCCTGTACGCGTGCCCCAAGCCAACTATCGCCCGCATCCAGGGCGACGTCTATGCCGGCGGCGTGGGCCTGGTTTCGGCCTGCGACATGGCGGTCAGCGTCGAGAGCGCGCATTTCTGCCTGAGCGAGGTCAAGCTCGGCCTCATTCCGGCGACCATCAGCCCGTACGTCATCCGTGCCATGGGCGCGCGCGCGGCGCACCGCTACTTCCTGACCGCCGAGCGCTTCAGTGCGCAAGATGCACGCCGCATCGGCCTCGTGCACGAGGTCGTGCGCCCCGAGCTGCTCGATGCCGTGGTCGGCCAGTGGACGCACGCGCTGGTCCAGGCCAGTCCCAACGCGGTCAGCGAATGCAAGAAGCTGGTGCGCGAAGTGGCCGGCCGCGAAATAGACCATGCGCTCATCGAGCGCACCGTCGCCGACATCGCCGACATCCGCGCCAGCGGCGAGGGCAAGGAAGGCGTGCAAAGCTTCCTGGACAAGCGCAAGCCTGGCTGGCTGCCGGGCGCGTAGCGGGCGTTTTTCATCCGGACAGATTGTGTAGAGGGACAGCCATGTTCAAGAAAATCCTGATCGCCAACCGTGGCGTTCGTGCGCAGCACGGGCTTGCCAAATTGCATGGCGCGCGCAGCGCGCAGCAGGCGATGAGCCACGGAGCCCGCCATGTTTAAGAAAATCCTGATCGCCAACCGTGGCGTTCGTGCGCAGCACGGGCTTGCCAAATTGCATGGCGCGCGCAGCGCGCAGCAGGCGATGAGCCACGGAGCCCGCCATGTTTAAGAAAATCCTGATCGCC
>JALOAS010000074.1 GCA_023228705.1 Ottowia sp. | reverse complement strand
AAGAAAATCCTGATCGCCAACCGTGGCGTTCGTGCGCAGCACGGGCTTGCCAAATTGCATGGCGCGCGCAGCGCGCAGCAGGCGATGAGCCACGGAGCCCGCCATGTTTAAGAAAATCCTGATCGCCAACCGTGGCGAAATCGCCTGCCGCGTGGCGGCCACCGCGCGTCGCATGGGCGTCAAGACGGTGGCCGTGTATTCCGACGCCGACGCGCATGCCAAGCACGTGGCCGTCTGCGACGAGGCGGTGCACATAGGCGGCAGCGCGCCGGCCGAGAGCTACCTGCAGTGGGAGCGAATCATTGCCGTGGCGCAGGCCACCGGTGCCGAGGCCATCCACCCCGGCTACGGATTCCTCAGCGAAAACGCCAGCTTTGCCCAGGCCTGCGACGACGCAGGCGTGGTCTTCATCGGCCCGCCGGCCAGCGCCATCCAGGCCATGGGGCTGAAGGCCGAATCCAAGCGCCTCATGGGCGAGGCCGGCGTGCCGCTGGTCCCCGGCTACCAGGGCGAAGACCAGGATCCGGCGCTGCTGCAGCGCGAAGCGGACAAGATAGGCTACCCGGTGCTCATCAAGGCCAGCGCCGGCGGCGGCGGCAAGGGCATGCGCGAGGTGCACGAGGCGGCCGGCTTTGCCGACGCGCTGGCATCATGCAAGCGGGAAGCGGTGAATGCGTTTGGCAACGACGCCGTGCTTGTCGAGAAGTTCGTCGAGAACCCGCGCCACATCGAGATCCAGATCTTTGGCGACACGCAGGGCAACGTCGTCTACCTGTTCGAGCGCGACTGCTCCACGCAGCGGCGCCACCAGAAGGTGCTGGAAGAGGCACCGGCACCCGGACTCACGCCCGAGCTGCGCAAGCAGATGGGCGAGGCTGCCGTGGCCGCAGCCAGGGCCGTCAATTACGTGGGCGCCGGCACCGTGGAGTTCATCGCCGAGCAACCCGACGGCTACGATCACCCCGAGAACATCCGCTTCTACTTCATGGAAATGAACACGCGGCTGCAGGTCGAGCACGGCGTGACCGAGGCGGTCACCGGCGAGGACCTGGTCGAATGGCAGCTGCGCGTGGCCGCAGGCCAGCCCTTGCCCCGCAGGCAGGACGAGCTGCAGATGCGCGGCCACGCCATCGAAGCCCGCGTGTGCGCTGAAACCCCGGACAACGATTTCCTGCCCGCCACCGGCACGCTGCACGTGTACCGCAAGCCGCCGCACACCCGCTTTGAAGTCGGCGGCACGCGCTTTGACGACGGCGTGCGCGAGGGCGACGCGATCTCGCCTTTCTACGATTCCATGATCGCCAAGGTCATCACCTGGGGCGAGACGCGCGACCAGGCGCTGGGACTGCTCGACGATGCGCTTGCTCAAACGCACATCGTCGGCGTCAGCACCAACGTGCAGTTCCTGCGCCGTGCACTGGCCACGCCGTCTTTCAGTCAGGCCCGGCTGGATACGGCGCTGATCGTGCGCGAGAAGGAGCGCCTGTTTGACCAGGACCCGGTAGACGTTGACATGGCGGTGGCTGCGGCTGCGGCCTGGACGGTGCTGGACGAGCGCGCGGCCGAGACTGCCGACCCGTTCAGCCGCCGCGACGGTTTCCGCTCGCACGGCGTGGCCTCGCGCCGCACAGACTACGAATTCAACGGCGAGCTGGTGGTGGCCAAGCTGCGCTACCTGGACGACGGCCTGCAGCTGCAGGTGGGCGATGGCAACTTCCAGTCGCTGGCGTTCGCTCGCCAGTCTGGTGATGACGGACTGGTGGTGCCGGGCATTGACTTGCGCTACGGCGGTCGGCGCGACGTGGTGCAGGTGTACCACCACGGCAACCAGCTGCATGTTTTTGGCGTCGAGGACGCGGCGCAGCTCACCGAGATCGATCCCCTGGCCGCGGCTGGCGGCAGCGTAGCCGACGCCGGCAGCCTGACCGCGCCCATGCCGGGCAAGGTGGTCTCATTTGCCGTCAAGGCCGGCGACAAGGTCAGCAAGGGCCAGCCGCTGGCGGTCATGGAAGCGATGAAGATGGAGCACACCATATCGGCGCCGCTGGACGGCATTGTTGGCGAGCTGCTGTACGCGCCCGGCGACCAGGTTGCCGAAGGCGCCGAGCTGCTGCGCGTGGATCCGGCCTCATGAAACTGCTGGTGACAACCGGCGGCCTGGTCCCGGCCGACCAGTGGCTGGACGCGTTTCGCGCGGCGCTGCCCGACTGCCAGGTGGACCCGTGGACGCCGGGGCTGCCTGCAGACTACGAGATGCTGCTGGCCTGGGACCCGCCATCGCGGCTGTTCAGCGAGCAACCCCGGCTCAGGTACGTCTTCAACCTGGGTGCCGGCGTTGAAAAGCTGCTGGAGCTGGACCTGCCCGAGCACGTTCAGATCCTGCGCCTGCAAGACGCCGGCATGGCGGTGCAAATGGCGGAATACGTCTGCCATGCAGCGATCCGCTTCTTCCGTGAATTCGACCACTACGACCGACAGCAGCAGCAACGCCTGTGGCACCGTCGCTCGCTGCAGCAGCGGACCGCGTTTCCCGTCGGCATCATGGGGCTGGGCGTGCTTGGCTCGCGCGTGGTCGAGGCACTGCGCCCGTTTGAATTTCCGCTCAACGGCTGGAGCCGCTCGCGCCGTGACCTCGCTGGCGTGCGCTGCTTTGCCGGCGCGGGCGAGCTGGGCGACTTCCTTGCCGCCACCCGCATCCTGGTCTGCCTGCTGCCGCTGACACCGCGCACGCGCGATATCGTCAATGCGGACCACCTGCGCCAGCTCAGACCCGGCGGCTGCCTCATCAACATTGCCCGCGGTGGGCTGGTGGTCGAGCGCGATCTGCGCGCCGCGCTGGATTCCGGTCAGCTGGCCGCTGCCGTGCTGGACGTGATGCAGGAAGAGCCGCTGCCGGCGGACCACTGGCTGTGGCAGCACCCGGCCGTCACGCTCACGCCGCACGTGGCCGGCATGACGATGCAGGACGACACTGTGGATCAGGTCGTTGCAGCCGTGCGCGCCATCAGGCAGGGCGATACACCGCCCGGCATCGTCGATCGCGCGCGCGGCTACTGATTCCGGTCAGTGGCTGGCGGCTGCGTGCATGGCGCGCAGCTTGTTGCGGATGACCTTGCCCGTGGTCGTCATCGGCAGCGTGTCCATGAACTCGACGATGCGCGGGTACTCGTGCGCGGCCGCCTTGTCGCGCACGTGCTGCTGCAGCTCGGCAACGAGCTCGGGGCTGCCCTCGTAGCCCGCGTTGAGCACGATGCAGGCCTTGATGGCTTCGGTGCGCTGCGGATCGGGCACGCCGATGATCGCGACCATGTTGACCGCAGGGTGGCCGAGCAGGCAGTCCTCTATGGGGCCGGGGCCAACCCGGTACCCCGCGGTGGTGATGACGTCGTCGCTGCGGCCGACAAACCAGATGTAGCCGTCCTCGTCGCGCTGTCCACGGTCGCCGGTGATCAGGAAGTCGCCGATGAACTTGTCCGCGGTGGCTTGCGGGTTGCGCCAATACTCGATGAACATGACCGGGTCCGGTCGCCGCACCGCGATGTTGCCCTCCACACCCACGGCCACCCGCTCGCCCGCATCGTCGATGATTTGTACGTCGTGCCCCGGAACCGGCCGGCCCATCGCGCCTATGCGCGGCTCGAACAGCGCCGCGCACGAGGAGACGATCATGTTGCACTCGGTCTGCCCGTAGAACTCGTTGATCGTCAGCCCCAGGTGTTCGCGTCCCCAGTCGACCAGTTCCCTGCCCAGCGTCTCGCCGCCGCTGGCAATCGATACCAGCTTGAACGGCCCGTGATGCGCCGGGTCGCCTGCTGCACGCAGCATCTTCAGCGCGGTCGGCGGCAGGAAGGTGTGCGTCACGCCATGACGTGCCATGAGCGCAAAGGCGGTTTCGGCGTCAAACTTGGGCATGCGGCAGGCCAGCACGGGAATGCCGTGGTGCAGCGACGGCATGAGCACGTCGTACAGGCCGCCTATCCAGGCCCAGTCGGCTGGCGTCCACATGAGCTCGGCACGGTCGGGGAAGAAGTTGTGCGAGATTTCCACGCCCGGCAGGTGTCCCGGCAGCACCTGGTGCGCATGCAGCGCGCCCTTGGGCTTGCCCGTGGTTCCCGAGGTATAGATGATGAGCGCCGGGTCGGTGGCCAGCGTGTCGGCCGCCTTGAAATCACCGTCCTGCTCCTTGATGGCTTGCCAGAAGTCCCGTGCTTTCCCCGCTTGTGCACCGTCGATGCTGAAGATCGTGCCCAGGTCCGGCAGCATGCCGCGGATTTGCGTGATCTTTTTCAGGCTGGCGTCGTCGGTGACCAGCGCGCGCGTTCCCGAGTTGGCCAGCCGGTACTGCAGCGCCTCGGTGCCAAAGAGCGTGAAAAGCGGCACGGCGATGGCGCCCAGCTTGGCAATGGCAATGTGCGCAATTGCCGTCTCCAGCGACTGCGGCAGCAAGACCCCGACACGATCACCGCGCCCGATGCCACGCGCCAGCAGCGCCTGCGCAAACCGGTCGGACCAGCCCTTGAGCTGGTCAAAGGTGTATTTCTTTATCTGGCCAGGCCCGGCCTCGACGACGAGCGCCACGCGCCCGCTGCCGTCGGCCCACTTGTCGCAGACATCGGTGCCGATGTTGTAGTGCCCGGGGATGTCCCACTCAAATGCACGGACTGTTTGCTCGTAGTCCGCTTTTTTTTGCAGCATCTTGCCTCCCGCAACGGTCTTGGTGCCAGTATAGACCTGCTGCGGCGCCTGACGGGCCCGGGGTTTGCAGGGCAGGCCCGCAATTTGGTTGCGTGATTTTGTCAGTGCTGTGCTAGTATGTTTTTACGCACCGGGCGAGAGTTCGGTGTCCGATTCTGAACAACGGGAGTTGAGGGCAATGAGTACATCTTTTACTGCTTCAACCAAGCTGACGGCAGCGGTTTTTCTGGCCAGCGCGCTGAGCCTGGCAGCGGCCACGGGCGCGCAGGCGGCCGATACCGTCAACGTCGGCCTGTCGACCAGCCTCAGCGGCTCCATTGCCTCGCTGGGCCAGACCAACAAGAACGGCATCGAGCTGGCGGTTGCCGACATCAACGCGGCCGGCGGGCTGCTGGGCAGCCAGATCAAGCTGGTGACCGCCGATGACGCGCTCAAGCCGGCCACGGGCGTCAACAACGTCCGCAACTTCATCCTCAACGACAAGGTCAAGGCCGTATTCGGCCCGGTGAGCAGCGCGGTCGGGGCGGCCGAGGCGCAGGTGGTCGCGCAGTACAAGGTGCCGATCTTCTTCTCGGTATCCAACGACGTCGACCAGACCGGCAAGTATTTTTCCGACTACGTGTTCCAGGTCGTGCCAAGCACGCACATGGAGCCGGCCGCAGTGGCGACCTACGTGGCGAAGCGGGCCAAGGACAAGGGCTGGAAGACGTTCTACACGATCAGCCCCAACTACAACTACGGCCACACCACCGTCAAGGACTTCCTGGCCACGCTCGAGGAGCATGGCGTCAAGCCTGAAGTGCTGGGCCAGCAGTGGCCCGAGCTGGGTGCCAGTGACTACACTTCGTACGTCTCCGCGGCAGCGTCCAAGGACCCCGACTTCCTGTTCATCGTGCAGTACGGCGGAGACCTGATCACCCTGACCAAGCAGGCCGCCGGGCAGGGCCTGTTCAACAAGTCGCAAGTCTACGCGGGCTACTGGTCCGACGTACTGCAGGCGCTGGGCGCCGATGCGCCAGCCGGCGCCATCACCTCGGACCGGGCACGCCCCTTCTACCTGGCCGAGACCGACGAGATGAAGGCGTTCAACAAGGCCTACCACGACAAGTACAAGGAGTGGCCCAGCACCTGGGCCATCCTCGGGTACGCGGCGGTGCAGACCTGGGCCGAGGGGGTGCGCAAGGCCGAGTCCTTTGACGGCGAGAAGGTCTCGCAGGCGCTCAGTGGAGCCGAGATCAAGTCCATCCACAGCACGTTCCGGATCCGTTCCTGTGATCATCTGGCCGAGATCCCCGAATACGTGGGCGTCCTGTCCGACGACCTGGACCCGACATACGGCATCCGTGTCATGACCGACGTGTTCGAAGCGCCGGCCAGCGAGACCATGCTGAGCTGCGAGGAAAAAGAAGCGATGAGGCAGAAGTCCTGAGCTTGCGCTCATCACTGCAGCTTGCCCGCGTGCTGGCAGCCTTGGCGGTGCGGGACCGCCAAGGCTGCTGAACTGCGGCCGACCCGTCAGTCAAAGACCATGACGCGACCGTGACCAGCGACATCCTGCTGACCCAGATCCTGAGCGGGCTGACCAGCGCCAGCCTGCTGTTTCTGGTGGCCACCGGGCTCACCCTGCTGTTCGGTGCGCTGCAGATCATCAACATTGCGCACGGCAGCTTCTACATGCTGGGCGCTTTCATCCTGGCATCGATGCTGGGTTCGAGCTGGGCGGCTTCGCTGCCCATGTTCTGGATTGCGCTGGTGGTGGTGCCGCTGGTGGTGGCGGCAGTTGGCGTGGTGATGGAAGTGCTGGTTCTGCGCCCGCTCTACGGCAAGGAGCATCTGCTGCAGCTGCTCGCGACCTTCGGCCTGCTCTATCTGTGCAATGGCGTGGCGCTCAAGATCTGGGGCGGCGAATTCCGCTCGGTCTCCATCCCGGCCGTGCTGGGTGGGCGTTTCCAGTTCTTTGGCGGCACCTTTCCAGTCTACAACCTGTTCATCATGGGCGTGGCCGTGACCGTTGGCCTCTTTCTGTGGTGGCTGCTGCAGCGCACCCAGCTGGGCTGGCGCATCCGCGCTGCAGTCGAGGACCGCGAGATGCTGGCCGTCGCGGGCGTCAACGTGCGGATGTTGTTCACCGGCGTGTTTGCGCTGGGCGCCGTGCTGGCGGCCATCGCCGGCGTGGTGGTTGGCCCGATCGGCTCCATCACCACCGGCCTGTCGACCCAGATCCTGGTCGAAGCATTCATCGTGGTCGTCATCGGCGGCCTGGGGTCGATCCCCGGCGCGGCGGTGGGCGCCATCATCATCGGCATGGCCGAGACGGCCGGCGTGCTCTGGATGCCGGAATTTGCCTCGGCCTTCATCTATGTGGCCATGATCCTGGTTCTGGCGCTGCGTCCCTCCGGGCTCATGGGGGCGGGCATCCGATGACAGTGCACAAGCCCTCCGCACGGCGTGTGGGCGAATTCTGGGGGGTGCCCGTTACCCTGGCACTGGGCGCCGCGCTCATTTTTGCGATTTCGTTCGTGGTCCCCACCACGTGGCTGTTCTTCCTGCAAAAGGTGCTGGCGCTGGGCCTGTTTGCCGTGGCCACCAACCTGCTGGTTGGCTACGGCGGCATGGTCTCCTTTGGCCAGGCGGTGTTCTACGGGCTGGGCGCCTACATGATCGCACTGGGCTGGCAGCACTACGGTGCGCCGTTCTGGCTGCTGCTGATGTTGGCGCCGCTGCTGGGAGCCCTGGCTGCCCTTGTCATCGGTGCGCTGGCCCTGCGCACCCGCGAGTTCTACTTTGCGCTGCTGACGCTGGCTTTTTCGCAGCTGTTCTACACCATCGCAAACAAATGGTATGACTTCACCAACGGCGCCAACGGCGTCTTTGGGCCCATGATTCCGGGCGCGATCGCGATGCCCCGGCCCGGCCTGTGGTTCATCCTGGCGGTCACCATGCTGGCGCTGCTGGCGCTGTGGGCCATCACCATCTCGCCATTCGGGCTGACGTTGCGTGCGATTCGCGAGAACCAGCAGCGCGTCGAGGCAGTGGGCGTCAACCTGTACCGGCACAAGCTCTACGCCTTCGTGCTCTCGGGCGCGTTCTGCGCGCTGGCCGGAGCGCTCTTCGTCGTCCACGACCAGTCGGCGTACCCCGAGCTGCTGGACTGGATGCAGTCCGGCGAGCCGGTGCTGATGGCGCTGATAGGCGGGCTCTACCACTTCCTGGGACCGCTGGTCGGCGCCTTCATCTTTGTCTTTGCGCACGACTACCTGGTCGCCGCCAGCAGCGACACCTGGCAGCTCATTCTGGGCTTGGCGCTGGTGCTGATCGTTTTGTTTGCCCCCAACGGCGTCCTGGGCCTGTGGCGCCAGGGCGGCGGAGGCGGGCTCAAGGGCCTGCTGGGCCGGGTTTTCCAAGGCGGAACGCATGAACGTCCTGACGGTTGACGGCCTGGTCAAGGCCTTTGGCGGCTTCCGGGCGGTGGATGGCGTCTCCTTTGAGGTCGAGCAGGGGTCCATCCACGCGGTGATCGGCCCCAATGGCGCCGGCAAGACCACGCTGTTCAACCTGATCACCGGCCATTTGCGGCCAACTTCCGGCACCGTGCTGTTGCAGGGGAAGGACGTGACCAGCCGGCCGCCCAACGTGATGTCGCGGCGCGGGCTGACCCGCGCGTTCCAGGTCACCAACATCTTTCCCAACCTGACCGTGCTCGAGTCGGTCGAGTGCGCCATAGACGCGCGCAAGCGCATGAGCGGAAGCCTGCTGCCCTGGCGCCGGCGCGAGGGTCGTGAGGAGGCGCTTGAACTGCTCGATGCGGTGGGCCTGTCCGAGATGGCCGAAACCATTGCTTCCACGCTGTCGCACGGCGACCAGCGCACGCTGGAGGTCACGCTGGCGCTGGCAACGCGGCCGCAGATCCTGCTGCTGGACGAGCCCACGGCGGGCATGTCGCCCTGGGAGACCGAGCGCATGATCAAGCTGGTGCGCGAGCTGACCCGCTCGCGCGACGTCACCGTGCTCTTTTGCGAGCACGACATGGACACCGTGTTCTCGATTTCGGATCGCCTGACCGTGATGCACCGCGGGCGCGTGATCGCCGACGGGCCGCCGGAGCAGGTCCGTGCCGACGAGCAGGTGATCAGCGTTTACCTGGGCCGCAAGGAGCACGCATGATGCTGAGCCTGGACAGCGTGCACAGCTACTACGGGCGCAGCCACATCCTGCAGGGCGTCAGCCTGGAGGTGGCGCAGGGTGAGACCGTCACGCTGCTGGGGCGCAACGGCGCGGGCAAGACCACGACCCTGCGCAGCATCATGGGGCTCACGCCGGCCCGGCGCGGCCAGATCCGCTTTGCCGGCGCCGACATCACGCGCGCGCCCACGCACCGGATTGCCGCGCAGGGCCTGGCCTTCGTGCCCAGTGGGCGTCGCATCTTCAGCGAGCTGAGCGTGCGCCAGAACCTGCAGCTGTACCTGCGCGAGCCGCGCAGCGCCGACGGCAGCTGGGACATAGACCGCGTGTACGGCCTGTTCCCCAAACTGGCCGAGCTTGATGAGCGCAAGGCGGGCTTTCTCAGCGGCGGCGAGCAGCAGATGCTCAAGCTGGGCCGGGCGCTGGTGGCCAACCCGCGCATGCTGTTGCTGGACGAGCTGACCGAGGGCTTGGCGCCGGCCATCGTCGACGATCTGGCCGACTGGCTGCGCCTGCTCAAGCACGAGGGCTTCAGCATGCTCGTGTGCGAGCAAAATGCCCGGTTTGCCCTGGAGCTGGCCGACCGCGGCTACATCATAGAAAAGGGGCGCGTCCGGCACGAGGGAACCGCGGCGGAACTGAGCGGCAGCAACGAGATCATGCAGTACCTGGGCGTGTAGGAGCCTGTCGGACTTCGGACCAATCTGCTGCGCCGGTGGGAGAAGCGGTCCATTTTTGCCCGCTTTTTCGTTACATAGCTGTGCTATGCGCCTCAAAATCGAACAAAACTGTCCTCGCTCTCCCACTCGGCTCGCGACGATCGCCAAAGCCCGACAGACTCCTGGAAGATCCGCATCCATGTGCGGTGGCGGGCTTTCAACCGCGGGCGGCGATGCGTTGCTACACTTGTCATGCCCGCATCAACGACTGCACAATCCATGTCCAAGCTGCCTGCCCATATCCGCATCATCGACGTCGGCCCGCGCGACGGCCTGCAGAACGAGAAGCAGCCGGTTCCGGCCGCGGTCAAGGTCGAGCTGGTGCACCGGCTGCAGGCGGCCGGGCTTGCCGAGATCGAGGTCACCAGCTACGTCAGCCCCAAGTGGGTGCCGCAGATGGCCGACAACCATGAGGTCATGGCCGGCATACAGCGCAAGCCCGGCGTGCGCTACTCGGTGCTCACGCCCAACAAGCGCGGCTTCAACGACGCGCTGCCCGACAAGCCCGACGAGATCGTCGTCTTTGGCGCCGCCAGCGAGGCGTTCAGCCAGAAGAACATCAACTGCTCGATAGCCGAGAGCATCGAGCGCTTTGCGCCAGTGGTCGAGGCAGCCAGGGCCGCCGGAATTGCCGTGCGCGGCGCCATGAGCTGCACCGTGGGTTGTCCCTACGAGGGTGAGATCGCACCCGAGAAGGTCGGCTATCTGGCCGGGCTCATGAAGGGCATAGGCGTGCAGCGTGTCGACGTGGCCGACACCATAGGCGTGGGCACGCCCAACAAGGTGCAGAAGGCCATAGAGGCCACGCTCAGGCACTTCGACATCGACCACGTCAGCGGCCATTTCCACGACACCTATGGCCAGGCGCTGGCCAACACCTATGCGGCCATGGAAGTGGGCGTGCGGAACTTCCAGTCGTCGGTAGCCGGGCTGGGCGGCTGCCCCTACGCCAAGGGCGCCACCGGCAACGTGGCCACCGAGGACGTGGTCTTCATGCTCAACGGCCTGGGCATTGAAACCGGAATCGACCTGGACAAGCTGGTCGACGCCGGCAAATTCATCAGCGACCATCTCGGGCGCAAGCCGCAATCGCTGGCGGCCGTGGCCATCCTCAACAAGCGCGCCGGCTGAAACGTGGGTTTCGCGGTTGGTTGCCTTCCGGTTGCCTGCAATTGGGGTGCGGAGCAATGACAGAGTCCGGAGCCCTGCCCAGCGGTGTACAGCGCGTGATCGATGCGCTGGCTGCGCTCGGGCACCCGTATGCGCCGGTCATGCTCGATGCATCGGCGCGTACCGCGCAGGAAGCGGCCGATGCGCTCGGCATCCACGTGGGGCAGATCGCCAAGAGCATCATTTTCCGGCGCCGGCAAGACGACGCGGCAGTCCTTGCAATCACGTCGGGCGATCAGCGCGTCGACGAGAAGAAGGTGGCCGGCCTGATTGGCAAGATCGGTCGTGCCGATGCCGATTTCGTCAAGGAGAAAACCGGCTTTTCCATCGGTGGCGTGCCGCCCGTTGCACACGCCAGCAGACCGGTGATCCTGATTGATGAATTGCTGTTTCGTTTTGATGAAATCTGGGCGGCGGCCGGCCACCCGCGCGCCGTGTTCCGGCTCGCGCCCGACAATTTGCGCAGCTTGACCCACGGTGGTGCGGTTGCGGACATTGCCAAGGAGGATGCATGAGTTGCTCCTGCATATCCGCTCTTGCGCGACGTTATCTTCCGTTTGTTAAAACGGGCCAATCATTGTTGCATACAAGGAGAGTCCCATGAGCCAGGAAAATACATGCTCGGGCACCATCGCACGCACGGACAGGGGTTTTGTGGGTCGCTTGCAGCGTCTTTACGAACATCCGGTGCAACGGGTCTGGGCCATGTTGACCGTGCCGGCCGAGTTTGCCAAGTGGATTGCGCCGGGCAAGATCGATCTGCAAAAGGGCGGCAGGGTATACATTGACTTTGCCGACAGCGGCACCGTCATCGACAGCACGCTGACCGAGTTCGAGCCGCCGCGCCTGCTTGAATACTCGTGGAGCAGCGGTGACGAGCCGGCGCGCCCGCTGCGCTGGGAGCTTGAACCCCAGGGCAGCGGGACGCGCCTGACGCTGACGGTGCATACGCCCGCAGGCGAGGACGCCGCCAAGGCCTGCGCCGGATTCGAAGGGCACCTGGACATGCTGGCCGGCGCGCTGGAAGACGTGCCGATCCGCTTTCCATTCGATCATTTTGTCGCGGCGCGCAAGGTGTACGCCCAAATGCTGGGGCAGTAGCGCCAAGGGTTGGCGTCCAGCGTTGAGCGAATAGCGTATTGCCGCATCATGCTCAAGCGCCCATCATGGCGGCGCAGCCGCAATCATCAATGCACAGCGAGGTCATCCGTCATCGGCCACGCTCAACGCCGGACGCCGGACGCCGGACGCCGGACGCCGGACGGTCTTCCACAGGCCGGCGCGGTCCGGCCGGGGACGGGGATTGCGCGACAATGGACGCAAAGGCAATTCCCGTTCCCTTGTGGAGACCCAGACATGACCGAGCCAGCCCAAGCGCAAGCCGTTGTGGCCAATCCAGACCTCGGTGCCCGCGTCCGCGAACTGGACCGCGCGCACGTTTTTCACACCTGGTCGGCGCAGGCCGAGATCGATCCCCTGGCCGTGGCCGGGGGCAAGGGCGCGTACTTCTTTGACTACGACGGCAAGCGCTACCTGGATTTTTCCTCGCAGCTGGTCAACCTCAACCTGGGGCACGGCAACCCGGTGCTGTTGCAGGCCATCGCCGAGCAGGGCCAGAAACTGGCGACAATCGCGCCGTCCTTTGCCAACGAGGCGCGCTCGGAGGCGGCACGTGCCATCGCCGAGATCGCGCCCGATGGCCTCAACAAGGTCTTCTTCACCAACGCCGGCGCCGACGCCAACGAGCACGCCATCCGGATGGCGCGCATGCACACCGGGCGCGTCAAGGTCATGACCTTCTACCGCAGCTACCATGGCGCCACCTCGGGTGCCATTGCCATGACCGGCGACCCGCGCCGCTGGGCCAACGAGGCCACCGCCATGCCCGGCGTCGTGCACTTCTGGGGGCCTTACCCCTACCGCTCGGCGTTTTATGCCAGGGATGCGCAGCAGGAGTGCGAGCGTGCGCTGGAGCACCTGCGCAACGTCCTCATGGTCGAGGGGCCGGACACCGTGGCGGCCATCGTCATGGAAACGGTGGTCGGCACCAACGGCATCCTGGTGCCGCCAGACGGTTACCTGGCCGGTGTTCGCCAGATCTGCGACGAGCACGGCATCGTCATGATCTGCGACGAGGTCATGGCCGGCTTTACGCGCTGCGGGCAGTGGTTTGCCGTGCAGCACTGGGACGTGGCGCCGGACCTCATCACCTTTGCCAAGGGCGTGACATCCGGCTACGTGCAGCTGGGCGGCGTGCTCATCTCCGACTCCATTGCCAGGACCTTTGACCACCGCGCCTACCCCGGCGGACTCACGTATTCGGGCCACCTGCTCGGCTGCGCGGTTGCCTTGGCATCGATCCGGTACATGCGCGAGCAGGACCTCAACGCGCACGTGCGCAGGCTGGGTGACGAGGTCATAGGCCCTGGCCTGCGTGAGCTCGCCGGTCGGCACCCCAGCGTCGGGGAGGTTCGGGGCCTGGGTGCCTTCTGGGCGGTCGAGCTGGTCCGGGACCGCGCCACGCGCGAGCCGCTGGTGCCGTTCAACGCCAGGGGCGATGCGGCGCGGCCCATGGCCGAGTTCAAGCAGGCCTGTCTTGACAACGGCCTGTGGCCGTTCGTGCACTTCAACCGTACGCACGTTGCGCCGCCGTGCATCGCCACCGCCGAAGAGGTGCGGGAAGGCCTGGCCATTCTCGACCAGGCGCTGGACGTCGCCGACCGGCACTACACGGGCCGCGACGCGTGATGATGATGCGATGAGACGTCCGCCACAGGGCGGGCGGCTTTTGGCTTGGAGGCAGGACATGGACAGCAAGGCCTTGGCACGACAACAGGGTGACCTGGACGCCGTCGTCTGGTTTGATACGCAACGGGTCTTCATTGGCGGCCAGTGGCAGCCCGGGCTGGATGGCGCGCGGCGGCTGCCGGTGGAGAACCCGTCGACCGGCGAGACCATGGGCGAGATTGCCGCCGGCACGGGCGCGGATGTGGACGCCGCGGTACGCGCCGCACGCACCGCTCTTGAAACGGGGGCCTGGGGCCGCCTGACCGCCACCGAGCGCGGTCGCGTGCTCATGCGCATGTCGCAACTTGTGCTGGAGCGCGCGGAAGACCTGGCGTTGATCGAGGCGCTGGACGTGGGCAAGCCGCTGCAGCAGTCGCAGAGCGACGCGAGGGCGCTGGCGCGCTACCTGGAGTTCTACGCCGGTGCTGCAGACAAGCTCATGGGCAGCACCATTCCGTATCAGGCCGGCTACACGGTGTACACCCTGCGCGAGCCCTGGGGCGTTGCCGGCATCATCATCCCGTGGAACTATCCCATGCAGATCGTCGGCCGCGCCGTGGGCGGCGCGCTGGCGGCAGGAAACGCCTGCGTGGTCAAACCGGCCGAAGATGCGTCCATCTCCACGCTGGCGTTTGCCGCCATTGCGGAAGAAGCAGGCCTGCCGGCGGGCGCGCTGAATGTTGTCACCGGCCTGGGCGCAGAAGCGGGTGCCGCGCTGGCGGCGCATCCGCAGGTCGACCACCTGTCATTCACCGGATCCATGGCCACGGGCGCGCGCATCCAGGCCGCGGCGGCACAAAACGCGGTGCCGGTGACGCTGGAGCTGGGCGGCAAGTCGCCGTACATCTTCTTTGACGATGGCGACCTGGACGCCGCCACGCCCACGCTGGTAGCTGCCTGCATGCGAAACGCAGGCCAGACCTGCTCGGCCGCATCGCGCGTGCTGGTGCAGCGCGGCGTCTACGACCAGGTCAAGCAGCGCATGGTGGCGATCTACCGCAAGCTGGTTGCTGCGCCGGCGGTGCAGGGCCGGGACCTGGGGCCGCTGGTCTCGGGCAGGCAAAAGGACATCGTCAGCCGCTACATAGCCCGTGGCCGGGCCGAGCTCAACGTGGCGGCCGAAGGCCGCATCAGCAATGACGCGCCCGCGCGCGGCCACTACGTCCGGGCCACGCTGTTTTCCGAGGTGCCGCCCGGGCACGCGCTGGCGCAGGAGGAAATCTTTGGCCCGGTGCAGGTGCTGATTCCTTTTGACGACGAGGACGATGCCATCCGCATCGCCAACGGTACGCCGTACGGGCTGATTGCCGGCGTCTGGACGCGCGATGGCGGCCGCCAGATGCGTATGGCGCGCCGGCTGCGTGCGGGACAGGTGTTCATCAACAACTATGGGGCCGGCGGCGGCATCGAGCTGCCGTTTGGCGGCTACGGCCATTCCGGACACGGCCGCGAGAAGGGGTTTGACGCCTTGTATGGTTTCACCCAACTCAAGACCGTTGCCGCGCACCACGGCTGACCCCGGCTCCGGAGCAGGACATGACAAAAAAGAAGGTGGGCATGATCGGCGTCGGGCTGATGGGCCACGGGATCGCGCGCAACATCGTCCGCAAGGGTTGGCCGCTGCGGTTTCTGGAGCACGCGGGCAACCAGCCGGTGCAAGACCTGGTTGCACTGGGCGCGCAGGCGCTGGACGACGCCCGCGCGCTGGCGCGTGCCAGCGACATCGTGCTGCTGTGCGTCACGGGCTCGCCGCAGGTGGAAACAATCCTGACGGGGGACGGCGGCATCCTGGCGGTCATGCGCGCAGGGCAAGTCGTCATCGACTGCTCGACCGCCATCCCCGCGTCAACGCAGCGGCTGGCGCGCGTGGCAGCCGAGCATGGCGTGCACTTTGTCGACGCGGCCATGACGCGCACGCCCACGGAAGCGGCCGGGGGCAGGTTGAACCTGCTGGTGGGCGCTGAGCCGGGCGTCCTGGCCACAGTGAGGCCGCTGCTGCAGGCCTTTGCGGAAAACATCTTTCATGCCGGGCCGGTCGGGTCGGGCCACCGGCTCAAGCTGCTGCACAATTTCGTCTCGCTGGGCTCCATCGTGCTGCTGAGCGAGGCCGCGGTCTGTGCTCAAAAGGGCGGCATTGCGCCAGAGGTGCTGGTCGATGCCCTGCGCCGGGGCGGTGGCTACGGCGCCGCACTCGACCGGCTGGCGCCGTTTTTGCTGGCGGGCGACGACTCGGCGGTGCGTTTCTCGTTGCGCAACGCGCTCAAGGACATTGGCTATTACGATACGATGGCTGCCGACGAGGGCGTGCCGCGCACGACAGCCCGGGGTGTCAGGGACACCCTGCAGGCGCTGGTCGACGCGGGCATGGGCGACGCGTTCCTGTCGACCACGCCGGCTCGTCTGGGCCAGCTATGAGGCAACGTCCCGCCGCGCACGACATGGGTTACGAACCAGGGAAACAGCAAACTCATGCCTGACATGCACTACTGGAGCATCGCCGAACTGGCCAGCAAGCTCAGGGACGGCGTGGTCTCGCCGGTGACGGTGACGCGCGCCATGCTCGAGCGCATCGCGGCGCTTGACGGCAGCTACCATGCGTACATCCACGTCATGCGCGAGCAGGCGCTGGCGCGGGCAGAGCAGGCCGAGCAGGAACTGGCCAGCGGGTTCTGGCGCGG
>JALOAS010000077.1 GCA_023228705.1 Ottowia sp. | reverse complement strand
ACGCCCAGGTGATGGTTCAGGGCTTCGGCGCCCTGGTGCAGGCGCCGCTCGCCGCCCAGCAGGACGCCGCGGGCGTTGGCGTCGGCACCCGGCTCGCACAGCGCCGGGCGACCCGAGACACAGGGTGCGCAATGGCCGCAGCTGGGGACAAAGACGGTCACCACATGGTCGCCCGGCCGCAGGTCGGTCACGCCGGGACCAGTTTCAACCACCTCGCCTGCCGATTCGTGACCCAGCGCCATGGGCAGGACGCGTGGCCGGCTGCCGTTGATGACCGACAAGTCGGAATGGCAGAGCCCGGCCACCCGCACCCGGACGAGCAACTCGCCAAAGCCTGGCGGGTCCAGTTCCACCTCCTCGACCTGCAGCGGCCGGCTGCTGGCGTACGGCGCCGGCAATCCCATCTGCCTCAGTACGGCTGCTCGCATCTTCAAATCTGTCTCCCTGCTTGCAAAAAACACAGCCAGCGGTCGCCGCCCGGCTATGCGCGATCAGGCCGAACCCGGCAGTTCGGCGCCGGCGCCCGTGTCGTCGGACACTTCGCCCCGCTCGATTCGAAACACCTGGTCGAGCAAATCCGCACAGTGTTGCAGGTCGGATTCGGCCAGGATGATCGACAGGCCCTCGTGCTTGAGATCCGCCACCACGTCGGCAATGCGCCTGGACAGCGCCGGTGCAACGCCCTCGAAGGGCTCGTCCAGCAGCAGCAGCCGCGAGCCAGACACCAGCGCGCGACCAATGGCCACGAGCTTTTGCTGCCCGCCCGAGAGCTGCTGCGCCTTGCGGTCGGCAAAGGCCTCCACCTCGGGGATCATGCGGCATACCTGCTGCCAGCGCGTCTGCACCTCCTTGTGGCGCATGGCCCAGAGCGGGACGCAAATGTTCTCGTACACCGACAGCTGCGGCACCAGCCGCCTGTCCTCGGGCATGTAGCCCACGCCCAGCCGCGTGCGCAGGTGCGCCGGCGCGGTGGTCAGCGCCTTCCCGTCCAGCGTGATCGTCCCCTGCCGCGGCGCCAGCAAGCCCATGATGCTGCGCAGCAGCGTGGTCTTGCCGGCGCCGTTGCGCCCGATCAGGCCGGCCATTTGGCCGGTTCCCAGCGTCAGGTTCACGTGGCGCAGGATCGCCACCTGGCCGATGGAGACATCCAGGTTTTCAATCGTCAGCATGGACAAGCCCGTATCCGGGGTCGCCCATGGCTTGGGGTTGCCGTTGTCGCCCGTTTTTTCATCGATTGCTCCATGGGTTGCACCTCAGGCGCCGGTCACGTGACGCCTGACGTCTTCGTCGGCCAGCACGTCCCGGACCGAGCCATCGGCCAGGATGCGGCCCTGGTAGAACGCCAGAACCCGCTGGCTGTAGCGCCGCACGATGTCCATGTCGTGCTCGACGAAGAGCACGGTGACGCCCTGCGCGTGCACGGCGGTCATGACCCGGTCCATGATGTCGAACTTCTCGTCGGCGCTGACGCCGCTGGTCGGCTCGTCCAGCAGCAGGATCCTGGGCCTGGCGATCAGCGCCATGGCAATGTCCAGCAGCTTGCGCAATCCTTCGGGCAGCTCACCGGCGATGCGATCGCGATGTGCCGCCAGGTGGAACTGCTCCAGGATGTCCTGCGCCGCTGCGTCCAGGCTGGCGGCCTTGCCGGCCCCGGCCGCGGCAGGGGATTCCGCGGCCATCCTGCGCCGGTTGAGCCACAGGATGCCGAGCCCGATCTCCAGGTTTTCGCGTACGGTCATGGTGTCGTACAGCTGCGGGATCTGGAACGAGCGGCAAATGCCGCGCCGGGTAATCTGACGCGGCCTGAGCGTCGTGATGTCGTTGCCCTCGAGGGCAATCTGCCCGCTGTCCGGCTTCAGGTAGCCGGTCACCATGTTGACAAACGTGGTCTTGCCGGCGCCATTGGCACCTATCAGCCCGACCACGGCATCGGCAGCTATGGCCACCGAGACGTCCTCGGCAGCCACGATGGCGCCAAAGCGCTTGTTCAGGTTGCGTGCTTCCAGGATCGCGTTCATGGCAGGGTCAAGACGGCTCGCGGCGCCTGTGGGCGAACACCGACCACAGTCCGCCCGGAAGGAACAGGATGATGACCAGCATCACCACGCCCAGGATCATTTGCCAGGTGTCGGGCGAATACTGCGTGGCCAGGCTGCGCGCCACCTCGAAGATGATGGACCCCAGAAACGGCGCCAGCACGCTGCCCGTGCCCGCCAGGATGGCGACAAAGACAAACTCGCCGGAGGTGACCCAATAGCTCATCTCCGGGTCGATGTGGCCCACGGCCAGCGCCGCGACAACGCCACCGGCTCCGGTCAGCGCGGCGGCAATGATGTACTTGATGTAAATGGCCCGATAGACCGAAGCACCCATGTATTCAACGCGGATTTCGTTGTCGCGGATGGCGTGCGAGAGGCGGCCCAGCGGCGTATCCATGTAAAGGTACAGCCCGCAGGCGGCCAGCCAGGCCAGCACGCAGGCCATGACGTAGAGCGGGAAGCTGCCAGCGTCGCCGCCCATGGAAAACCCCAGCAGCGTGGGCGTTGCCAGGTTGAAGCCATCGGTGCTGCCCAGCATCTGGCTCTTGACCAGCAGGCCATACAGCACCATGGAGAACGCCAGGCTCAGCATGGCAAAGAAGATGTCGCGGTAGCGCGCCATCAGCAGGCCCAGGATCGCGGCCACGAGCACGGCTACTGCGACGCCAAAGACCAGCAGCACCAGCGCATCGGTGATGCCCCAGAACTGCCCCAGGCTGCCGGCCGCGTAGCCGCCCAGGCAATAGAACAGCCCCTGGCCAAAGGACACCAGCCCCGTGCGCAGCAGCAGCATCAGGCCCAGCACCGCCATGCCCTTGGCCAGCGCCACCGTGGTCAGGAATTGCCAGGCGGGGAGCAGCAGCCCTGTGCCCACCAGCGCGAACAGCACCACGGTAAACAGGCCCAGCGCCTGGTACGGGCGGTATCTCATATCTTGCGTACCTCGGCGCCGGCAAACAGGCCCCTGGGCCGGAAGATCAGCACCAGCGCCATGACCAGGTAAACGCTGAACAACTCTGCCGCGGGGAAGTAGTGCACCGCGGATGCGCGCGCCAGCCCCACGATCAGCGCGCCCAGCGCCGCACCGGGCAGGCTGCCCAGACCGCCGATGACGACGACGGCAAACGCCAGGACGATGACCTCTATGCCTATGCCGGGCGCCACCGAGATCATGGGCGCGGTCAGCGCCCCGCCCACCGTGGCCAGTACGGTGCCGGCGGTAAACGTCAGCAGATAGAAGCGGCTCACGTTGATTCCCATGGCCGCGCTGATCTCGCGGTCATGGATGACCACGCGCAGCAGCTTGCCCGTGCGCGTGTACTGCAGGAACCAGGTCAGGCCGATGCCGGCGACCACGGCCACGCCAAACAGGGCGAGGTCGTAGACGGGATAGATCAGGTTGCCCACCTCGAAGATGCCCAGCAGGCCGTACGGCTCGGCAAGAAAGTACGAGTCCACGCCCCACAGCAGCTTGATCGCGTCTTCCATGATCAGCAGCACCGCATAAGTGACCAGCAGCAGCGTGATCTCGTCCTTGCCGTACATGTAGCGCAGCAGGAAGCGCTCGATCAGCGGACCCACCACGCAGCCGGCAACCACGGCGGCAACAATGAGCACCGCGTAACTGCCAAACGGTGCATAACCCTGCGCAAGCCAGGCGCCGGCAGCCGACGCCGCCGCGTATGCACCCAAGGCATAAAAGCTGCCGTGCGCCAGGTTCAGGATGCGCATGACGCCGTAGATCAGCGTCAGGCCCACGGCGATGAGGAAAAGCCAGGACGCATAAAACACGCCATCGGCCAGGACCGCTGGGAGGTGGCTCATCGTGAAATGGGGGTCGGCGCAGCCGCCGGACCCCGTTCAATGCGCAGTGGAAACGGACCGATCGTCAGTCAGTTCTTGAAACCGGAGTTGATCCAGTCCAGGCTCTTGATGCCCTCGGGTGGCGTGACTTCATCGGCAGCGAAATGCTCGACATCGGCCATCTGGACGCTGCCGTCTTCGGCGTGCTTGACGGTCCCGTAGGCCGTGTCATACATGGCCTGGTGGCCCTTGCCCAGCGCCATGCGCACTTCGCCTCCCGTTCCCTCAAAGGTGGCATGCTCAAAGGCTTCGATGATCTGGTCCTGGCTGGGCCGCTTGCCGCCATTGGCTTCCTGCGCCTTCTCCCAAGCTGCCTTCAGCCCGAGTATCGCATTGGCCATCTTGTACGTCGGGTACGTGGGCTGGATCTTGTGGCGGCTCTCGTACGCCTCCTTGAACCAGCGGCTCAGCTCGGTATCGGGCGCAAAATAGCCAAAGGTCCCGCGGGCGCCGATGATGGTGCCGTCCGGAATCTGCTTGCCCAGCTTGGCCAGGTTGGGCTCACCCACGGTCAGGATCACCCGCTTCTTGCTGAACAGCCCGCGCGGCACGCCTTGCAGGATGAGGGTGTCCGCATCGCCACCCCAATTGGACGAATGCACGACCTCGGCGTTGCTCGACATGATGGCCGAGATCTCCGATCCCATCTGCGGCGCCAGGAACTTGGGGAACTGCGGCGTCGCCAGCTCGGCGTCCGGATACAGCTGGTCCATGGACGCCTTGAAGTCGTTCCAGGAATCATGACCCCAGGCGTAGTTCTGGTTGATTCCGGTGTACATGTTCACCTCGACGCCGCGCCGGTCCAGGTACATGGCCGCAGCCACGCTGTCCATGGTGCCGGTGGCGCCGGTGCGGAACACGTACTTGTACTCGCCCTCCTCGAACACCTGCGGCGAGCCGCAGTCAAACATGACGGTCAGCTTCTTGAGTTCTTCGGCCACCGGTGCGATCGACAGGCAGTCCCCGCTGGACACGTAGCCGATGACCGCGTCCACGCCCTTTTGCTCGACCAGGTTGCGAAACTCGGTGACCTGCTTGGTCGTGCCCCCGGCCTCGTCGACAAAGGTGAATTCAATGGGCGCGCCGCCAAAACCGGCCGTCGCGTAAGGCGCCGGCACCTTGCCGGCGTTGATTTCCTCGAGCACGGCGTTGGCCGCATCGCGAACGGGAACGCCAAAAGTCCCGGCAGCCGGCCCGGACAGGAACGTGACGACGCCTATCCTGATGGGGTCCGCGCCCATGGCGCTGGTGCCGAGCCCCAGCGAAAGCACACCCGCCGACACACCCAGCGCTGCAGCGCGCGCCACTTGCCTGATTGAAAATCGCATTTGACTCCCCTTTTTTAATCTGTTAACAGCGACCGATCGTAGCAAAACAACGGCCCGGTTCCCGTTGTTCTTGCCGCAGCCCCGGCAGGCGGCAGCCCGGCAAGCGTCAAAAGACGCAGTGTACAGGCTTTTCCACCCCTTGCATCAATCCCGTCCGCCTGCTGTTTTCTGATCGGCGACGAGGCCCAGCAACACCCAAGCGCATGACGATGATCGCGCCGCTGCGCGGCGGCAATGACTGCGGCTGCGCCGCCATGATGGGGAGGTTGAGCGTTTGAAGAGGTTGGGCGTTGAGCGTTGAGCGTTGAGCGTTGAGCGTTGAGCGTGGTGGGCACACGCTGGACGCTCAACGCTTGACGCCAAACCTTCATCAGCCGCCGCAGGCGGCCATCATCCAAGGCCCGAAAGGGCCGGGATCATCTGTCATCCGGCGCACTCGGCTGGACGTCGAACGCTGGACGGCCTATTCGCTGGACGCTCAACGCTCAACCTCTTCCAATGGCTGCGTCAAAACCGGTAGATCGCCGCAAGCCCGGTGCGCGTTGGCATGCGCTCGGCCGGTACCATCACGACCTCGCCACCCGTGGCCAATACGCGTTCGCCCAGGTCATCGAGCAGGTCGTCCGTTTCGGGGTCAGCCAGCTCGCCCAAGGTGATTTCCCCGCTGGCCGCATCGATGCGACCGGGGATCTGGCGCTCGGCTTCGAGCAGCAAGGTGTGGATGCGGCCAGCCACTGCGGCCTTGGCCGACTCGGCCAGGTCGTCGCTGGCCTGGTCGCGATGGCTTGCCGCGTGAAAACGGTCAACCAGGCCAGCCAGGCGCTCCAGATAATTCGGTTGGACCTGCTCCCAGGCACGCTTGCACAGCACGTCCAGGGTGAGGTCGCCCGCGAAAACGTCTATGCCGGCTGCGAGCAGGTTGGGGTTGCGGCTGATGTCGCGAAACAGGTGATGGTGTTCGGGCAGGGTGGCCAGCAACAGCGGCAGTCCGGACGGTCGCGAGTGGTGTTCCAGAACGCCGCGGTCAACGGCGCGAAAAAAGCGTTCGGTATCGGCCTGGATGCCGTCCTGCTTCACGTCGCTGGCGCCATGGCGACCCATCTCCTGCTTGATCCGCCCGTACGTTCGCATGGCAGGGTCGCGCTCGAAGTCGCGGTCCACGGCATCTGCAAGCGTGCGCGGCACGTCCGGCGCCAACTCGATCTCGTCGAGGTGGTCACGGTTGCCCTCGAACAGGCGCGCCTCGTGGCGATTCAGGCCCAGCACCTGGTAACGATCGGCAGATTGCATGATGCGCAGCAGCGGCTTGGTATGGAAGCTGTCGGCAACCACGGCCAGGTCGACCACCGGCCGCTGCAGCCGGTAGACGCGAAAGAAATCCGGCGCAGCCAGAACCGCAAGACCGTCCAGCGTGTGATTCCAGAATCCGGCATCCTCGGCCAAGGCATGCAGCGGCGCCAGCAGCGGCTTGATCTCGCGATCCGGGTATTTCTGCTGTAGCGATTGGGCCAGTTCCCTGACCAGGTTGCTAAAGCGGATCGGATCCTGAAGATTTTCCGGGTGCCGGCGGTACGTACGCTGATACAGCGACAGGCACGGCGCCGCGCGCTCGGCCAAAATAACACTCGGAAAGTCGTTGGCTAGTAGATCCACGGGCATGCTCCTTGGCTGGGGAACGGGTGTTCGCCCATCTGACTGGATATTTGGCCGTCCGGCGCAATTTCAAGCCTTGCCCGAGCTGAACCCGGCAGGCCGGCGCCGCTTGTCTCCAGGGCCCATGGGCGACCAGCCCGACCTTGACCCGGGAGCGGTCGCGCCGAAGCGAAGTCTATCCGCACGATTTGCCAAACGAGCCAACAATAGGGGGAAAATGGGTCACTTCCCAACGGCGCAGCAGACAATTCACCCGTCCGGCATGCGCCAGACCATCGGAGACCTTGATGAACAACGCAATCACTCCCCTTTCCAGGCTCAACGATCCGGCCCTGCTCAAGACCGACGGCTACATCGCCGGCCGCTGGATCCCGGGCAGCAGGCGCTTTGACGTCACGGACCCGGCCACCGGGCGCAAGCTGGCCGACGTGGCCGACCTGGGCGCCGCTGAAACCAGCGATGCCATCGCGGCAGCAAACACGGCCTGGCCGGCGTGGCGCAGCCACACCGGCAAGCAGCGCCACGGCCTGCTGATGAAGTGGTTCCACCTGCTCATGGACAACCAGGAGGACCTGGCCCGCATCATGACCGCCGAGCAGGGCAAGCCGCTGGCCGAGGCACGCGGCGAAGTGGCCTATGGCGCCAGCTTCGTCGAGTGGTTTGCCGAGGAAGCCAAGCGCGTGCAGGGCGAGACGCTGGCCACCACCGACGCGACCAAGCGCGCCAACGTCATCCTGCAGCCCATAGGCGTCTGCGCCGCGATCACGCCGTGGAACTTCCCGCTGGCGATGATCACGCGCAAGGTGGCGCCGGCGCTGGCCGCGGGCTGCACCGTGGTCATCAAGCCGCCGCAGCTGACGCCGCTGACCGCGCTGGCGGCCATAGAGCTGGCCGAGCGCGCGGGCATCCCGGCCGGCGTGCTCAACATCGTGGCCGGAACCAGCGCCTCGGCCATAGGCAACACGCTGTGCCGCAGCGACGTCGTGCGCCACCTGTCGTTCACCGGCTCGACCGAGGTCGGTCGCCTGCTCATGGCCGAATGCGCGCCGACGATCAAGAAACTCTCGCTGGAGCTGGGCGGCAACGCACCGTTCATTGTTTTTGACGACGCCGACCTGGATTCGGCGGTCGAGGGCACGCTGGCCAGCAAGTACCGCAATGCAGGCCAGACCTGCGTCTGCGCCAACCGCATCTACGCTCAGGATGGCATCTACGACGCCTATGTCGAGAAGCTGACCGCCAAGGTGAAGGAGATGAAGGTTGGCAGCGGCTTTGACGACGGTGTCCTGATCGGTCCGCTGATCGAACCGGCTGCGCTCGACAAGGTGCAGCAGCACCTGGAGGACGCGCAGGCCAAGGGCGGAACCATCATGACCGGCGGCAGCAGGCTGAAAGGCCAGTTCTTTGAACCCACGGTCATTTCCGGCGCCACCAGCGACATGCTGGTCGCACGCGAAGAAACGTTCGGGCCGCTGGCGCCGGTGTTCCGCTTCAGCACCGAGCAGGAAGCCATAGACGCGGCCAACGCCACCGAGTTTGGCCTGGCCAGCTACTTCTACGCGCGCGACATCGGCCGCATCACGCGCGTCAGCGAGGGGCTGGAGTACGGCATGGTCGGCATCAACACCGGCCTGATCTCCGCCGAGCACGTGCCCTTTGGCGGCGTCAAGCAGTCCGGCCTGGGCCGCGAGGGGTCCACGCACGGGATAGACGAATACCTGGAGATGAAGTACCTCTGCTACGGCGACCTGGACAGGTAACCCGCAAGCGGTCCGATACGCGCGGCGTCGCTACCCGGCGGCGCGCTCGGCTTTCCTGGCCAGCAGCGCCTGCCACACGGGTGGCGAGACAAACTGCTCGGCATCGTCGGCGCCGAGCAGCGTGATCTCGCGCACCAGCGTGCTGCTGATGCTCTGCCAGCGGTGGTCTGGCGCCAGGAATACCGTTTCCACGTCGGGCGCCATGCGGCGATTCATGTCGGCAAGCTGGTGCTCGTAGTCAAAGTCCGTGCTTGAGCGCAGGCCGCGCAGCATGACGCGAGCGCCGCACCGCTGCGCACAGTGGATGACCAGCCCATCGAACGGCTGGACGCGTATTCCAGGCCGCCCGGCAATCGCCGTCTCCACCAGCGCCAGCCGCTCGTCCAGGCTGAACAGCGTCTTCTTGTGATGCGCGATGGCGACGGCAACCACCACCTCGTCAAACAGGCGGCGCGCACGCAGGATCAGGTCTTCGTGGCCCAGCGTGATCGGGTCAAAGGTGCCGGGGTAGATGGCAATGACGGGTGGCTTCATGCGGGTACTCTGGTTGGCGGACGGGCAGCGTCACCCATTATGCAATCCGCCCTCTCCCGTCCCGCCGGCCGGGACAGCCGCAGGCTTTTGCAACAGGTACGCATGGACCGCACCCGCGCGGGCGTGCCGGTGCAGCACCAGGCCACCTGCTGCACCCTCGGCCTCTGGCCAGCGCGTGGCCGTCTCCAGGTAGACAAAACCCCCAGGCCGGACCACGCCAGCGGCCACCGCCAGTGCCTCCATGGCCAATGGCGCCAGCTCAAACGGCGGGTCAAGCAGCACCAGGTCCACGCTGGCCGCCGGCTGCGCAGCCAGAACGAGCAGCCCGTTGCCATGCTGGACGCGGACACGGCTGGCCGCCAGCCGCTCCACGCTGGCCTGCAGCTGGCGGCAAAGCGCTGCATCCTGCTCGACCAGCAGCACGGAGGCCGCGCCGCGTGATGCCGCTTCCAGCCCCAATGCGCCGGTGCCGGCAAAGACATCCAGGCACTGCCAGCCGCTCAGATCCTGGCCCAGCCAGTTGAACAGCGTCTCCCGCACCCGGTCGGGCGTTGGGCGCAGCTGTGGATGCGCCAGCACCGGAATGCGGCGGCCCCGCCACTGGCCGCCGATGATTCGCACCACGTGCTTGCGCGGCGCCGCGTGGCCGCGCCGGCCGGCTGCAGGTCTCGACCCCGCACGGCGTCTGGCCATGGCGGCTCAGTCCGCTGGCGCTGGAGACTGCGGCGCCGTGTCCGTGTCCACGGAATCGGCGTCCGGCCCCACGACGACGGTGACTTCGCGCTGGGGTTGCAGGACCCGCTGGAACGCCTGCGTGATTTCCTCGCGCGTCACGGCGCTGATGCGGTCGGTCCAGTGTTCCAGGTAATCCAGCGGCAACCCGTTCCAGGCGATGTTGGCCACGTTGGCCAGCAGCTTGCGGTTGCTGTCCAGCCGCAGCGGGAAGCTGCCCGTGAGGTTGTCCTGGGCCGCCTGCAGCTCGGTGTCGGTCGGCCCTTCGGCCACGAATTCGTCCAGCACGTCACGCGATACCTGCAGCGCCTCGCCGGCCTGGTCCGGCCGCGTTTCCAGGCTGATGCTGAACGCGCCGGCATGGCGGCCCGGAGAAAACGCACTGTACACGCTGTAGGAGAGGCCCCGATCCTCGCGCACCCGCTGGGTCAGGCGCGACGTAAAGCCGCCGCCACCCAGGATGTGGTTGCCCACCAGCAGGGCAAAGAACGCCGGGTCGTCGCGCTTGTAGCCGGGCTGCCCGATCAGCACATGCGTCTGCGCCGAGGCAAACGGAATGCGGATTTCCTCCGCCCGTGTCAGCGGCGCCACTTCGGGTACGGCCGGCAGTTCCGGGCACGCCGCATCCTGCGCAAGCGGCGCCAGCAGCTGCTGCACCAACTGGTCGGCCTGCTCGCGGCTGATCGCTCCCACCACGCTCACCCGCGCGTGGCAGGGCCGTACATGCATGGCATAAAAATCGCGCATGTCCGATACGCCGACGCGCTCCAGCGTCTCGGGCTCTGTTTCCACGCCGTACGGGTGACTGCCATACACGGCCTTGCGAAACGCGCGTGCGGCCACCGTTCCGGGCCGCGTCAGCGACTCGCGGATCGCTGCGGACCACTGCTCGCGCTCGCGGTCCCAGACCTTTTCCGGCCAGCTGGGGTGGCCCAGCTCGCGCGCCGCGAGCGCAACGGCCTGTGGCAGGATCTTGGGGTCGGTCAGCGTACGCAGGGAAAAGCTCATGCGGTCGCGGCTGGCGCTGCCGTCAAAACTTGCGGCCAGGTCGGCCCAGGCTTCTTCCAGCTCGCTCTCGTCCAGCGCCGGCTGCCCGTCGGCGGCGGCAACGCCCTTGCCCAACATTTGCGCCGTTGCGCTGGCCAGCCCCGACTGCTGCGGCGGATCACGCCGGTCGCCGGCATCAAAATCAATCTGCACGTCCAGTATGGGCAGCGTCGGGCTGGGCACGAACCAGACGCCGGCACCGCTGGCCTGCGTCCAGTGCTGGATGGGAATAGCGGCCAGCGCCTGCGTTGCCAGCAGCACGCAGGCCAGCACGGCCAGCGCCAGGGCCGCAAGGTTTTTTCTGGACATGAGGCGCCTCATCATTCCTGGATCTCGCCCGGCGGCGCGGCTGACGGTTGCGGCTGCCCACCGTTGGCGCGCGGCTGCGGCACCAGCGTGGCCACCGTCATCTGGTCGTCGCCAAACCAGGTTTTGGCCGCATCCTGGACTTGCGCGGGCGTAATCTGGCGCAGGCGCTCGACCAGCAGCTCGCCGGCGTTCAGCGGCAGCTGCTGCGCCCACCACATGCCCAGCTCCATGGCCTGGCCCATGACCGAATCACGCTTGTAGATCTCGCTGGCCATCCACTGGTTCTTGACGCGTTCCAGCTCGGCATCGCCAATGCCCTCGCTGGCGATGCGCCGGACCTGCTCGCGCAGCGCGGCCTCGGCCTGCTCTGCGGTCTTGCCTGGCGCCACCACGGCGGAAAGCGTGAACAGCTGCGGGCCGCGGCCCACCAGCCCGTTGGCGGCATGGACGGCGTCGGCCACGCGGTCCGGGCCGCGCGTGAGGTCCTTCTGCAGGCGCGCGCCTTCGTAGCCATCAAGCACTTCGGCCAGCGCCGTCAGCGCCAGCGCCGCATCGTTTTGCGGCAACGCATCCAGCCCGGACAGCCGCGGCACGCGGAACGCCAGCGACACCACCGCCTGCTCGGCAGGCGCTTTCACGTCGATGCGACGCACGCCCGGCTGCTCGGGCTCGGGACGCGGCTTGCGCACGGGCACCGCCCGGGCCGGGATGCCGCCATAGATTTGCTCGGCCTGCTCCAGAACCTGCTGCGGATCGACGTCACCCACCACGACCACCGCTGCATTGGCCGGCACATACCACTTCTGATAGAAGTGGCGGACGTCATCAGCGGTCATGGCCTGCAGATCCCCCATCCAGCCAACCACCGGGCGGTGGTACGGGGACGCGACAAAGGTGGCCGCCCTCTGCTGCTCGCGCAGCAGCGCGCGCGGGTTGTCCTCGGTGCGCATGCGGCGCTCTTCCTGCACCACCTGGATTTCCTTGTCGAATTCGGCGTCGCTGTACCGGTTGTGCGCAAAGCGGTCCGCCTCCAGCTTCATGGCTTCGGACAGCTTGTCGGCAGGTATCTGCTGGAAGTACGCGGTGTAATCGCTGGCGGTAAAGGCGTTTTCCAGCCCGCCCATCTGCGCCACGCGCCGGGAGAACTCGCCGGGCCCCAGCTTGTCCGTTCCCTTGAACATCATGTGTTCCAGCGCGTGCGCAACGCCGCTGGTGCCGTCGACCTCGTCCATGGCGCCGGTGCGCACCCAGAGCATGTGCACCGCCGTGGGCGAGCGGTGATCCGGCTGCACGATGACGGTCAGCCCGTTGTCGAGCACGAACTGGCTGACCTGCGGGCCGGACTCGGCCAGCGCGTTGCCGGCAACGGCAAGCGAGCTTGCCACGATCAGGCCGGCCAGCGCGGCTGCGGCACGTTTGATGAAAGGCATGGACATGAAAGTCATGAGTCTGCGTACATGAAAATGTTCCCGTGGCGCTTCATCCATTGTGCGCGCCGCGGCGCGCCACGGACATCGCAGGCACGCCGGCCGCATAATATTTGCATGGATACCCCCACCTTGACACCTGCCACCATCGCCCGCGCCGAACCCCGCCTCACCAGCCTGTCGCATGGCGGCGGCTGCGGCTGCAAGATCGCGCCCGGCCTGTTGTCGGAAATCCTGCGCGCATCGGCAGCCACCATGCCGCTGCCACCGCAATTGCTGGTGGGCCTGGATACGTCGGACGACGCTGCAGTCTACCAACTCAACGACACGCAGGCGCTGGTTGCGACCACTGATTTCTTCATGCCCATCGTCGACGACCCGTTTGACTTTGGCCGCATCGCGGCGGCCAACGCGCTGTCGGACGTGTACGCCATGGGCGGCACGCCGGTGCTGGCGCTGAGCCTGGTCGGCATGCCGATCAACGTGCTGTCCGCGCAAACCATAGGCCGCATCCTGGAAGGCGGCGCCAGTGTCTGCGCCGAGGCAGGCGTGCCGGTGGCGGGCGGCCACACCATAGACGCGGTCGAGCCCATATACGGCCTGGTCGCCATGGGACTGGTGCACCCGCAGCGCATACTCAGGAACAGTGCCGCGCAGGCGGGTGACGTGCTCGTCCTGGGCAAGGCGCTGGGCGTGGGCGTGCTGGCCGCCGCGCTCAAGCGGCAGCAGCTTTCGCAAGCGGGGTACCAGGCATTGATGGCATCGACCACGCAGCTCAACGTGGCCGGCCCGCGCCTGGCCGAGCTGCCCGGCGTGCACGCCATGACCGACGTCACCGGCTTTGCACTGGCCGGGCATGCGCTGGAGATGGCGCGCAGCAGCGGCGTGACCGCGCAACTGCACTGGCCGGACGTGCCGCTGCTGCCGGAGGTCGCCGCGCTGGCCGCGCAGGGCGTCGTCACCGGCGCCAGCAAGCGCAACTGGGCGTCGTACGCAAGCGAGGTGGCGCTGCCCGCGGATCTTGACGGCGCGGCGCGCGCGCTGCTCACCGACCCGCAGACCAGCGGCGGCCTGCTGGTTTCATGCAGCGAGAACACCGCGGCGCAGGTGCTGGCGGTTTTCAGGGAACTGGGGTTCGCGCGCGCCGCCACGGTGGGCCGCATGCTGCCGCGGCAGGACAAGAGCCTCATCCTCAGCCATTGAAGACGGCGGCAAGGCCCTACACTTGCCCATGAGCCGGGCAGCCGGCCGCGACCCCTGGGGCCGGCCTGCCGCCCGTCAGCGCGCACGGCGCGCGATTAAAGAAATTCGATGTTCCGATTCTTCCGAAAAAAACAGCGCGAGCCAGATTCGCTTCATGAAAACGCGGTAGCAGAGGTTGCGGCCGTGGACAGCGCCGCGCCCGCCGAGGCGGAAGCGGAGGCCGCGCCCGCGCCGCATCCTGCTGACGGCGCCGAACCGCCTGCCGAAACAGCAGCAGCCGCTGAAGCCGCCCCCACAGCCGAGCCGCCACAGGCGCTGCCCGAGCTGGTCGAGGTCCCGCGCGAGGGCTGGTTCGGCAAGTTGCGCAACAGCCTGCGCAAGACCGGCACCAGCATGGACGCGGCCTTTGCCGCGGGCCCCATAGACGAGGCGCTGTACGAGGAGCTGGAAATGGCGCTGCTCATGGCCGACGCCGGCGTGGCAGCGACCGAGCACCTGCTGGCCGACCTCAGGCGCCGCGTTCGCAAGGAAAGGGCTCGCGACGCGACGCAGGCCCGGGCGCTGCTGCAGGACGCCATTGCAGAGCTGCTGACGCCGCTGGAGAAAACGCTGGACGTGGGCCTGTACCACCCCACCGTCATCATCATTGCCGGCGTCAACGGCGCCGGCAAGACCACGTCCATAGGCAAGCTCACGCATCACCTGGCCAACGCGGGCGCACGCGTGCTGCTGGCGGCAGCCGACACGTTCCGCGCAGCAGCGCGCGAGCAGCTGCAGGTCTGGGCCGGCCGCAACGAGGTCGAGATCATCAGCCAGCAGGGCGCCGACCCGGCCGCGGTCAGCTTTGACGCCGTGGGCGCCGGCCGCGCTCGCGACATGGACGTGGTCCTGATCGACACGGCAGGCCGGCTGCCGACGCAGAAGAACCTCATGGAGGAGCTGGCCAAGATCCGCCGCGTGGTCACCAAGGCCGATTTCACGGCGCCGCATGAAGTCCTGCTCGTGATCGATGGCAACACCGGGCAAAACGCGCTGGCGCAGGTCCGGGCCTTTGACGAGGCGCTGGGCGGGCTGACCGGCCTCATCGTGACCAAGCTGGACGGCACCGCCAAGGGTGGCGTGCTCTGCGCCATCGCCCGGGAAAACCCGGTGCCCGTGTATTTCATCGGCGTTGGGGAGCAGCTGCAGGACCTGCAGACGTTCCGGGCCCGCGAGTTCGCGCGGGCGCTGGTCTGAGAGCTTGAGAAAGAATCCCTCATGCCCGCTTTGACCGCCCAAACCCGCCCACTCCGCGTTGCAAATGCTCGCCATGGCACGGGCCATGCCTGCGCTTTGCGTCTTGATTGGACGGGCTTT